>CALVFE010000011.1 GCA_944326765.1 uncultured Elusimicrobiales bacterium | reverse complement strand
CTTGAATACGAGGATTTTCGGACCTCTCAAATGTTTGACCACTTGAGCGGTGACCTTGGCCGTGTTACCGGCTTTGGTATCTGCTGAGGTACCTTCTTCGTCAGCGGCCCAGAGAACTTTCAGTTCTACATTCTCGCCCGCTTTCGCGTCCAGTTTTTCAACCTGCAGATCTTGACCGGGTTTTACCCAGTACTGTTTTCCACCAGTTTCTATAATTGCGTACATAAGTTTATTATACCAAATAAAGAGACAACACCCCACGCCCTTGCCCTTTCGGGCAGGGCGGAAGAGGGTTGCTCTCCCTTAATTTGTATATATATTATAACATAATTGTTCCTTCCGTTGCTATTTTATGCGTTTGGTTTCCGCTCCTTGCAAAAGCAGCAATTGTGCAGGCCGAGTGTAAATTTAATAAAATATATATAATGAGATTTTAAAAGTGATTCTGCAGGATTATGCCCACTAAAATGAAAGAAGATTATTATCAAGTACTTGGTGTAGAACGTACGGCCTCGGAAGTGGAAATAAAATCAGCCTTCCGCCGACAGGCAATGAAATATCACCCCGACCGCAATCCCGGCAATAAAGAAGCCGAAGAACAGTTTAAAAAAATAAACGAAGCTTTTTCCGTGCTGTCCGATCCGCAAAAAAAACGCATGTATGACCAATACGGACACGAAGGCGTGGCCGGTGCGGGCGGATTCGGCGGTTTCAATGCCGGCGGATTTGGCGATATCAATGATATATTCGGTTCCGTTTTTGGAGATATTTTCGGCGGCGGATTTGGCGGCGGCAGAAGGCAAAGCCCCCGCCCGCAGCGAGGGGAAGACCTAAAGCTGGACGTTACTTTAACGCTGGAAGAAGCTTTTATGGGCAAAGAAATTCCCGTAGATTATACGCGTATGGACAATTGTTCCGCCTGCGACGGTTCAGGCGCCGCGCCCGGCAGCGCCCGCAAGACCTGTCGCTCTTGCAACGGCACGGGAACGGTAACGTATTCCCAAGGATTTTTTAGTATGCGCCAAGTATGCCCGGACTGCGGCGGAAAAGGAACGGTGGTGGAAAAACCCTGCCCCGAATGCCGCGGCAGCGGTACGAAACGGGTGAAAGAAAAACTGACCGTTAAAGTTCCTTCCGGGGTGCGTTCCGGAGTTACGCTGCGGGTGTCCAACGGCGGCGATATCGGCACGAACGGCGGCGGGTTTGGCGATTTATATGTGGAAGTGCACGTCAAAGAACATAAAATCTTCAAACGCCAGGGCGACGATTTGGTGTTAGATGCTCAGATTACCTATCCGCAAGCCGTGCTGGGCGGCAGCATTAAAGTTCCGACCATTGAAGGCAAAGAAGTGGAATTGGATATTCCGAAAGGGACGCAGTTTGGTGCCACCTTAAAACTGCAAGGAAACGGCATGCCGAAACTGGGAAAGAAAGGCTTTGGGGATCTGCTGGTTAACGTAAAAATTGAAGTCCCCAAGAAACCAACGGCGCGCCAGAAAGAACTCTTGGAAGAACTGGCGAAAGAAACCGGCGGGAAAAAGAGTTTCTTTAAGGAATTGTTTTCGTAAATGAAACGGGAAGATAAAAAAACGGACGGTTTTCAGCCGCCCGTTTTTTTATGGTCTAAGAAGCTTATTTAATGATTCCTCCACCCAGTACGATATCGCCATCGTATAACACGGCGGATTGCCCGGCGGTAACCGATAATTGCGGTTCTTCAAATTCCGCGGAGAAGGAGCCGTCTTCGCCCACCGTTACCTGCGCTTTGGCGGGTACGTGCAAGTTGCGAATTTTTATATCGCAGCCAAAATTTTCCGCCGGCGGTTCTCCCGCCACCCAGCTGACGTGATCTGCCTGAAGCGTTTTGGAATAGAGCGCTTCTTTAGGGCCGATCACTACCTGATTGTTAGGGGCGTCAATGCGCACCACATACATCGGCGTTTTAAAACCGCTGATGCCGAGTCCTTTGCGTTTGCCGATGGTATAACCCCAGATTCCATTATGGCGGGACACCTTTTTGCCGTCTAACGTAACAATGTCGCCGGGCTGATTGGGAAAATTTAATAAAGCATTATAATCGCCGCAATAAAAATCCTGGCTGTCTTCTTTGTCCGCAACGGCCAATCCCGCTTGGCGTGCCACTTCGCGGATTTCGGGTTTGGTCATTTCGCCCAGCGGGAACAACACCTGCGAAAGTTGATTTTGGGTTAAACGGTGCAAAAAGTAGCTTTGGTCGCGGGATAAATCTTTCGCTCTTTTCAACAGATATTTCCCGGTCTGCGAGTCTTTTTCCACGCGGGCATAATGACCGGTGGCAAATTTATCAAAAGCAACGCCCTGCGCTTTGGCCGCCGCAGGCAAGACGCCAAACTTGATGACGCTGTTGCACAGCACGCACGGGTTGGGCGTGCGTCCGCAGGCATATTCCTGCCGGAAGTTATCCAGCACCGTTTGACGGTACTGTTGGCGGCAGTCCACGGGTAAAAATTCAATGCCCAATTTTCGCGCCAGGTTTTCAATTTCGCTGACGTCTTCCTTGTCGGGTGACAAGCAGGCATTCTTTTGGTAAGGGCCGGCCGGTACGGGAAGAGAAGGATCCCAAATGAGCATCGTCGCGCCGATGACGCGGTAACCTTGCTGTTTAAGCAATACGGCCGCCGCCGCGGAATCCACGCCGCCCGACAGACCGAGGAGTATCGTCTCTTTCTCCATCAAAAACCTCGCAAGCAAAATGGTACTTTGGGTTGAAAGCCAAAAGGACACTATATTGTAGTATTTTCTGCGCCGAAACCGCCAGGAAGAAAACAACGGTGTTAAAAAACCCCGCGCAAAGGCAAGGTTTAAAATTGCGTTTTTTCTGGGGAGGGGACATCACTGGTCTGCGGTTGGGGCTGGTTGACCGAAATGTTGGCGTAGAGTTTGCGCACGGACGGATAAATCTTTTTAAACGCCGCCACGACGTGCGGATCAAACGATTTGCCCGATTCGCCCAAGATATAAGCATAGGCTTCGTCCGTCGGCCAGGCTTTTTTATAAACCCGGAACACGCATAAGGCGTCAAACACGTCAGCCACCGTAATAATGCGCGCTTCTATCGGGATTTCTTCGCCTTTGAGCCCTTTGGGATAGCCCGAACCGTTCCACTTTTCGTGATGGTAACAAGCCATTTTGTGTGCAATTTTTAATACTTTGGAATGAGCTCCTTCCAAAATGCGCCCGCCGTAAATCGTGTGCGACTTCATAATTTCAAATTCTTCCGGCGTCAGTTTGCCCGGCTTTAACAAAATGTTGTCCGCCAGTGCCACTTTGCCGATGTCGTGCAGCGGACTGGCGTTTTTAATCAAATCGGCGTCTTTTTTGCTCATGCCCAACGCCAAGGCCAGCAAATAAGAAATGATGCTGATGTTTTTTAAGTGAGCCCGGGTGTCTTGTTGGTCGCGGTATTCCGCCGTGACGGCCAGCCGGTAGATGGTTTCCAGTTGGGCGACGTGAACGTCTTGATAGAGTTTGGCGATTTCAATGGCGCTGCCGGCCAGCGTAGCCAGCAACAGCAAAATGCCTTCGTCTTTTTTGTCAAACGCCGTTCCGTCGGATTTGTTGGCGACTTGGAACACGCCCAATACTTTGCCGGAATTGTTTTTGAGCGGAATGGCCAGCATGGAATGGGTGCGAAAATCGGTTACCATATCCACGTCCATCGAAAAACGGGGATCTTCGTAGGCGTTGGGGAGATTGATGGTTTCGCCGGTGCGCGCCACGATGGAGATAATGCCGCCGCCGTTAAGCGGTACGCGGATTTCCGTATGTTCTAAGCCGCGGCCCTGCGCAATTTTAGACCAGAGTTCATTTTTCTCCACGTCTTTGAGGTAGATGGTACAGCGGCCGACGTCTAACATTTTGGTAATTTGCTGGCCGATAATATCCAACAGTTTATCCAGGCGCAGTTCGCACGAAATACGCGCTCCGAATTCTACCAGCAAATTCAGTTTTTCTTCGGCCGAGAGCTTACCATTTTCCGGCTTGAATGGTTGCATAGTTTCACCCGTGTAAGCGTACTAAGTGATCTGCTTTGGCGGTTGGGTAAAATCGTTTCAAATAAAAATTAAGTTCCAAAGCAGACAGCCCCGACAATGTAAACACAGTCCCTGTCTGTGTTCGGGCGATATTTTGCACATTTTGCATCATAATGGAATGGGCCAGATGACGCTGTACAAAACTGTAACCGAACGCGGGCGTATCCGCGTTCTTATAAGAACACTCTACAAAATTTTTTCTGAATTGTGTTTTTAATATTTTCTCTGCCGTTTCAAACGGTTTTCCTTCGCAGGAAAACAGAGCCGATTTATCCAGCCGAATCCGGCCGGATTGGATACGGCGGAGTGGCGTTTTGGGAAGGATGTCTGTTACGAACCGCAGGTTTTGCACAAAGAGTTGAGCCTGTTGTTTCTTTTTTGGCCAGCGGGAAAATAACTGCGGCGCTTTTTGAAGGAATAAATAGACATCTATGCTGTCGGTAAGCAGCGGCAGTTTGCCGCCGGCGGTCTGTTGATGCCGTCGGATTAAACGGTACAGCAAGCGGCGGCTTTGGCGCAGATCCCCGTAAATATATTCAAAAAGCCCGCTCGAAAAGTTCTTCCAAACAAGCACATGCTGTTTTTGGGCGGCTTGTTTTAATACGGCGGCGCCTAAATCGGGCATTAAAAATTCAGCTTCTAAAGAAGGAAGATAAATGAAGGTCGGTTTCTCCGGCGCATGCGTTTTCGTGCTCCAAAACGGGTTTTTAAACAAGCCGGCGGCTGGAGCCGGGAGAATGTCATCGGCGTGGTGAATCCAGGATAATGCGTTTAATTGCGTAATACCCAGCGTGCGTAATAAACGGATTACGCCTAGCCGGCGGATCATCCAACCCAAGCGGATACACAACGCGAATCTTTTCGGGCGGCGGTTGCGCCAAGAAAGCAGTTTATGCAGCAAAGGCGGCAAGGTTTTGGTTTGCAGCGTTCGCCGTAATTCCAGAATGTGTTCGGCGGTGGGGATTTTGCCGGCACATGCCTCTGTACAGCGCCCGCATAACAGGCAACTGTCGGCCATCGCTTTTAGCAGGGGGCGGTTGCGGGATAAATTAAGTTTTCCTTCTATCAGCAAGCGTATTGCCTGGTTGCGTCCGCGCGGGGAGAAAGTTTCTTCGGCGGTTAGCAGGTAAGTGGGGCATACTTGTTGGCAGCTGCCGCAGCGGTTACAGAAAGCAACCGAATCATATACGCTTCGTTCTCCCAAAGGGGTCTGCAACGACGGCAGATGTTTTTGGGTATGTTGCGAGTCCAGCTGCGCAAAGAAATCAGTCATCGAGGACTCCTTGTACCGCGGGGAATAAATCTTCCGGATCCAGCTGCGTTTTGATGGCCTGCCAGAAGGAATTGCCGGGCGCTGAACGGAATGGATAATTCGCAGCAACGGGAATGGACTGCGCGAAAATCCGAAAAGTCAGCTGGGTAACGATTCCCAACGTGCCTTGGGACCCGGCAAATAAACGGGATAGATGGTAGCCGGCGGCATTTTTCATCAGTTTGCCGCCGTAGCGTACATAAGATCCATTCGGCAGCAACGCTTCCAACCCCAATACATGCGGATAAAATCCCGGCATACAGCCCGAACAAAACGCACCGCCCAGCGTGCCGTTTCCGGCGGGCAGGACGCAAAAGACTTGTTCGGCTTGGAGTGCGGCTGCCAGGGCGTCTAATGTAACACCGGCCTGTACGGTGGCGGTATAATTGGTTTTGTCAATTTCCAGGATTTGGTTCAAATCCCGGGTTGAAAGGGTGTTGTGAGCCGTCGTCCGCAAGCGCGTGTTTGCGCCCACGGGTACACACGGGATATGGGTTTCCCAATGGGTGAGGATTTGTTGTGCCAGCGGTTTGATATTTTCCAAAAGCGGTTGCGGGGCGCGTGCTTTTTCGGCGTATTTCAGCGGAATTAATTTAAGCGGGTTGGCTAAATTCTTGGGGTCTGCCGCGCGTTTGATGCGCGCAAACAAATCCAAAGTGGGCTTATCGTATTGGTAAGCCATAACCGCGCGTTTTTCTACGCCTACGCCGTGTTCCCCTGAAATAGTGCCTCCGCAATCTACACAGGCTTGCAGAATCTCTTTGACGGTCCGCGTAACGCGCAATGCGTCAAGTTTGTGGCGTTCGTCAAATACAATTTGCGGATGGAAATTCCCATCGCCCGCATGAAAGAGCAAGCTCGCGAAAATATGATTTTCGTCTAAAATGGCACGCACTTTTTTAAGTGCGCGGGGCAATTCGCTGCGCGGAACGGTGCCGTCCGCCACCATGACGTTGGGGGCCAGGCGCGCCATTGCCGCGTACGCCGCGCGCCGGCCAAACCAAAGTTTTTGCCGTTCGGCTTCCGTCTTAGCCGGAATAAATTTTTGAGCGTTGTTTTGCCGGCAGATGGTTTCGAGCTGCAGGGCGTCTTGTTCTATTTGTTTTGGTTTTCCGTCTAATTCCAAAATAAGCAGGGATTGGGCGTCGAGCGGGTAACCGGCGTGGGAGAATTCTTCTACCGCGCGGGTGGTAATTTGATCCATGGCTTCCACACAGCGCGGGATAATTCCCCGGGCGGCCAAATCGCTGACGGTTTGCACGGAGTCTTCTAAGGAGGGGAACGTAACCAAAAAGGTTTTAATGTGTTTGGCCGCGGGTAAAATTTTTACTTTCAAACGGGTAATAATTCCCAGCGTTCCTTCGCTTCCCGCCAATAAACCGATCCAATCCGGGCCGCCCTTTGCGCGGGAAAAAGAAATGGGGGTGCCGTTTGGAAGCACTACTTCCGCTTCCAATACATGATCTATCGTGCCGCCGTATTTCATACAGCGCGCGCCGCTGGCGTTTTGGGCTAAATTGCCTCCCAGCGTGCAGACGCGTTCGCTGGCAGGATCCGGCGCATAAAAAAATCCTAAAGGAGTCAGCTGCTGTTGAAGATCTCCCGTAATCACGCCGGGTTCTGCAAGGGCAAATCCTTCCTGCGTATTGATTTGCAGCAGACGGTTTAAGGGCGCCATGTTCAGGATTACGCCACCGTTTAAAGCCGCACAGCTGCCGGCATGATTGGTGGCGCTGGCGCGCGCAACGAAAGGAATGTTGCATTGATACAAAATATGTAATACGGGAGCGATCCACTCCGTACGGAGCAGTTGTATTACCGCGTCCGGCCGGGTGCGCGAGAGCGAACAGTCGTAGGCGTAAAGAGACAGCGAAACTTCATCTGTTAGGACATTTTGTTTTCCTACCGTTTTTTGCAGGCGGTTTAACGCGGCGGCCGATATTTTCATAAAGCGTATAAGTGTGTCGTTTGTGTATGTTTTTTATATACTATTATTATATTATTTGTATAAGGCGCGATACCAATGCAACCCCCCAAAAGTCCAAAACAAGTTATTGTAGTGGGAGATGTACACGGGCAATACGAACCGTTTGTCAAAATCCTGCAGCACGCCGGACTCATTGATGAAAATCAAAATTGGAGCGGCGGACATAACCGTCTAGTACAGATGGGGGATATTTTTGACCGCGGCCCCGCATCGCGCAAAGTAGATGATTTGTTGGACAGAATTCAAAAACAAGCGCTGCAGTCGCAGGGAGAAGTTATTCGGCTGGTGGGAAATCACGAGCTGGAGCCGCTTTTATCCAATTTTGTCATTTCCGGATTTAGCAAGGAAGAAGCGAAATTAATCCATGATAAATTAACCCGCCAAGTGTTAAACGGCGAACTGCGCGCCGCATACGCCTATAAAGGCATTTTGTTTACCCACGCCGGCGTAACGCGCAAACTTTATAAAATTTTCCAGATGCAGTTAGATGATCCCAATGCCGGCAATATCGCTTCGATGATTAATCTTATTTTTCGGGAATCCATCAAGCATGAATTTTATAAGCACCCTATTTTTAATATCAGCATCAGCCGCAAAGGGGCAGACCGATTCGGAGGTATTTTTTGGGAAGATTTGGAAGATTTGGTGTCTTCCTATCCGAAAAGTCCGTTGGTCCAAGTGGTAGGGCATACGCCGGTAACCCGGATTATTTTAGACCGTACCGCCAATATCATTCCGGTAGACGTGGGCATGCACCGCAAGCTGCAATACTTGGTAATTGATGAAGCCGGCGCGCCGCATATTATAGATGTTCCTGCGGAAGAATCTATTTAGAAATCGCGTTTGTAGTAAGAGCAAAAAAGGAACGAGCTTATCGTTCCTTTTTTTTGATGAGTCCGTTAAGCCAAAACGGTTGTAATGATTTTTTCCGCCTGCCGGTCCATTTCCGCGCGGTCTTTAGGGGCGTGGTCGTCCATTCCCGACAAATGCAGGGCGCCGTGGGTTACATACATCATCATTTCCTGCAAAATCGTATGCCCAAAGGATTTCGCGTTTTTGCGCGCCACTTGATAACATACAAAAATGTCGCCAAACGCCCACGGTTCGCCCGTGTCGAAGGGAGGTTTTTCGTGGTTAAATGAAATGACGTCCGTTACATAGTGGTGATTTAAAAATTCCACATTTACGCGGCGGATTTCTTTTTCATCTACAAAAATAACGTTTACTTCAATGTTTTGACGGGCAAAATGTTTAAGCCCCTTTTGCAGGGCGGCTTTGAATAAACCCGTGCGGCGCAAATACTTGGGGACATTCGTTTGATAAAAAATGTGTGCAATCATTTGGTTTTCCCCGTGTGTTTTTTCTCCCATTTGTCATAGGCGGCCACGATGTCTTTGACCAACGGATGTCGCACTACATCTTCCCCGGTAAATTGTACAAAAGCTACGTTTTTTAATTTGCCCAATACTTCGGCCGCCTGCAAAAGGCCGCTGGATTTTTTATCCGGCAGATCAATTTGGGACAAGTCTCCGTTTACGATCATTTTAGATCCAATTCCCATACGCGTTAGGAACATTTTCATTTGTGCGGGAAGCGTGTTCTGCGCTTCATCTAAAATGATAAACGCTTTTTCTAAGGTGCGCCCGCGCATATACGCCAGCGGAACGATTTCTAAAATGTTGTTGTATTTGAGCGAATTAAACCGCTCCATTCCCAGCATGGAATAAAAAGCGTCGTAGATCGGCCGCAGATAAGGATCCACTTTTTCCTCGATATCGCCGGGCAAAAACCCCAGCTTTTCGCCGGCTTCCACAATGGGGCGCGTAACGACGATGCGTTCTGCCAGCCCCAGTTCCAGTGCGCGCAGGGCGCATGCACACGCCAGAAACGTTTTGCCCGTTCCGGCCGGACCGGAGGAAATAACAAGGTCATTGGCAAAAACGGCTTCTATATATTTTTTTTGGTTTTCACTGCGGGCTTCCACCGGGCGGGCGTGTTCGGGGCGGAAAACGATATTGTTGGCAAAGGGAATAGTGTCTTTAACCAAATCCAGTGGCCGTTTATCGGCGTTTAAAGCCAAGTCTTTTTGCAGTTTGGCCAACGCTTTGTCCACGCGCGAGTTGGTTCCTTTGACCGACAGCAATGCCCCGCCGCCGTCTTCGTCATATTTCACAAATACCGTTACTTTGAAGTTTTTTTCCAAAGCGCGCAGTTTGCGGTCTTGGATGCCCAGGGCAATTAAAATTTCTTCTTGGTTTTTAAGTTTCAGTGTTTTTATCATATATCCAAAAGCGCGGCTTTTGGCCGCGCTTTGTTTATAAGAATTTATTTTTCCCGCGCGGAATGACTATAATGCCGGAGGGATCGATGTAGTATTTTTGCGAATCTGCGTCTATATTGTGCCCAATCGTCTGTTTGGCGGCGATCGTATTAAAACGGTCCATAATCACTTTTTTAAGTTTGGCGCCCGCTTTAATTTCGCAATTATCCATAATCACGCAGCCTTCCAGTTCCGCCCCCTCGCCAACGGTAACGCTGTCGCTGATGACGCAGTTCTTGATTTTGGCTTTCGGGTGAATGATGCAACCGTCGCCGATAATGGAATTGCTAACCGTGCCGCCCATATATTTGGTGGGGGGAACGCGGTTGATCGTGGTGCTGATGGGCCATTTGGGATTATTTAAATCCAGTTTGGGTTTGGGGCCCAAAAGATCCATATTGGTTTGCCAGAAAGATTCAATGGTGCCCACGTCGCGCCAGTAGCCTTGTTCCTCGTAAGGTTTGGCGCCGGGCAGCGTTTGGCTTTGGAAATTATAGGCAAACGTGCGGTGGTCGGTTAAAATTTTAGGCAGAATGTGTTTGCCAAAATCCAAGGCGGGCACATCGCAGAAACGCTTTTGAAGCACCTGCAGGAGAACGTCTGTATTAAAAATATAATTACCCATAGAAGCATACGCCGCTTTGGGATTGCCCGGGATACATTTGGGTTGGGCGGGTTTCTCGTCAAATTGGATAATCCGGCCATTTTCATCGGTGCCTAATACGCCGAAGGCGGAGGCTTCCGCTATGGGTACGGTATTGGCGGCGACGGTAACGTCTGCTTTGTTTTTCAGGTGATAATCAATCATTTGCCGCACGTCCATACGATAGATATGGTCTGCTCCGAAGATGGCTACCAAATCGGGCGCAAAATCTTTCACGAGGTTGATGTTTTGCCGTACGGAATCGGCCGTACCGCGGTACCAAATTTCGCCCAAGCGCATCTGCGGCGGCACGCAGGTTAAAAAGTGATCCGAGATGATACCTTCGGAGCGCCATGTAGTGCGCAGATATTCGATTAAACTTTGCGACAAGTATTGTACCAGCACATAAGACGAAAATATGCCGGAATTTACAAAATTAGACAATACAAAATCCACGATTCTGTATTTGCCGCCGAATGGCACGGAGGGTTTGGAGCGGTCTTTGGTTAACGGATAAAGACGTTCCCCTTTTCCCCCGGCCATAATCATGCCGAGTATTCTCATACGTTTCCCCTTTTAAGATAAGACTTTTATTCGGAGCCCAACGGCAGCTGTTTGTTCAGCGCTTCAAACGCCTCCCACGACCACGGCATTTTTTCCGCCACAATCTTGGCGATTTCATCGGCATAGACGCGGATTTCTTGCTGCGCGTGTTTGTCGGTGCGCAGGCATAGGAAGTTGAACAGACTGCGGGCGTTTACGCTCCAGTAAAATTGGGTATATTGGCAGACCGGCAATACGCCGCGCGCCATTTCGCGCGCTACGCCGGCTTCCAAAAGCTTATGATAAGCGGCATAGGAAGCTTCTACGCTTTCTTCATAAATTTTGCGCAGCGCCGCATGATCCAGCGAGCTGGAAGAAACGGATCCTTGTTTATTTTTGGTATCCTGTCCGCGGAATTGGGACGGAATATAAAATTCATCTTTTACTTCGGTATAACGGGCGCTTACTTCATTGTAAGAACCCCAGCGGTGGCGCATCCATTGGCGCGCCACATAAATCGGGCAGCAAATGTGAAACTGAAAATAACAATGTTCAAACGGCGTATGATGGGCGTGTTCCATCAAGTATTTAATTAAGCGTTTGTCTTGTTCCGGCCCTTTGGAAACCGCTCCAAAGGATACGCGGGCTGCTTGAACGGCGCGGTCGTCTCCTCCCATAAAATCCACCAAGCGCACAAAGCCCTTGTCCAGCACGTTGATTTTTTCGTTAGACTGTTGCACAATGCTCTCCTAAATTATTTCAAAATTTCTACAATGCGGCTGTTTCCGCTGGGCAGCACTTCCGCCGCCAATATGGTTTGATCCGAACACGCGGTGTCGTGTACGACTCCGTCCATAGGGGTGGTGTTCTGTACGGCCAGGAGTCCGTTCTCGTACTTCAGAAAATGTATTTTTCCGCTTTGATATTGACCAAACGTTTTGGACAACAACCCCAGTTTGGCGTCGTTTTCCACCGCCGCGATGGTGGCATCGCCGTGCGGGCCAAATACTTGTACGGAAGGATAGAATTTCAAAATCTCCTGCTTATATTTTACACGATTTGGAGAAGAAGCGAACAAATCCTTGCTTTGGACACGCTTTCCGTTCTGCAGGATCAGCCGTAAAGTGCCGTTGGAAGACGTGTAAAGCAGGTTTTCGGAACCGTCTTTTTCTATATCATATTGCGCGACTCCCGTCAGCCAATTGCGCTGGGTGGGAAAAGATTTTTTGGAAACGGTTATGCCTCCTTCTTCTTCTGCTACCTGCCGGGCGTTTCCGGGGTATTTTCCCGATACAAAAGGCGCTTGCGCCCAAATAGTTTTATTCTGCCCGCAGCCTTGTTCTTTGACAAAATAAGGCAAAGAATCCGTGTGCTCCAGTGCGCCGTTTTTATTTTCCAAAACCCAAGTGGAAATCCGTTTGCTTGACGGCAGATAAACCGTTACAAAAATTTGCGCGAGTCCTTCTTTTACCGGGGCAGCCGATATTGTGATAGGTTGCGCGGAATCGGATAATTTATAAGACAACACTTTTTTTAACGTATTATCGTCGCCGCGCGTCCATACGATTACTTGCTTGTCCTCCGAAAGCGTAATTACGTTTTTCGCGCCGGGGGCGGAAACATCGGCTTCGGTTACGCTGATGATTTCTTGTTCTATGGGTGCATAAATAATTTTTGGGCGGGCGGGCGCAGCGGGGGATTCTGCCGTCGCGGCCGCGGCGGAAACAACCGCCGGTTCGGCAATCGGCTCCTCCAGAACGGCCTCCTGCCCGATGGATATACCGGTGGTGTGCGGCAATTCTCCTATGGCGTACAGAGGCTGTACTTCGATGATTTTCCCGACGGGCGAATATTGATAGATGTTTCCCAATTCTTTTCCCGTTTTGGGATTAGTTAATTTTTCGGAAGACAAAATAATTTTAAAGGGCTGTCCTTTTTGGATTTTTACATCGGTTTCCGAGGTATCCAAATAAATCTTTTTTTCGTCTATTTTCACAACCGCAAGCTGCGCATTGGACAGTGCGGGGTATAAGGCAAAAACGAATAACAGCGACAGGGAAATAAAAATTTTTTTCATATAATAAATGTATAGCATTTTTACCGGGTGGGAACAATGACAAAAAACAACTTTAACGATTTGGTGCAAACCTTTGCCGTTTTGCGCGGCCCGAACGGCTGTCCGTGGGATAAAAAACAAACCCATGAAACCCTCATTAAATGTTTGCGAAACGAAACCCAGGAACTGGTGGAAGCCATTGAAAAAAAAGATGTGGAAAATATGAAAGAAGAACTGGGAGATGTATTGCTGCAGGTGTTGATGCATAGTCAGATCGCGGCCGAGGAGGGGATCTTTACGATTGATGATGTAATCCAGGGATTATATGATAAACTTCACCGTCGCCATCCGCACGTCTTTGGCGCGCACGCCAAAGCCTCCACGCCTGAAGAAGCCTTGGCTCTTTGGAAAGAAATGAAAAAGAAAGAACGGAAATAGCCTTGTATTATACGAAGTTCTTAAGTAGCAACGCCTTTTTGCAGTTGTTTTATTGGGGTTGCTGATCCATTTTCAAAAGCGCTTGATTTGTTTTTTTTTGATAAACTTCCTCTAACGTTGATTTGTTGGCAGTAAATTATTAAACTGTAAATAAGCCTTTAAATCGACGCACTGAGGGGTTTTTTATGAAAAAAGGTTTTACGTTAATAGAATTGTTGGTGGTAGTTTTAATTATTGGGATATTGGCGGCGGTGGCATTGCCTAAATATGAGGTGGCGGTGTTTAAGTCGCGGGTGTTAAGCGTTTTTCCGTTGTTGCGAGCAATTCGTTTAGCGGAGGAACGGTATGAGTTGGCAAATGGCGATGTGACAATCGATATCGATAATCTGGATATTGATTTTCCTTATACCTCAAAACAAGTGAAAAGCAATGAGATCTGGTATATCAATAGCAAAAATAATAGCTCATTGGTCATAAATACCGGCGGTTTGATCATTTGGAAAAGGGATGGAATAACGATTGATTTTTATGGATATAGAAATACGGACAGTTTAGCCCTGTGTTATGCCAGCAAAAGTGATTCTTTGGAAGAGAAAGTATGCGCTGCCTTAGGCAAGAAGATAGCAGGAAGGGTAAGCTCAGCGGGTACGAATGTTTACCAGATTAAGTTTTAAAGCCAACCCCGGCCGTTGAGCCGGGGTTTTTTATTCTTCATCAATTTTGAGCATCGCCACAAACGCTTCCTGCGGAATGTTTAAACTGCCAATGGACTTCATTCGTTTTTTCCCTTCTTTTTGTTTTTCCAGCAGTTTGCGTTTGCGGGTAATATCCCCGCCGTAACATTTGGCGATAACGTCTTTGCGGAAAGCCGGGATTGTTTCGCGCGCGATGACTTTCCCGTTTACCGCCGCTTGTACGGCTACTTCAAATTGCTGGCGTCCGATGAGCTCTTTTAATTTGGCGCACAGCGCGCGGCCCATTGTTTGGGCTTTGTCTTTGTGTACCACTACAGACAGTGCATCTACCGGCGAACCGTGCAGTAAAATCTCCATGAGCACTACATCGGAGCTTCTAAATCCGGCCACTTCGTAGTCGAAAGAAGCGTATCCTTTGGAAACGGATTTTAATTTGTTGTAAAAATCGATGACCATTTCGCCCATCGGCATTTCGTATTTGATAATGACGCGCTGGTTGGATAAGTGATCCATACTCATAAACGTACCGCGTTTTTCTTTTAAGAGCGTCATTACCCCGTCCATAAATTCCACCGGCGTAACGATGGTAATATGAATGACGGGTTCTTTGATGTCTATAATGTCGCCGTGCGGCGGGAAATTAGCCGGGTTGTCAATAATTTTATAACCGGGGTCGTCGGGCGCGTCCGGCAAAGCCGCCAGTTCCTGTGGGTGGGATTTACGCGGCGTAAATTTAACGTGGTACACCACGTTGGGGCTGGTGGCAATCAGCGATAAATTAAATTCGCGCTCCAACCGTTCTTTTACGATTTCAATATGCAAAATACCCATAAATCCCAAGCGAAAACCAAAGCCCAACGCTTTGGAAGTTTCGCTCTGGTAATGGAACGAAGAATCCGATAAATTCAATTTTTCAAGCGCCTTGCGAAGCAGCGGAAAATCCGTTGTTTCCACGGGGAAAATGCTGGCAAATACCACCGGTTTGGCGTCGGCATAGCCCGGCAGCGCTTTTGCGGCGGGGCGTTCGGCCAGGGTAACGGTGTCGCCCACTTTTACTTGATGAATGTCTTTGATGCCGGCTACTAAATATCCTACTTCGCCGGCGGAAAGCTGATCGGTTTTATGCAGTTGTTTGGGCGTCATAAACCCGATTTCTTCCGTTTTGTAGGAAGCGCCCGATGACATAAATCGGATTGTCTGCCCCGGTTTAATGCTGCCATCGACAAGGCGTATATACATAATCACGCCGCGGAAAGGATCGTAATAGGAATCAAAAATTAAAGCGCGAAGCGGGGCGTCGGGGTCCCCCTGCGGAGCAGGAATGTCGGTGATGATCCTATCCAACAAATGTTCAATGCCCATGCCGGTTTTGGCGCTGACGCGTTCGGCCTCTACGGGTTCCTTTAAAATATCCCACAGTTGTTCTTCGGAGGAGTCGGCGTCGGATTGGGATAAGTCCACTTTGTTCATTACCGGGATAATCTTGAGTCCTAAACTTTGCGCCAAATGGGCGTGCGCCACGGTTTGGGCTTCTACTCCCTGTGAGGCGTCCACCAGCAAGAGCACTCCTTCGCAGGCGCGCAGCGAACGGGCGACTTCGTAGGAAAAGTCCACATGGCCGGGAGTATCAATTAAATTTAAAATATAATCTTTATACGCAATGCGTACGGCTTTGGCTTTGATGGTAATTCCGCGTTCGCGTTCCAAGTCCATACCGTCTAACAACTGGGCTTGCATCTTGCGTTTGGGTACGGTGCCGGTGTCTTCCAAAATACGGTCGGAAAGGGTAGTTTTGCCGTGGTCGATGTGTGCAACGATGGAAAAATTACGAATCTTCATTTTTGTCGTTCTGTTCAATTAAATTTCTAATTTCTTCCGAACTGCCCATTAAGAGAGCCGCTTGAGCCAGATCGGAACAATTTTCAAAGTTTAAACTGCGTATATGGTTCTTTACGCGCAAATACATACGCGGCGTAACAGAAAGAGCGTCAATATCCAACCCCAGCAGCAGGGGAAGCAATTTGGTGTCGGAGGCAATTTCCCCGCAGATGCTCACTTTTTTCCCGCGTTTATGGGCGGTTTGGATAATTTGGTTAATGGTACGCCCCACTGCCGGGTGGCAGGGGTCATACATATGGGCGACTTCTTGATTGACGCGGTCCACCGCTACTAGATATTGTATCAAGTCATTTGTGCCGATGGAAAGGAAATCCAACAGATGGATCATGCCGTCTAATGCGATTGCGGCGGCCGGTACTTCAATCATAGCGCCTAATGCCACGCGGTTGACGGGTTTTTTGCCTTGGACTTCAAACTCTTTGAGCACCTGTTCAAACGCGTTGCGCACATGGCGGGCTTCTTCTACCGAAGAAAGCATGGGAATCATAATTTTAATTTGTGCCGGCACCTCACAGGCCATTCGAATGATGGCCCGCAATTGGGTAAACATTAAATCCGGATTTTTTAGAAACAACCGTATGCCGCGGCAGCCCATAAAAGGGTTTGCGTCTTGATCAAATTCGTCTAACGGAAAATCGGGCAGTTTGTCGGCTCCCAAATCGGCCAGGCGAATCGTTACCGGGCGCATATCAAAACGTTTGGCTACGGCCAAATAAACCTGGTACTGTTCTTCTTCCGTAGGAGGCTGCGGCGTGTTCATATATAAAAATTCCGTACGCAGCAAACCCAACCCGTCGGTAATCAAGCGTTTGTTTTCTTTGGTGTCGGTGCGGGGGTCGTAATTGACGAGCAATTTAACGGCATGACCGTCTTCGGTAATTACCGGCAAGTGATTAATCGTTTTCAGGAGAGCTTCGGTCTTTTTGAGTTCACGCTGGATTTTGCGGTAATTGGCCAGCGTGTATTTGTCGGGGTTAATGACCAAAAGGCCGTTTTCTCCGTCAATAATCAGCGTATCGCCGGACTGCACGTCTTTAGAGGCGGTGGACAATCCCACCACCGCCGGGATATTCAGGCTTTGCGCCAGCAGCGCCGTATGGCTGGTTTTGCCGCCTACGTCGGTGCAAAACCCGATGACTTGATTTTCTTGCAGGTTGATCGTATCGGACGGATACAGATTATGCGCCACCAATAAAGACGGCTTGCTGATAGAAGCCAAAAATTCCCGTTTTCCGCCGTCTAAATTGTTGACCAAGCGCTTGCCTACATCAAAGATATCGTTTCGGCGTTCTTTGAAAAAAGGATCTTCTATTTTGTCAAAACTGGCCGCTAATTCTTGGAGCGTGATAAAAATAGCCGCCTGGGCGGACAGATGTTCCGTCCGAATTTTTTTGGAAACGGACTCTTTTAAAGAAGGATCCTGCAAAATGAGTTTGTGGGTGGACATTAAATTGGCATATTCCGCTCCCAGCGTGGAAAGCACTTTCTGTTCGCAGGTGTCCAATTCGCCCAAGGTTTTTTGCATGGCGTTGCGTATTTTTTGCAGTTCGGCTTTCACTTCTCCCGGCTCAATATACTGGCGCGTTACGGCAAAACTCTCTCCCGGCAGCAACACTGCCGGGCCAATAGCCACCCCCGGGCTGGCCGCAACGCCTTTTAATACCAACATACTGCGCTCCTTATCAGAATTCTTCATTAAATTTGTCATCAAATAATTTCTTTATGGCTTCAAAAGCTTCTTTTTCGTCAGAACCGTCCGTCGTTAGGCGTATATGGGCTCCAAATTCCGCCGCCAGCATCATTACGCCCATAATGCTTTTTGCGTTTACGTTTACTTGATCCTTAGCAAGTTGTATGTTACAGGCGAATTTAGCGGCGGTTTGCGCTATCAAGGCAGCCGGCCGTGCATGTAAGCCTAATCGGTTTATAATTTTAATATCTTGTTGTATCACAACGCCCCCGTTATAAATAGCAAACGATGTTGAAAATAAACACCGCCGCCAGATATAAGTACATATTTGGTATGCGCAGTTTACGGGTAACAAAGCTAATCATGACGAAGAACAGTACGATGACGGATCTGGTAATAAAATGTACATCTACGTCTTTAAAATCTTTCAAGTAATGATAAATGCCGAATAAAATCATTCCCACCGCCAGCACAATTCCAATGCGTTTGGCATTATAGATGGTTTTATTCCAGTCAAAACGGGTAAGGCCGAAACAAGTTGTATCGTCGCTTTGGTAACTGATCTTGAGCCCCTGCCATTTGACAAACAGCGCGATGGCGTTAAATACAAAAAAAGCAGCTCCTCCGGCGCAGGCGGCATATAAAAAGGGGGTATTGGCGGGAAGATCAATTTCAAAAAAATTTACGCCCATCATCAGCCAGATGAATAAGGCCATTAAAAGCGTCAGGGGTTTTAACGTTCCCCAAAATAAGCGGTCTCCGATGGAAGCCGTTGTGATGGAAAGGCTTTTTTTAATACTGGTCCATTCTGTTACTTTTTCTTTAAATTTGGTTAAAGATTCGGCTTTGGCCACCGCTTCTTCCTGTTTCGCCAGCGCCCCGAAGCAAAACGAAGCCATCACCGGATGGGTATTGAAATTTTCCAAATAACGCTGCAAGACGGAAGGGAGCGCCTCTTGGTCGTCTTTATAGAGTCGTTTCAAAAACGGCATCATAACGAACGTCAGTCCGATATTTTGAAATTTCATATAGTTCCAACCGGTTTGCAAAAAGAACGACCGCAGGAACATATTCAGCCGCATAGAAAAATTCATAACGATCACCTTGCTTTTAAGCGAAATGCCGGCACCAATGTAGCCAACCCGATCCAAGGAACGGCCATATAGGCGAATTTACAGGCAAAATGCGCCCTGGCGGGTATATACGGCAGCAGCCAAAGCATCAGTTTGCCGCACAGCCAAGCCAAAACAAAAATAAAAACAAAATTCATCAAGAAGGAAGATCCCAGCGCTAATACGATGGTTCGGTTGATTTCGGCAGGTTTTTTAGTGATTTTTTGTTCGCAAAAAATGAGCCATTTAAACCGGTTTTTGCGCATAAACTTCTCGGTAAAAGAAAAGAGAATAGCGCCGGCCACTCCAAAAAAGAAAGCAAAGTATAATTCAATCCCCAGGGCGTGCAAAGCCAATGAAAGCGCCGAGCAGATAACGGCGCTGGGAGGCAGAATCCCGCCTAACGGATTGGTATCGGCAAAAATGAGCTCCGTGAAAACGCCGATTTGAATGCCGGCCATCACGTCTCCCGTTACCAGCGACATCAGCGGCGCGGCAATAATTCCGCGCGAGAAAGTGAGCTGGAAGGCATATGTGGTATCCAATTCCAAGAGCGCCGCAAACACGCATAACAGAAAAACTTCTGGCGTCATCATGATATGGCCTCGTTGACGGAAACGGATTGGGAATTTGGAACGGCTCTGGTTTCTATATTGATGCCGAGATCTCGGATTAATTTTAAAAATCGTTTGTCGGCGGCGTCCAAGAACACGTTTTCATCTAATTTTTGCGCTCCCTCTTTAAAGTGCATTCCGCCGATGTTCAGGGATTTGATTTGCAGGCCGTCTTCTATGAGTTCGGTAAATTCTTTTAAGGAACCCATCAGCAGAAAAATGCGCCGTTTGGACTGGGCGGCGTACCGGGCGCAGTCGTGCGCGTCCAGAATGGTCAGCTCATATTCATACGGCAGGCTTAAGCGCAGGAGCCCGCGGTTCAGACACGTTCCTTTTTCTTTTGAACAAGGAATCAAAATCTCGTCCACGTTCAGTTCCGGCAGCCAAGCCTGTACGATTTGACCGTGAATCAGCCGGTCATCGACCCGTGCAAAAACAATCGGCATTATAGCCCCTTGATCAATAGTTCCGTCGCATTAATAACGGCACGTTTTCCGTCTGCTTCAATTTTTTCCGCCAACTCTTTGGCCGGAAGTTTCTTGCGGCTGTTGATGGCGGTGAGCAACATACTTAAATTCAGCCCCGTAATGACATAACATTTTGCCAAATCCTTACTGGCCGTCAGCGAGATGTTGGTGGCGCTTCCCCCGAAAATATCGGTTAAGATTACGGCGCCTTCGTCGCAGGTTTGAAGCAGATTATGCAAATTAGCCGCTTCCTTTTCGATGGAGGAGGCAGCTGTTACGGAAAAAGCGGCAAAACCGTCATCAGCGGGTTTCCCGATGATTTGTGCCGCGGTTTCTAACATTTCCTGGGCCAAATGCCCGTGAGTAACTAAAATAATTTTAACCATATTAAAGTCCTATATCTCTGTGAAATTCGGTGGCATTGAGCCCCGCTTTTGCCAGCCGTTGCGCCAGTTCATGCGCCATAAACACGCTGCGGTGTTTGCCGCCGGTGCAACCCATGGCGATGGTTAAATAACTTTTCCCTTCCTTTATATATTTTGGTATCAAATATTTAATAAGTTCCGCAAACTTTTCCGCAAATTCCTTGGTTTCTTTAAAGGACATAATGTAATTCTGCACCTCTTTGTCCAACCCCGTTTTTTCCCGCAGTTCGGGAATGTAGTAGGGGTTGGGCAGGAAACGTACGTCCATTACAATGTCGCAGTCTTTTAAGATTCCATTTTTAAATCCAAAGGACACGACGGAAATTTGCATATCTCCTTCTCGGGTAAGCCCCAGCAGAGAAGACAGTTTTTCTTTCAGCTCGCCCAGTTTTAAATCCGAAGTGTCGATCACTTTGTCGGCCATGGTGCGGATCGGACTCATCACCTCCCGCTCGTGGGCGATGGCGGCGGCAAGTTTTTTATGAATGGGGTGGCGGTGTTTCGTTTCCGAGAAACGGCGAATCAAGCATTCTTCCGAGGCGTCTAAGAAGATAACTTTTACTACAAAATCATCTGCTACCATGGAATTTAAAATCTTGGGCATGTCTTTTAAACGCCCGCCTTCGCGCACGTCGATGCCCAGCGCGATATCTTTTCCTTCGTCGCTTTGTTTAATATAATCCGTGAAATTTTTGAATAAGGCCAGCGGCAAGTTATCTACGCAGTAAAACCCGAAGTCGCCAAAAATTTTCAGCGCCTGGGTTTTGCCGGCTCCGCTTAAACCGGTAATGATGAAGATTCGTCGCTTATTGTTTGCCATGGGTTCCCTTTTTCATTTTATCCAATATCTTTTGGCTGAATTCTTTGGCGGAAAAAATACCTTGGCTTTTGAGTTGTTGGTTTAAAGAGGCCACTTCAATCAGTACGGCCAGGTTTCTGCCCGGGGTAACGGGGAGCCCCAGAGAAGGGATTTCCACGCCCAGTATATTAGTCGTTTTTTGCTCTACTCCCAAGCGGTCTATCGGCTGCTTGTTGGGGGAAGTGAGCACCACTTCCATATCTATATTGGTTTCATCCAATGTAGATCCTACGCCAAAGAGCAGCGGTACATCTAAAATTCCCAATCCTCTTACTTCCATATAATGTTTAAGCATCGTAGGACAGGAGCCGACCAAAAAACGGCCGAATCGTCTTTGCACTTCCACCACGTCGTCAGCCACTAGAATATGCCCGCGCTTAATAAGTTCCAGCGCGCATTCGCTTTTGCCGATGCCGGCGTCGCCGCGTATAAGAACACCGGTTCCGCTTACGTCAACCAGTACTCCGTGCATATGCGTAACGGGAGAGAGTTTCTCGTCCAGAAAGCGGGTAAACTCCGCCACGAAAGCGGAGGATTCCATCTCGGTTTTAAGCACCGGCACATCGGAACTTAAACACGCTTTTCGAATTGCCGGAAGCGGATCCATTCCCGCTGCCATAATGACACAGGGCACTTTGCCCTCGATGAGCATTTTTTCTATATTGGCGCGCAGGCGCGATTTATTTTCTTTTACGCAGAAAGCGTGTTCCCCGCGGCCAAATACCTGCACGGAGTTGGTGCGAAAACTTTCCAGATGCCCGCACAAAGCCAGCCCGGGGCGGTTAACGCTGCCGAGCGTGATTTCGCGGTGGATATATCTTTTCCCGCAAACCAGCTCCAGGTTAAGACGTTTAACCTGGAGCAGTTCCGCAACGGTGATAGATTTTGTAAATTCCAAAATCGCCCCCGGAAGGCTTATTTTTTCTTAATCGGTTTAATTAAACCGTATGTGCCGTCCAAGCGTTTGAAGATCAGGTTGATCTGCTTGGAATCTTCGTCTAAAAACATCCAGAAGGAATAGCCCAGCCGTTCCATTTCGTAGGCGGCGTCTTCCGGATTCATCGGCGAAACTTCTACCTGTTTAATGACGGAAAACTTGACGTCGTTCTGCGGCAGCAGCACGTGTTCTGCAAAAGGATTGATGTCCGCTTCTTTAATGGATTTCTTGCTGATTTTGCGGGCTTTGGCTTTGTTTTTGATTTTTTTAGCTTGCGCCTCCGCTTTGACGGCCGCCGCATCAATGGCTTTATAGAGGTTGCTTTCCACCGCGCTGGCGCTGATGGTGGTTTTGGCGCCGGTATGCAAGATGATTTCCGCGCGCTGATTGATTTTCTTTTCTACGGATATGAGTACCTGAGCGGAAACAATATTGTCAAAAAAGTTTTCTACTTTTCCTACGCGCGTATTGATAAATTCTTTAATGGCCGGAGTTAATTTTATATTCTTGGCCGTAATTTTAATATCCATAATTCCTCCGTATAAATAATTGCGAGAGAATCCCCCGTAGAGTTATTAAACCATTAATCAGGCCGCCTGTCAATGAAACCCGCGCGCGGGCGCGTACGGGAATGGCGCCAATGATTGATTGCGAAGAGGGCAAGGTTGTCTTTTCCTCTTGGGGTCAAGATCCGTCCGTTAAGATAGTCCCGCGATAACCCAGCTTGCCGGCTGCCTAAGACCGAACGGAGATTTTTAGCTCTGGCTGCAGCTGCATATTATTTTTGCAGCTATAAGGAAAGTAAAGATGATTTGATGTCGCCTCCGGATACGTCGGATATAATTAGTGTAGGCGCGTTTGAATAAAATTCAACCCCTTGCACCCAATAAGAGACGCAGGCGAATGGCTGCATAAGGGGAAAGTTGTGGAGGAAGGATCGAATATCTTAAAAAACAAGAGGCGCAAAACGCTGAGGCACTGCGTGATGTCGTACAATGCGAGATGCGCCCCTTTTGCGTCGGACAACCGGTCCGCGCAAAAACATATGCGCGCGGATACCGCGTTTGACAAAACACCCCGCGCTCTCGCGGGGTGTTTTAAATCCTTTATTTATTTAGCGTTTACCATTTTAGCTCTGGAAATATCTCCCTTCTTATCCAAGAAGTACAGATATCCTTTTTCTTTTTTGATACCGCATTTTTCTACTTTTTTCGGTTTACCGCCTTTTTTGCCGCCTCTGGCCATTTGAACACGGGCAATATCGCCGTCTTTGTCAATATAGTAGAGGAAGCCGTCTTCGCGGTCCATTCCAACTTTGAGTACTTTTTCTGCCATGTGGATAATCCTCCTTTTAAGGAAAACAGTCTTACCGAAAAAGTCTAATAAAATTTTTTACGCTTTGCAAGCGTTTTTTTCGTCGGCATCTCCTCGGAGGAGGTTTCCCCGTATGCGTAGAACGATTCTAACGCCTGCCGAAAAGGCTTTTCCCTATATTGTATAGGGAAATGGTATAATCAAAATATATCTACCTGAGGGGACTTTATGTATTTGAAAGCTATTGAAATTATCGGTTTTAAATCTTTTGCCGAAAAATCCCGTTTGGAGTTTGAACCCGGAATCACCTGCGTAGTCGGGCCGAACGGCTGCGGAAAATCCAACGTGATTGATTCTGTTCGGTGGGCGATCGGCGAGATGAGTTGGAAGTCCCTGCGGTCTGCTTCTATGGTAGATATTATTTTTAATGGAACGGCCAAACGCGCGCCTTTGAATATGGCGCAGGTAAGTATGGTGTTTGACAATGCCTCGCGTCAGCTGCCGCTTGATTTTAATGAAATTACCGTAACGCGTAAAATCTTTCGCTCCGGCGAAAGCGAATATTATTTAAATAAGGTGCAGTGCCGCCTGCGCGATATACGCGATTTGTTTTTGGATACGGGTATCGGCGGCGAAGGATATGCCATTATCGACCAGGGCGGTGTGGAAAGCGTGCTTTCCGCGTCGCCGGAACAACGCCGCGAAATGTTCGAGGAAGTGGCGGGCGTATCCAAGTACAAAGCAAAACGTGAAGAATGTATCAAACGTTTGGAACGCGTGGATTTGGATTTGGCGCGCCTGGCCGATACGGTGGCGCTGATTGAAGAACAAATCAAGAAATTGGACAGCGAAGCCAAAAAAGCGCGTTTATACCAGCGCTATCGCGAAGAATTAAAGGAAAGCGAAATCGCCATTTCCGTCTGCTCCATTAAAGAAGCCGATGCTTTGATTGCCAAGCATGCCGGCGAGTTGGAGCCGATTTTGCGCAAACAGGAAGATTTGGAAGCGCGCATTTCTGCCCAAGAAGGCGCGGCGGCCGCCTTGGATTTAAATTTAACGCATAAACAAAAAGAAGCGGACGAATTTAACAAAGAAATTTCTGCCAGCAAATATCAGGTAGGTTTACTGGAAGGGGCTATTAAGAACTGTGACAATTTGACGGCGGAACTGACGGCGCAGATCGCTTCGTCCGGCGCAGAAGCCCAGCGCGGGCAAAGCCGCTTGCAGGAACTGGCGCCGGCGATTGCCAAACTCAAAGAACAGCTGGCGGCAATTTCGGCGGAATTGAATCCGCTGCAGGAAAAATATAACGAACAAGTGTCCTCTTTGCAGCGATTGGAAAATGAGTTGCGCGCCGCCGAATCGGAAATACAGCGTATATCGGGTGAATTGATGGCGTTGGTGCGCAAACAGATGGAAGTTTCCAATCAAATTGCGTTGGAAGAATCTTCCGCACAACGCGAAGATGAAGATCTGATTGCGGCTGAAAAAACCAGTCAGGAACAGACGGCCGGGCTGGCGGAGATACGCCGCGCTTTGGAAGATATCGCCGGCCGGTTGGCTGCTCAACAAACCGAGGTGGAGCAAGCGCGCCGCGCTATTGCGCAAGGCGAGGACAATTTGCGTCAGTTACAAACGCAGCGAACCACATTGAATGAAAAACTCTCCGCTGTTAAGTCGGCGCGCGCCGCGTTAGCCGCCAAATTGGAAATGATTCAAACCCAGGGAAAAAACGATCCGTACTGGGTGGGGGTAAAAGCCGTGGTGCAAAGCGGTATTGCCGGGATAAAAGGAACCTTGAGAAAGGCATTGAAATATCCGGCGGCATTAAGCGTGGCGGTGGAGGAATCCTTTGGAAAATATCTGGACGCCGTTCTGTGCGCCGACTCGGCCGCGTTGGAACAGGCGTTGCAAGTATTGCAAAAACACGGGCAGGCGCGCGCGAAATTTATTGTTCTTTCCGAAGTGCCTAAAACAGAAAACGCTCCGATTGCAAATGCACTTTCCAAGCAGTTGTCTTATGCGCCCGAATTGGAAGATTTAATTCGTTTTGTTGTCGGCGGATATTCGTATCAAGACGGTACGGTGAAAGGAGGCTTTTTCGTGGGCGGCGGCGCAGCCGATGTGCGCGCACCGGAAGCCTACTGGGGCGAAGAGGAAACCGTTCGCGCGGAAATGGACGTTAAAGCCGAGGAAGAAGAAACCGTTTCTCAGGAAATTATTACCAATTACGACGCTTTAACAAAAGCCGATGAAGGATTGAAAAATTTGCGTCTTAAAGCACAGGAAACGGTTCTGGCGCTTAACTCCATACAAAATGAACGGGTAAACAAAGAGCGGGAACTGCATGCTGCCGAAGAAAACTTGGCCCGGGCGGCGGCGCGCAAGCAGGAAATCACCCTGCGCGTAGAAGGACGCCGCAAGAAGGTAGAATCGCTGAAACAACATTTGGAAGAACTGAAAACGAATCAGACACAGTCGGCGGCCAAAGGAGAAGAAGTAAAACAATCTCAAACGGCCCTGCGCGAGAAATCCGATCAAATCAAACAGGAAATTAATACGTTAAATGCGCGTCTGTATGAAGTAAAAATCAAAAAGAACAACATCGAACTGGATCTAAAATCCACCGAGTATGAATTTAACAGCCTGACTGCGAGCGAGGGCCAGCGTAACGAAAAAATCGCTTCTTCCAACCTGCGTTTAAAAAGCTTGGCGGAAGAAAAACTTTCCACGCAGGCTAAATTGTCGGCCGAACGCGATACGTTGGCCCAGCTGGAAATAAACGAACATAAAATGCGCGCCGATTTAGAAGCTTTAAAAAAAGAATTTAATGATAAAACGACTGTTTTAAACGCGTGCAAGAAAGAAGCTTCCGAGCTGGCCATTAAAAAGAACGATCTGGAAAACGCTTTGGCCAACGCCCGCCGCCAGCGCACCACGGTTGCCAATAATCTATTTGAAAGCTGGAACATCACGCCGGAAGAAGCCCAGTTGAACTACGGCGACAAAACGGTGGATTACGAACGCGTAAAAATGATGCGTAAACGTATTGAAAATATGGGCGCCGTCAATATGACCGCCCCGGAAGAATATGACGCGCTGACGGAGCGCAATACTTTCCTGCGTACCCAGATGGCGGATCTGGAAGGCGCGAAAAAAGATTTGAAATCCGCCATTAATAAAATCAATCAAACCACACGCGAAAATTTCAAATATACGTTCGAACAAGTGCGTATGCATTTTAAGAACATTTATCAAACTTTATTTCGCGGCGGCGAGTGCGATTTGGTGCTTACCCTGCCGGAAAACCTGCTGGAAACCGGTATTGAGATTTATGCCCAGCCGCCCGGTAAAAAATTGCTGAATATCACCTCTATGTCCGGCGGCGAAAAAACACTGACGGCGATGTCCTTGTTGTTTGCGTTCTTTACGCACAATCCGTCTCCGTTCTGCATTATGGACGAAGCCGACGCCGCATTGGACGAAGCCAATGTGGAGCGGTATGTGAACTTGATTAAAGAATTTTCCAAGACGACGCAGTTTATCGTGGTAACCCACAACAAACGTACTATGGAAGCGGCGCGTATGCTCTATGGAATTACGATGGAAGAAAGCGGCGTTTCCAAGGTAATGTCTGTGAACTTGGCGGATCGGTCTAATCCGGAAGACATCAAGAAAAAAGAAGCTATTGAAGCCTTGGCGGAGGCATAATGCTGATTGGCGTATTTTCCGATGTACATGGAAATCTGGAAGCCCTGGAAGCCTGCTTGGATCGTTATCAAGAGGAAGGGGTAAAACAGTTTATTTATTGCGGTGATATTATTGGTTACGGGCCGGATCCGGAACAATGTGTGCGCAAAATAGCCTCTTTGAATTTACTGGCGTGTGTGTTGGGAAACCACGATGCCGTATTTGTACAGCCGGAATTGGAAGCTTTTTTTAATTATGATGCCAAGATCGCTTTGGAAACCAGCAAAAAATTATTAAGCGAAAAATCAATTCGTTATTTGTCCTCTTTGCCGGCGGTGGAACGCGGCAGTGATTTTACCGTTGTACACGGTACGCCGGCGGATCCGATTAAAGAATATTTTTCCAGCTGTTCCCAGTTTCGCTCCAGTTACGACTTGTGGCAGGGACGGATTTGTTTTGTAGGGCATACGCATCTGCCGTTTTACATCAAAGGCAGCCAGCGCGCCTGTTCGATTTACTTAAATAAAAAAGAAGACGCTTCCGTTCGCCTAAACGAAAAAGCGCGTTATGTGATTAATCCGGGTTCCGTAGGAAAACCGCGCGACAATAATCCACACGCTTCTTTTGGAATTTGGGATACGGCGGCCAAAACTTTTCGGTTTATCCGCCAGCCGTATGATTTTCGCCTGACGCAGGAAAAAATGGCCGCCCGCAAATTTCCTTCTTTCTTGATAGACAGTCTTTCGTTGGGGCTGTAATCTGCAAACACTGCCAGACAGTGAAATTTATAAATTTCGCTTTTTACAACTCCCGGGCATAGGCCCGGGAAGTTTTATTTCTCCGGGGAAATTGTTTCTTTAAAAAAGAAGTTATGTGTGCTGCGGCTGTCCCGGCGGCAATACATAGCACGAATTCAAACGGCGCACGGAAACGGGCGTATGCTCCAAAAAAAGTAGAACCAATTCCCCAAAAATACAGGCAATATACAAGTAGAAAAAAGATTTCCGTTTGTCGTTTTTTCCAAAGCCAACAGAATCCTATTATTCCCAGTATAACCGTCAATAATACTTGTCCGGCGGAACTCAAGAATAATAGTTTTTCCGGCAGAGTTTTCAGCCAACGGTTGTGAACGGCCGAAGTATGATTTAACATTTCGTCATCGATGGTTTCGGCTGCGTAGCGGCCGCCATAGAGCAAACGAGATAGGTGGACAAAATTCGCCCCGAATAATGTTTTGGCCGCCCACAGCGGCGCGCGGGACAGTTTATAGAGAAAGCTTTCTTGAATAAGCGGCCGCGCCATTGCTTTATAAATGCGCAGCTGTTCTTTTGGCTCCAGTGCGGGAAAACCGGGCGGCAGGGCTTGTTCCAAGGCGGTGTGTGCCTGAGAAACGGGGATAGAAAATTTTTTTGCCAGATAGTCTTCGTTCCACATATACAAATTATAGGCGCCCACCGTGGTAAAGCCGCTAAAGCCGGTTTGCACCCGATTGCGTATTTGCCAGGCGCCGACAAGGATAAACAGCGGCAGCAGAAAAAATAAGAGGATTTTACGGACAGGGAAGCGGATCTTTCTGCCCGCGTTGAAACATACCAGCATAACCGTTGCGGCAATCATAAAATAATAGGCCGCCGGCCGCACATAAACGGATAATCCCAGCAACACGGCCGCCCCCAACAGCCGGCTTGGTTTGGGCTGCTGTAAAAAACAAACTATTGCGTAAATAAACCAAGCCAGCAAAAAGGCGCACAGCGTTTCCGTCAGTACGGCAAAAGAAAGCGAAAAATACAAAACACTGGCCGCGCAAAATCCGGCTGCCCAGCGGGCGGTGGTTTGCCCGTCTAATCGGCGGGCGGTTAGATATACTGGAATCAACAACAACAGTGAAAGCAGATTTTGAACGGCGGCCACTGCCCACGTCAAGTTGCCGAACAACAGCTGTATGCCCGCCAAGAAGATCGGATATCCCGGGGTGCGCAGCAACATTGGGTTGCTGGAAACGGCTTCCCACAGCGCGCCGTACTGCAGGAGCGTTTGCGCCGGATACACATAAGTTAAAGAATCGGGAAAGGCCAATACCGCCTCCTGCAGGGGGTGAAAGAAGTAAATCAGCAGGAAGGCGGCCGTCTTTAAGAGAGCCAGCGCAATAAATATCCCTTGAAATACGCGATCTTTATAAAAAGGCATACTATATTGTATGAAATTCCGGCGATAAGCTCCTTTCTTTTTAGAGCATCTGCCGCGAACGATCAGGCGGTTTGTGGGGTGGCAGGCCGCGCGTTTAGGGAAGGATTTCGGTCTGCCCGAAGGAGCAAGTGAAAACCATAAAAAACCCCGCTTGAAAGCGGGGTAATTATCAAAATGGTGGACCTGACAAGGATCGAACTTGCGACCTCCTGCATGCCATGCAGGCGCTCTCCCAGCTGAGCTACAGGCCCTTATTTGTTTACTTAATTATTATAACAGTTTTTATATCAAAGCGCAACTGGCAGCATATAAAAAAGAAAAGGCCATTGCTGGCCTTTTCTTTTGAAATAACAGATTTAGAATTCAAACGAGATGTTTACTTCTCCGCCGAATCCTTCCCGTTTGCCCACCTGTCCGTAAACGGTTAATACCGTATG
Source organism: uncultured Elusimicrobiales bacterium (assembly GCA_944326765.1). Lineage (GTDB taxonomy): Bacteria > Elusimicrobiota > Elusimicrobia > Elusimicrobiales > Elusimicrobiaceae > Avelusimicrobium. The sequence continues at coordinate 10,712 of CALVFE010000011.1, read as the reverse complement.
CAGCGGCAAGAAGCTATCCCGGTTGTGATAGACGAGGGAGAATTCCCCGCGTCCGCTCATGCCTTTAAGCGAAGCATCGCTGTTTTTCATATTTTCTACGGTTACGGTGGATTTGCCGTCCATTTCGTAGATGCCGCTTACACCCAAGGAGGGGGTCAGCCCACCCAAGTCCAGCGAGTTAAAGATATAATCGGCTCCGAAGCGCAGCGCCAAGCTCTGCATGGTATCGAACTGGATTTTCTGATCCAGGTTATCGGTAATATCGTCTTTTTCCTTGCGCAGCCATTGGATATTGGCAAACAAATCCAGATCCTGGAAGAGGCTTTCCACAAATCCGGCGGTTGCGCCGTAATACAAGCCTTTGCTGCTAAAAGAAGATAAGAGTTCGCTGGAATTAAAGTCGATATCCATATAGCCCGCTTCCGCGCTGATTTCCAAGCGGCCGCTTTCGCTGTAGCGTAACGAAGTCATCAAACCGCCGCCAAAGGCATTGGCGTTCCCGGACACTTTGATAGGGAAGGTATCGTAAGAACCGCCGGCGTATTTGCCGTAGAAGCCCGCGACCCAGTCGCTCGTGAATTTTTTCCATGCCCCGGCATGGATAATCGAGGAATCCAAGTCAAACCCGCTGCCGGTTTTGTAACGCGTGTGATGGTAGCCGCCGTTTACGAACGTATTTTGGTCGGTTTCACTTTGCCAGATGTCGTTCATGGTCTGGTTAAGCATTTCCGGCCCTTCGCTGACTAAAGCTAATCCTACCAGCGGCAGTTGCCCGTACATTTCCACATTGGCTTTATCTTTGGTGGAGGCCAGTGTCCATTCCAATACGTCGCCGTTTAATTCCGGGGTCAGCGTAAAAGAATAGGCGCCTAAGCGGTTATTGGTTAACGATACGTCCGAAGTGTATTTGATGCAGTTCGGATCGCCGTTGCATTCCACCGGGCCGTAGCCGTCTAAAATTTCGCCGGGGGTGCGGATAATTCGCTGTACATCTTCTTTCATAGCGGTTGAATTTAAAGTCAGATCCGCATGAATATCCCCGCCGGTAATTTCCAGACGGGTTTCAAAATCGCCGTAGATGGAAACCTGATCGTTAAAGTTTTTGAAGTTCGTCATGTCATAGGAAACGAAATGATTCCCATTGGCGATATTGTTAAAGATCAATTTGTTGGTGTCGGCGAAATAGGAATTAGATCCGCCGTAAACCATACCGTTGATTTGGGTGTTTCCGGACAAAATCACGGTATTGTTTTTGGCAAGCATATTTTCTTGTTTCAGTTCCGCTCCATCTACATAGCCGCCATACACGTTGCCGTTTAAGGTAACATTGGTCAGCATAATCGTATTGCCGGAAGCGCTGAACTGGTCATCGATTAACTCTGCTTCGTCCGTGGTTGTTTCCGTTTCGATGGTGGGGGTACCCGTATCGTCATAGGTATAAGAAGTGGTGGTGGTGGTGGTAACCAGCCCGTTTTTTACTACCTTTTTTTCTTCGGTTAAACGGCCATGTTCATCGGTAGTTTGGGTCGTGTAGTTGACTTCTCGTACATATGAAGCAAAACCGCCGACGACGTTTGCGTTGATTGTTCCGTTTTGCAAAGTAATCGTGTTGTTATCGGAGGAAGCGCCAAACCCTTGAATGACTTCTTCCGGATCTTCCGTGGAGGGAGCGGAATTGGTTTGGCTGGTATAATCCGCCGTAGCCCCGCCAAAGATATATCCGGCGGAAGCGTCTAAGACGGGTGTAATCATGCTTCCAGAAGACGCTGTAGTGCCAATTAAATTTTGGTTTTCCAACGATTGGATATTCATCACTCCGCCAAAGGTTTCTGTGCCGTTGTAATTAAGTGTAATGTCGGAATTGCTGATGTTGATGGTATTATAGCTGGGATTTCCGGTAAAGTTGATGGCACCGCCGATTTCATAAGCGGTCATGGGAGTGTTGCTGATGGAGAGGGTGTTGTAGTCTGTTGCTCCAGCGATGGTGGCGGAATTATCCTCTTGCCCGTGAATCATTTTAACGGTGTACAAGGTACCGTCAGAGACAGTAGAATTCTGGATATTCATCACGTTATGGCTGGCGTTATTGTTAGCTGCCGAAACGGCCGCCGCGGAATTAACGCTGGAGCCGTTCAACAAATCCAACCGGTTGTAATCGAAGGTGCCGGTAGAGGTATCTCCGTCATACAAGCTAAATCCGCTTTCGGCGGCATACACATTCCCGTTAACGGTAGTTTTGTTTAAAATGACCGAGTTATAATTGCCTTTGACGCCTCCATAAGAGCCATAAATATCCCCGTTGACCGTGGAGTTCGTGACATTTACGGTGTTGCGGTTATTGTTGCGGTCGGCGGTAATATCGGGGTGATTATCTACTTCTTCCTGGGTGGTTTGCACATAAGACAAACCGCCCACTACTCCGCCGGTAATGGTGGAATCGGCAATGTTAACGGTGTTTCCTGCTGCATCTCCTACAAAAAATTGCGTGGCGCCGCCGGCTACTGCAACGGGATTATTGTCCATAAAGAAGACGCTGTCTGTCGTTTGTGGGTTTACATTGATAGTGGCTCCGGTAATATTTACCGTATTATTCGTGGCGCTGCCGGTGTTCCATTTTTCGGCATCTACCGAGTCCGCCCGTCTGGTGCGCGCCAATCCGCCCGCCACCGCTCTGCCGGAGATATTTGCATCAGTAATGTTGACGGTATTTCCGTCCGCCGTGTTATTATACACGGCGCCGCCCGCGATATAGTGATTGTATTGCCCTTCTGGAACGTTGGTGCTTGTTTCCGCTATATCGATGGAGATGTTTACCGTATTATTGGCCGCGGTGTTGTTGATGGAAGCGCCGCCGGCGATCATCTTCCCGTCTGCTTCTTGGGTAAGAGGCTTGTTGATGGTTATCGTTTTCCCTTCGACCGGCCCGACTGTTTCAATAGGAACATAAGTCTGTGCGCCGGCGGTGGAAGCCAAGCAGAAAGCAAGCATTAAGACTGCAGTCAAATTCTTCATTTTTCCTCCGGTTTAATTAAAAAAACAATATATTTCTATTATACAGAATTTGCGATAAAAAGAAAGGGTTTTTTGAACCTGTGTTTTAGGGGGGAAATCTGTTGCAGGAATTGGGGGTAAAAAGGATTAGCCGGATTCGCGCCGAAAGCAAATTTAAGTATAATAAACCTATGTCTATCTATACGAACGGCGACTACTTACAAGCCAATCCCGGTTGGCACGGGCAGGACGCTCATTGGAAACTGGGACATCTGTTGTATGCTTTGGAGCAAGCCAAAATTGCAAAACCGCTTCAAACCGTATGCGATGTGGGGTGCGGTTCGGGCGAATTGATTAAAGAATGGGCGCGCCGGCAGCCGGCAATGCATTTTACCGGGTGTGATATTTCGCCCCAAGCGCATACGCTGTGTTTGAAAAATGCGCCCCCAAATACACACTTTATCCATGGCGCGCCGGCGAAAGAAAGTGTTTTTGATGCGGTGTTGGCCATTGATGTATTGGAACATTTGCCGGATCCCGATATATTCTTAAAATCCTTGGAAAAAAATACGGATTTATTGATTTTGCATGTCCCGCTGGATTTATCGTTCCGCACGCTGGTCAATCCGGAAATTCTGGAACAGGAACGCAGCACCGTTGGACATGTCCATTTCTATACCGCGCCTTATTTAAAAAAATGGCTGCACTCCCGCGGATACACGATTTTAAGTTGGCATTATACCAATAAATATGTGGAACGCCCCCCTGTTTTAACCAGCAGACGAAGCCGAATAGGAATGGCCATTCGGCGCCTAGCGCATTCTTTTTTGCCGCGCGCCTGGGCGGCGTGGTGGGTGGGGGGATACAGCGTGATGTTGGTGGCGCGCTGCCGCAGGCCGGGCAGTTAGCGTTGATATAACCGGCGAAGCAGGGCGATTTCTTGGGCGTAGCCGGCCAAATCCTGGGGAGTTTCCAAACAGAAGGGAAGGCCTTGTAGTGCGGGGTGATTGATAAGGCGGGAAATCGTTTCCGTGCCGATAAATCCTTGTCCGATGGGGGCATGACGGTCTTTATGGGAGCCGCGCGGATAAAGGCTGTCGTTAAGATGTACGGCTTTTAGCTTGTTGAGGCCGACCTGTTTATCCAATTCCTGCAGGGTGCCGTCTAATACAGCCAGTGAATAACCGGCATCGTGAACATGGCAGGTATCCAAACAAATTCCCACCTTGTCGGAACATTTTACACCGTCTAGAATTTGTTTCAATTCATCAAAGCTGCGGCCGATTTCGCTGCCTTTTCCGGCCATCGTTTCCAATAGAACCGTGGTTTGCTGGGTGGGAGTGAGAATCTCGTTGAGCGTTTGAATGATCAGCCGAATGCCCGCGGAGGTTCCTTGTCCGACGTGGCTTCCGGGATGAAAATTGTATAAGTTTCCGGGCAGGTGTTCCAAGCGGGCTAAATCATCGGCCATTGTTTGCCGGGCAAATGTCCGGATATGCGCATCGGCTGCCGCAGGATTTAGCGTATAAGGCGCATGGGCGATGACGGGGGCAAAATGATGTTCCTGCAGCAGCTGCTGCAGGCGTTGGACATCTTGTAAATCCAGTTTTTTGGCTTGACTGCCGCGCGGATTGCGGGTGAAAAACTGAAAGGTATTGGCTTTTATTTTTAAAGCCGTTTGCCCCATGGCGTAAAATCCTTTTGCAGCGGATAGATGACAGCCAATATAGAACATATTTACAGCTCGGCGTATTTGCGGATATCCTGTGCAAGCTGCCGGGCGTCTTCTTCCCGGGTAGCCCAGCTGGTACAAATACGAATGGCCATGAGGCCGCGTTCCATACGTTTGATGTGAGCAAAAGAATAGTAAGGTTCAAGTTGTTTGACGGCTTTTTCCGGCATAATGGGGAATTGCTGATTGGTGGGCGAATCATATAGAAACGGATAACCGACTTCTTGACAGGCCTTCCGAATGATTTGTGCCATTTCGTTGGCATGTTTGGAAATCTGAAAATACAGCCCGTTTTCGAATAAGGCCAGGAATTGTAGCCCCAGGACGCGCCCTTTAGCCAACATGGCGCCTTTTTGTTTCATAAAATAGCGGAAATCTTTTTGAAGTTTTGGGTTTACGATTACGACCGCTTCCCCCAATAAAGCGCCGATTTTAGTGCCGCCGATGTAAAAAACGTCGCAGCAGGCGGCAATGTCCGCCAGCGTTAAATTGTTGCCGGGGGCTTCCAGCCCGTATCCCAGGCGGGCGCCGTCCATAAAAAGATACAGATTGTTTTCGTCACAAGCGCGCCGGATGGCCGTAAGTTCTTCTTTTGAATAGAGGGTTCCATATTCAGTAGGGAAAGACAGATAAACCAATTTCGGTTGGGGAGCAAATTCGGGATTATCGTCTTGCCAATGTTCCTGGCAGCAGCGGGAAATTTGTTCGGGGGTTATTTTGCCGCTGTTTTCGCCGACGGCAATCACGCGGTGCCCCGTCGCTTCGATGGCGCCGGTTTCATGCACGTTAATATGACCGGAAGAAGCGGAAATAACGCCCTGATACGGACGTAAACAAGCCGCAATTACGGTAAGATTGGTTTGGGTGCCGCCGGTTAAAAAATGGACTTCCGCTTCGGGAGTTTTGCAGCAAGATTTAATCAAATCCGCCGCCCGCCGGCAATAAATATCCTGCCCGTATCCCGGGGTTTGTTCCAGGTTGGTTAGGGTCAGTTTTTCTAATACGGAAGGATGGGCTCCTTCGCTGTAATCGCAATTAAACCGAATCATAGGCTTTATAGTATTATAGCTTTTTTGCGCAACGGAGTTGGCTTGTTCATTTAGGAATGTTGTGCTCTGCGCCGGGCGCGCAGTTGGGCGTGCCGCCGGCGAAAGAGATCCAGTCTGCTATAGCGGATCATCAACATTAAATCCACAAATACCATTACAAAATTTAAAACATACAGCCAGAAAACCCAGTCAAAGTTATAAAGAACCTTATGAATCATGCCACATATATAGGCTAATTCGATGGTAATCATAAACAAGAAACTTTTTCCGGCGGCGGTTTTGGTGTGCAGCGAGCGGCTGATGTTAAACGGCCAAGCCAGCCCAAAACCCAACATCATCAGCGCTTCAAAAATACTCATACGGACTCCTCGGCATCGCGCGCGCAGCGGCAAATGCTCTTCTATATTCTACTTTTTTAAGAGAAATTTGTTTTTATGGCGCGTATTTAAGCGTTTGCCAAGCATAAATTTCAGAAGAAAAATGCCGCGATGGGGTTGACGGATTGCGTCGGGCGTGCTATAATAAAAATAGAGACGGTTAAACAAAAGTCAATTCAAAAAAATGAATAGAATTGTCTTTTGGTAACCCCTCCAACCATTACGAGTGTACGAGGGACAAGCCCAAAGACTACACAGCAACCTGCCAAAAGGTAAGGTGCTAATGCTTGCACAATGGGGATTACAACCGTTTTTTATATGAATTGGAACCCATTGGAGACAATGGGTTCTTTTTTACTCCGGCTCCGATGGACATTCCTAAGGAGAGGTGTGATGGCAAGAAAAAGTTGTTTTCTCAAACAGAGAAGAATTTATTCCGTCATTGTGGCAATAGAAACGGGTATCAATGGGGCGGCAGCTGAATCTGCATGCGCGGTTTCTGACAGCCGTGCGGAAGATAGGTATGCTAGAGCAAGAGGGAAATGAATATGGGACAAACGGCAAAGTCAAACGCATTCAAAAAGTATGCCTCGCGTACCGAGCTGATTGAGCAATTAACTTGCTGGCACGCCAAATGCGGCGTGGCGATACGCCAAGCCGAGTGCGTAGAACTGTTTAAGGAAATTTGCGCCCGACTGAAAAAATCCAATGCCAAAAAACTGCCGCTGGCGGCGTGGGTGCAGCAATACCGTTTAAATAATACGGAATTGTTTTTGCTGTTGTTTTTGGCCACCTCGCAGTTATTGCGGGTTATTACCCCTTCCACTTGCAAGGTCACTGCCCTGATGCAGGAGGCACAAACCTTTGCTCCCTCTAAAGAAGTTATAGCTACTTTATTCGATGGGAAGGGGATATTGTTTGCCCGAGGGATTTTAACTTTATCCGGCGGGATGGTAGATCTTAAAAAAAATCCGTTGTTGGCGGACTCCTCTTTGCAAAACACCCGCCAATCGCGGCGCACTTTTACGCCCCGGCGCGTACTGGCCGAACTTAACAAATACGTCATCGGACAAGAGGAGGCAAAAAAACAACTGGTGGCGGGAGTGTTTGAACATTTGACCAAGTGCAGCCAAGCGCCGGATATACCTTTTGCAAAGAACAATATCTTTATCAGCGGGCCGACCGGAACCGGGAAAACCTATTTGTGTCAATGCTTGGCGCGGATTTTAAAAATTCCGTTCGTTCACGCCGATGCTTCACAATATACGCAGACGGGTTATGTCGGCATGAGTGTGGGAGCCATCTTAAAACCGCTGGTGGCATTGGCGCGGAGAAAAAACGAATTACCGCTTTCTATCGTGTTTATTGATGAAATCGATAAATTGCGCGCCGGCGGGGAACGCTGGGGTATTTCTACGGCGAATGTACAGGCGGAGCTGCTACGCATGGTAGAAGGACGGCATTTTACGGTGGAAGACGCTTTTACCCACAAAACAATGGAGTGGGATATTTCCCGGGTGCTGTTTGTGGTGGGAGGCGCGTTCGAAAGCTTACAGGTAAAACATGCGGATTCGTCCATTGGTTTTACGCGCGCTCCCTGTGTGCGAAAGGAGGCCTTATCGGTTGAGGATTATATAGGTTATGGCATGCTGCCGGAACTGATGGGACGTTTTTCGTATTTTGTGCAGTTAAGCCCTCTTGAAAAAGAGGATTTGCGCCAGATTTTACTCAATCCTTACAACGGGCCTATTCGCCAATATGAAAAACTGTTACATACTTCCGCTCATATACAGCCCGAATGGGTAGAGGAAGTGATTAACCAGGCCTACAAACGCCGAATGGGCGCGCGCGGATTGCAGCAGCAGGTAGGAAAATGGTTTCAAAAATATTTCTTAGAGCAGCCGGTAAAAATATATCTTTAGGAGGAATGACCCCTTAATTGGCTTGTTTTTCTGCGTTTGTGTCGCCGAAATTCCGCCCAATGCGGTTCAACGCTCTTTTGGGTAACGGGGAGCGGATTGGAGGCTTGGGACTGTATCAAAAAGAGAACGCAATATTTCGGATATGGGTTTCCGTATTCCATTTAAAAAGAAAAAAGGAGAAAGTATATGACGGCTATGATGTTTATTTTGTTGTTGATTGGGCTGATAGTTATCGGCTATTTTATTTCCGCATACAATACGGAACTTCGGCTGCGTAATTTGGTGCTGGCACAGCAAGACGTTTGCGAAGCGAACTTTGACAAAATGTGGAAGGTGATTAAACAAATTACCCATGTGTCCGACACTTATTTAGAAACATTTAAGGAAATCTACCCTAAACTGATTGCGGGGCGTTACCAGGGGAAGGACGTGGCTTTGATGCTGGAGCAAAACCCGCCGCTGGATTCTTCGCTTCTTCGGCAGTTAGCCACGGCTATAGAAGCCAATCGGCAGGAATTTTTTGCCCAGCAGCGTTTGCTGGTGGCACGGCAGAAGGAACATAGCACCTATATTCATAGCATTCCGGCGTGTATGATATTGCCGTATGCGGCGGAAGTAAAAATTACGGTTATTACATCGGACTATACCGAAGGAGTCTATGCCGCCGGTAAGGAAAATATTGAATGATTGTCGGCTATTTGTACGCATTGGGTTTTTTAGTCATTATTCCGCTTATAATGGGTTGGCAGGCGCTAGGTGTCTGGGAAATAGCAGCCGGATCTGTTTTGGCATGGATAATTATTTTGATTTTTTCGGGTTGGGATTCTCCCGATACCCGTGATTACGAATTGATCGGCACCTATGTGCTGGAAGCGCGTTATTTTACGGAATGGGTGGAACGCATTCGCCATGAGGATAAAAATACGAAAAAAGTTACCTACGAAACCGTACGGCATCCGGAGCAGTGGTCGGTACAAGTGGCAGAAGGACGCAACCTCATATCTATTCATCGGACGGCTTATTACCGGTTTGTAGATCTGTTTGGAAACGAGTACGAATGTAATGCCGATCATAGATGGGAATCCCGCGGCACCATTATCGATCCGGGAACCTGTTATTATACTACCTGGCCGGGAACCCGGGAAACCGTTCGCTACCGCTATATTTGGAAAGAATATGAGAACCCTATTTTGCGGGCGCCGAATGTCTTTGAAATGGGGGAATTAAGTAAAGAGGAAGTGAAAAAATATCAGCTGCAGGATTATGCCGCATGTGAACTTTACGGCAAAGTACAGGGCAAAGATGTGGAAGCGCTGGCGGCGAAACTGGAAGAGTATAACTGTTGGTCGCGTACCAAACAGATTAAACTGAACTTCATTCTGTTGGAAAACGCAAAACCAATCTTGGCGCAGTATTGGAAGCAGCACTGGAAGAATGGCAAGCGCAATAGCGTAAATGTGGTCATCAGCCTCGATAACGCGCATAAAATCCAATGGGCAGGTGCCTTTGGCTGGCAAAACGAAGGGATGCACGTAAAATTGCGCAATCTGTTGTTGGAATTTGCCGATATTGCCGATATTACGGAGCATTTTGATAGGGTAACCCAATTGTTGGAAAAAGAATATCATCGGGCGGATTTTAAACAATATGATTATATCCGGCCGCAAACTTCCGTCAAGAAAATGCTTCTTGTTTTGACGATATGCTTAAGTCTTTTCTGCGGGCTGTTTTGCCGTAGGCCTGACCCGCCGATAAACGCAATGCGTTTGCTGGAAAAACAAAAATATGCGGCCGCAAAAAAAATTTTAGAACCCTACTTGCTGACCACTACAAGAGATGGCTATTCCTATAACAATTTGGGGGTGGTGTATTTTATGGAAGGAAATGTGGAAGATGCGTTACATTTCTTTAATCTCGCGGTTGAACGGGACGATCGAATGGGGGAGAAATCGGTAGTATATCATAACCTCAGCGAAACCTACCGGAAAATGGGCGATTATAAAGCAGCTCTGCGCAACATTCAAAAAAGCGTTGAATATAGCGGAGATACCCAAAAGATGGATATGTGCAGCTTATACCATTTATATAGAGAAACGAATAATCAAAAAAAGCTGCGCCAACTGATAGAAAAATCCAAGTGGAAGAATATGATTATCAAGTCCGACTGTGCAGATCCGTATTCGGTAATGCCCATTATTACGACGCAGGCGCACAGACCGATGTACGGCCGGCTGCTGTTGTTGAAATGGTTGTTGCGGGTGTAAACGTTGGGCAGCCAAAAAGCTGACCATAAAATGGGTTTGTTGCGTTCTGGGTTGGGATATTGGGAAAGAAAAGAAGGAAAACCTTGAATTTGCGCGCTGGGCTTATTATAAAAGGCATTTGTCAAAAATCCCTGCCGGTTGGCAGGGATTTTAAATATGCCCAGTATAGGGATTGAACCTATGACCTTTCCCATGTCAAAGGCGCCTTGGCAATTAGAAAAGATGTTTCTCGACGAAGAAATGCCTTATGGTTTGCCTTTTTGGGGCACTGCCAAAATATTGCCAAGAGGGAATATTTGAGTGGTACTTACGCAACAAGGGAAAGGTTTTTTTCAGAGACCTAAAGTGTCAAAATCCACTATCAGTATAGCAAAACT
>CALVFE010000010.1 GCA_944326765.1 uncultured Elusimicrobiales bacterium | reverse complement strand
CGGGGAAACGGAAAACGAGCATTTAAGATTTAAGTAAAATAAAAAATCCACGACGAGAAAAAAGTTCATCGTGGATTGTATCTAATTAATTCACACTAGAGCACGGAGAGGGAGGGATTCGAACCCTCGATACCTTGCGGTATGCCAGTTTTCAAGACTGGTGCCTTAAACCACTCGGCCACCTCTCCTCCTCTTTATTTTATTAATTTTTTGCTTTTCAATGAAGAAAAATCTTATCGCCTAAATTTACGCTTGTATAAGCGCAAAATTTTGCCGGAAGTTCAATCAATTTTTTAATAGTTGCTTGTCCCTTTCTTTGGCTTGATTTGTTTTTTTTTTTTGATATACTTCTTTTGCCGCAGGTGGGTTGTCAGCGGTTTTTGCACGACGGTTAACCTTGCAAATCGGCATATAGAGGTATTTTTATGAGGAAAGGGTTCACTTTAATTGAATTGTTGGTGGTAGTGTTGATTATCGGCATTTTGGCGGCCGTGGCATTGCCGATGTATAATAAAACCGTTTATAAAGCGCGCATGAAAGAAGCCGAAACCATTATGGATAGTATTTACAAGGGGGCGATGCTATATTATTTATCGGAGGGAAGATATCCTCAAAAATTTGAAGATATGACTATCGCCCTGCCGGCCGGCTGTAAAGAGGGGGGCGGAAGTCAAAACAAAATTCTTTCCACTAGCTGTTTGGATATAAAATTTTGCGGAAATGTCACTTATTGTTTAGTCGAGGGGACGGTGGTTGCTAGTTTTGAATTTAATAAAGGATTTTGTACTTATTGCCATTTTAATAAAAGTTTTAACACCGGTAAGTTTATTTGCCGCGTGAGAGAATCTGAAGTCTCCTCTCCTTCTTTTTTCTATCAGTATTGTAAAAGTATGGGATATCAGATAAGTATTAGTAAGTAGTGCTTTTCTTCTTCTTTTTCTTCATTAGCAAATTGCTATAATACTGATAAGAGGTATTTATGGCAAAACAAGAGATGCCCAAAATCGTTTACCGTTTTGGCGCGGGGGTGTATTTAAACATTACCAACCGCTGCCCTAATTTATGTACTTTCTGTATTAAGACCAAATGGAAAATGGATTTCCACGGCAATAATCTAAATTTACAGGGTAATGAACCAACTGCCGCGGAAGTGGTAGCCGCTTTGGAGGAAGAACTGAAAAAAGCGCCCTTTCAAGAAGTCGTTTTCTGCGGATATGGAGAACCTACCATGCGTTTAGAGGTGCTTCTTTTTGTGGCACAAACCCTCAAAGGCTGGCGGGCGCAGGCTAAATATCCCCCTTTTAAAATCCGTTTGAACACCAACGGACTGGGCAATCTGATTAATCATAAAGACATCGTGCCCGAATTGCGCCGCGTGGTGGACGTTGTAAACATTAGCCTAAACGCCGAAAACGAAACCGTATGGCGCAGCATTGTCTGCCCAGAGAAGGGGTTTGAAAACGGTTACGAGGCCGTGCGTGCCTTTATCCGCGCGTGCGCGGCGGCCGGATTCGAAAAAGTGGTGGCCAGTTGTGTGGATCAAACCGCGGCGGACGCCAAAGCGGTTCAAAAAATCGCCGAAGCGGACGGCGCACAGTTTTATTTAAGGAGTTTTTTAGATGCCCAAAATTAAAAAACCCGGTGCGCTGTTTGTGCTGTTTGTTTTATTAATTGCGATGGTATTGACGTGGTTCTTTGTCGCTTCGGAAGATTATTATGATTACGCCGCCGATACCATTGAAAGCTCCGCTTCGGTGGCGCCTTTGAACAAAGAAAGTTTGCTTGCCCGTATGCAACCCGTACGCCATACTTATGATACCGAAGTAAAATACCGTAAATTCTATATTACGGCCCCCGGCGCCAAAAAAGTGGAACTGCTGGCGGATTTTAACCGCTGGGGGAAAGATCCCATCGAACTGAAAGCTTACCGAAAAGGATATTTTGAAACTTCTGTGGCTTTGACGGGAGGAGAATATAAGTATGTGTTCTCCGTAGATGGAAAAGATGTGTTGGATCCCACCAATTTAGACCGCCGCGAAATAGGCGGCCGCGAAATTTGCATCAAAACGGTAAAATAATGAAAACAGCTGAAATCGCTTCTCGTTCCCGCGAAGAAACCTTGGCGTTAGCCAGCCGGTTTGCACACGCTTTAACGGGAGGAGAAATTGTGTTTCTGCGCGGGCCGATTGGAGCGGGAAAAACGGTGTTTGTCAAAGGGGTTGCCGCCGCATTGGGGCTTAAAAGTTCGCCCACCAGCGCCAGCTTCAGCTTAATGAAAGAATATAAAAATAAACAGCACCGTTTATTTCATATCGATTTATTCCGGCTGGAAGAAGGCGAGGTTTTTAATTTGGGATTTGAAGAAATGCTGGAAGATGAAAAAGCGGTTATTTTGGCGGAATGGCCGGATCCGATTCGCAATATGCTGCCCGCTGACCGGCTGGAAATGGATTTTATCTTAAAAGAGGGAGATGACCGCGTGATTGCGCTCAAATCCTTTGGGCGCGTGTCGGACGCGCTGTTGGAGGCTTTATGCAAAGCGGCAAAAAAGTAACGCTGGCGATGGATACGTCGTCTTCTCCTTTACTTTTGGCATTAGAAAAAGACGGAAAAAGCTATGCCGTGCGGCGAAAAGGAATCAAACAGGAAAAGCTGTTGTTCCCCGCCTTACATGCGCTTTTGGCCAAAGCCGGAGCGGAGCTGAATGACATCGAACGAATTTTCTTGATCCGCGGCCCCGGGCGTTTTACCGGAATTCGTATTTCGCTGACTTTTGCGTCTATGATGCAGTATTTGAATCAGACCGAGGTGCGCGGAAGCACTTTGTTTGAAGCCGTACGGTTTCAAACGTTAGCCTCCCGGCAATTCCAAACTTGGCAAAAACAAAACCCAACCGGGGTATTGGCCGTCGTGCTGCATGCTTTTCGGGAAGAATACTTTTTACAGATTTTTGATTCGCCAAACGCCAGCCCTGCCTGGCTTTCCCGCGAAGCACTTTTAGAGCGCTTGGCTGCCTCTCAACGGCCGCTTTTTGTCGCGGGGAACGATAAAAACGGCGCCCCGCTGAATGCGTTGCTTCCCACCGTTTATCCGCTGGCGGATCCTAAGACCTGCAGGCTTCAGCCCCGGAAACTGCTGGCCATGGCACAGGACAAAACGTGGAATAAAGACGCCTTGGAGCCGCTTTATTTAAAACCCGCCCGTTTTGAATTGATTAAGCCTTTATGAAAATGCGTGCGGCTGTGGTATTAGATGCACCCCAATTGGCTTTTATTGAGCAAACACAGCCTATGAGTGCGCATTGGGGAGAAAAGGGCTTTGCAAGCGAAATTGCCAATGCCGCCTCCCGTATCTGGTGTTGGGAAGAAGAAGGCGAAATCGTAGGTTTTTTGGCATTGCGTTTGGTGGCGGACGTATGTGAAATTTTAAATTTGGCGGTGCTTCCCGCCGCTTGCCGGAAAGGGATTGGCTTTCGCTTGGTGACCCATGCCTTGCGCGAAGTGGGCAGCCGCGGGGGAAAAACGATTTCCTTAGAAGTAAATATAACTAATTTGCCGGCCATTTCCCTCTACACCAAAGCCGGACTGAAAGAATGGGGACGACGCGCCAAGTTCTATAACGGAAAAGACGACGCACTGATTATGGGGATACATTTATGAAAAAATACCTGTTGCTGGCGGTGTGTTTTGCTTTCACGCCGGCGTTTGCGCTCTCGCTCAATGCCGAAAGCAAACGCGAAGCGCGCGTGCTGAATCAGTTTTTAAAAGCCGTTTATGCCCAACGTGCCGAAGATCCGCAGGCATTTGCGTATCTGGAACAAACGTTGAAATTGGAACCGGATTCAAAATACCTCAAACGAATGTTAGTGTCGGAAGCCTTGGCACAGGGAAAGGCGGAACTGGCCGATGCGTACGCTTCTTATATTGAACAAGGAGAAAATACCGCCGAAGATTGGGTCGTATATGCCGCTTATCAGTGGAAGAAGGGGCGTTTTGACGAGGCAGATCAAGCGTACGAAAATGCTTTAAAACTGGAACCGGAAAATTTAAATGTCTTATATCAATATGTGCTGCTTCTGTCCGTAACGGACGTTCAAAAAGCAATCGAAAAATTATTGGCCTTGGCGGAAGAATATCCGGCATTAAAAACTGATATATATACGGAGATCGGGACACTGTATCTGCGCGCCAAAGATTTATCCGAGGCGTTGGTATATTACAATAAAGCTGTACAGGCCGATCCTTCCAATCCCGACGCCCGTCTGGGCCGCGGCGAAGTGTATGAAAAATCTTCTCAGTATTTCCTGATGCTGCACGAATTTGAAGAACTGGAAAAAATGGGCTATGCCAACGCCGGCACCCTGTCGCGAATGGCTTCCGTGTTTTTAATGGTAAAGGATTTTCCCAAAGCGGAAGAATATTTTTTAAAAGCCAAAGCCGATGACAACGGCGACGTGCCTTCCGCCTATTTTTTGGCACTTATCGCCGAACAAAAAGGAGATTTTTCCCGCGCCATCGGTTATTTAAAAGATTCCGCCGACTATGACCGTTCCGCCTCCAAATGGCTGCAGGTAAGTTTTTATCAGCAGCGTTTAAATCAACCCGATGCAAGTTTGAAAACATTGGAACAGGCTTATGAAAAATTTGACGGCAATGTGGAAATCGCTTACTTTTATGCATTGGCGCTTAACGAAAAGCAAGAATATAAAAAAGCCGCCCGTGTGTTGAAAAAAGTACTGGACTCCAATCCCTCGTATGAAGAAGCACGCCTGCAGTATGCTTTCACGCTGGAGAGTTTAAAAAAATATAACGAAATGGACGCCCAACTGGAAGTGTTGCTGGAAAAAAATCCCCGTAACGCGCCGGCGCTTAATCTGTATGCTTATTCGCTGGCACAGCGGGAAATCCGCCTGGCAGATGCCCAGCAATATATTGCCCGTGCTTTGGCGGAAAGTCCTGACGATTATGCTTTTATAGATACACAGGCTTGGATTTATTTTAAGCGGGGCGATTTCCAAGCCGCCGCCGATTTGTTGGCGTCTTTTCCGGCGGAGGTAATAGCCGCCAATTCGGACATAGCCTATCATCTGGGGGCGGCTCTATATGAACTGGGCGACGTGCAAGCTGCCCGTAAATACTTGCAAATGGCACGCAAAGAAATAAAAGAAGCCGAAAAGCTATACAAAAAATTGCCGCCGACGGCCGAATAAAAACAATTTAAAAACCGCGCCGATCGGCGCGGTTTTTTTGGGGGGAGAACAAGCGGGAAAATTTATGTGGAAAACACCTCATCTAACTGCGGCTGTTTTCCTCCGCGTACACAAACAGAAAACCGCTTTCAAGCTCTACGGAAAAGGTTTTTCCCGTAGTTTCGTTGCTTAAGGTACGGCCTGTTCTTCCCAGTGTTAAGCGGGCGTTGTGCAGCGGGTATTTTAGTCCTTTCAGGCTGACACCCCGGCAATTTTTAAGCGGAATTAAACTTACCCGCGTTCCCGGCCGTGTTTTAAATCGCCTTTTGTGAAAGACGGGATAGAAGTTCCACCCCGGCCCGGCAAAGGTGAGGTTGATTTTCCGCGTGTAGGGAAGAACCGATAAAAAATTGCCTAGCGTAAAATCCCACCGGCCGCCCATAAACCCTGCCAAGATACAATCCGTTGCGCCGCGCGCGCAGATCCAATCCAGCGCTTTTTCCAAATCGGTATTGTTTTGATTGGCTACAAAAATCAAATTTTCCGGGCGTACGCATTTTTTGGCCGGAGCGGATACGGAATCCAAATCGCCGATGATAACGTCCGGCGTGAGCCCGGCTTGTAAGGCGCGGTCTGCTCCGCCGTCTGCGGCGATGATCCAGTCCGCCCAGGCGGCATAACGTTGCAGAAAAGAAGCGGGCGGCGTTTGACCGTTACCGATAAGTAATACGCGTAATGTTTTCATCTTTGCTCCGTCGGCATAGAATGAGAATAATCAACCCGGTGGCTACTCCGATATAGAAAGGATCTACAGCTTCCAATATTTCGTGTTTACGCACAAACCGCCAAGCGGTCATCGCAACCGCGCTTGCCAGCGAGGAAAAGACAAATAAATTGTCGCTGATGCGGCCGGGGGAGAGGTATCCCATTAAAATCGGCACCAGCAAACACGCCGAGAAATAGGATCCCAGTACCAGCCAAATTTCCTTAAAACTGCCGTGGAACAAATGTGCCATTAAAATAGCCAATATGCCTACGGCGAAAATGGAAATACGGTTGGAAAGTACCACATTTTTGAATCGACTGCGCAGCAAATCAAAACTTAGGGTGTTGGAAGCAATAAACAGAAACGAATTTAAGGTGGATAAAATAATCGCCAAAATACCCGCTACAAAAAAGCCGCGCAAGCCTACCGGCAGCAGCTGAATGGCGTAAAAGAAATAAGCTTGTCCCGGTTCGGCGTCTGGCAGCAGTGCGCGGGCATATAACGATCCCGTAGTGGTGCAGAGATCAAAACAAAACCAAATAAAAGTGGAAATGAGCACGCCTTTTTTAACGACGTTCGGGTTCTTGGCGGCAAAACAGCGCTGATAAAAACTGGGGTCAATCAGCGTAGCCAATGCAATAAATCCCCAGATCAGCGTATTTAACCACGAATTGCCGCCCGTCAGCGTAAAGTGGGAAGCGGGCAAGTGGGCTTTTAAAAAATCCAGTCCGCCAAAAGTGCCTACCGAAAATACCGCCACCAACAGTACGGCGCTGCACATTACAAAGAATTGTACCAGATCGGAAAAAACGACGGAGCGAAATCCGCCCCATGCGGTGTAGAGCCCCGTAAACAGGGTGCCTAACGCCATGCCCGGCAGTATCCCGATGCCGAAAACCATATGCAAAAACATTCCCAAACTGAGTACATAGGCGACGGGGGTAATGTAAAAAAAAGTAAACAAGGCGGCTACTGTAGCGGATCTTTGTCCAAACATTTGCCGGGTTAAATCGGGCAGCGTCATCGATTGGTAGCGGGCTACTTTTTCGGCGATAAAAAAAGCAAAAATAAGATAGGCGATATACCAGAAAACCCCTTGGGTTACAAAGTTATAAATACCGTAGTTGAATGTGATTTCATTGACGCCAAAAATCCCGCCGTACCAAGTGGCTACCAGCGTGGCTACAAACAGCGGCAGGGTAAGCTGGCGTCCCATCAGCAAGTAATCCAGTACGGACATTGTTTTTTCGTGCTGTTTCCTTTTTAAACGGCGGTTTCCGTACACGGCCGCCGCCACGGTGGCGGCAAGAACACCAAAAAAGACGCACCAATCCGCAATATGAAAATAGGAAACCGTTTTTAATTCATTTAACATAGGTTACGCTTATTTTAAAAAAGCCCCTTGGCCAATCCAAGGGGCTTATGTCCATTTTACCAAATATAATATGCGGGAATAAGCAGTATCATGGAAAGTACAATTAAGATGACTTCCAGTTTTAAAAACCATTTTACCCACATCGGGTAGGATATCCCCGCCAGCGCCAAGGCGCCCATGGTAACTGGGGCCGTAGGAATAATGGGGTTTCCCCAGCCTTCGCCGAATTGGTACGCCAAAATGACGGTTTGGCGCGAAACATTTACCAAATCCCCTAAGGGCACCATAATGGGCATGGTCAGTACGGCTTGTCCGGAACCCGAGGCAATAAAGAAGTTGAGAATGGTTTGAATGACAAACATCGCCTGGGAGGCCAAAATGGGGTGCAGCCCGCCTACGCTTTGTGTCATGGCGTGCAGAAACGTATCCAAGATGTGACCGTTGGTCGCCACAATCACGATAGAGCGCGCCAATGCCATTAAAATACAAACGCCAATCATAGATTTTGCGCCGTCAATAATGGCGTCGGTGGTTTGATCCAGCGTTAATTTGCCAAAATAAGCGCAGGCAATGGATACTCCCAAAAATACGGCGGCGATTTCAATCATATACCATTGGTAGCGGATTACGCCGTAGAACAGCAGTCCCATTCCCAGCACGAAAGACGCAATAACCAGTTTGTGGGCACGAGTCAAACGGAAGGAAGCATCTACCACCACATCGTTGATAATTTTGAGTTCCGCTCGTTTATCCAAGTCCATTTTATAGGTCAAACTTTTGGTGGGATTTTTGCGCACGCGTTCGCCGTACCACATAAAAAAGCCTGCCACTACTGAAGTGAAAATGAACCAAATCAGCAAGCGGTACTGCCAGCCGGAATACATGGGCAGTTGGGCGATGGTCTGGGCGATACCCACCGTGAACGGGTTTACAAAGGCAGATGAAAACCCTGTAAACGCACCGATGAACGGAATAGACATACCGATCACAGTGTCATATCCCAGCGACAGCGCCAAGGGAATGAAAATAGGAATAAAAATAAGGGTTTCTTCTTCCATGCCAAACATGGCTCCGCACAGGGAGAACAAAAACATACACACCGGAATAAACAATTTCTTATATTGGGGACGGTTGGCAAAGAAGAAGCTGACTTTTTTAATCAGCGTATTGATCGCGCCCGTACGCTCGATAATCGTAAACAACGCACCTACTACTAAAATAAACGCTATGATTTCGGCGCATTGCGTGAAACCTTCCACCGGGGCGGACAGAATATCGCCAATCCCTTGCGGGTTTTTCGCTACGCTGTGGTACGATCCTGCCACGGCATAGGTGCGGCCGTCTTCTTCTACCCGGTCATACAGGCCGGAGGGGACGAACCACGTCAGTACGGCCACAAACACCATAATGGAGAACACCAAAAAGTAGGTGTTGCACAACATTTTTTTCATTTAATTTTGTTTTCCTCTTTTCTCTACAGCATTTTTTGTTTTGCACGAATGCATAAAAACGTCCCACCGGCTCAAACAAGGGCGTCGCTGCCCAAAAATGCGGTGGGACGAAAAATTATTGCCACTTCATCAAATACGGCGGAATCAGCAGCAGGAAAGATAATAAGTACATCACAATCAGTAAAGGCAACATCCATTTAAGCCATTTGGGATAAGCGATGCGCGCAAACCCAATGGCGGCAATCGTTACCGGATCGGTCGGAATAACCATATTCATCCAGCTGCCGCCCAGTTGGAAGGCGAGTACCATCGTCTGGCGCGTAATACCGATTAAGTCGGCCAGCGGCGCCAAAATAGGCATGGTCAATACGGCTTTGCCCGAGCCGGAAGGAATGAAGAAATCAATAACCGTCTGCAGCATCATGGCCGCCCAAGAGGCGCATACCGGGTGCAGCCGGCTGATTGCGGAGGACATCCAATTGAGCATTGTGTCCAAAATATGACCGTTGTTGGCAATAATCACAATGGCTTGGGCAAAGCATAAAAGCATCGCGATTTCCGCCATGCCGCGCACTCCGTCAAAAAACGCGTCGGTAAATTTCTGCATGCTCATCTTGCCCAAAAAACCGCACAAGAAACCAACCCCTAAAAACAAAGCTGCTATTTCGGTAATATACCAACCGCTTTCTTCCAAATCCAGCATTTCCATTAGATCAATGCCCCACATCCCTTTTATCATGGAGCACAGCTGCGGTTTTAATACGCCCATAATCAGCGTAAGCATACCCAGCCCAAAGGCAACCAATACCCATTTTTGACGGCGCGTCATACGGGTTTCTTCTTTGTTGAGTTTTAATTCTTTGCGTTTTTCGATATCAAATTCGTAGGTTAAACTTTTGGTGGGATCTTTGCGTATTTTGCGCGCATAGACGCTTAACCAGCTGATGACTACGGTCGTACAAATGATCCAGATAATAAATCGGTATCCGATACCGGAATAAAGCGGTACTTGGGCGATTCCTTGCGCAATGCCTACGGTAAACGGATTGGTAAACGCCGCGGCGAAACCTACGCCTGCTCCGATAAAAGGAATGGCTGTTCCGAGGGCGGAGTCATACCCCAGCGAGAGCGCCAGCGGAATAAAGATAGGAATAAAGATTAAGGCTTCTTCGCACATGCCGAAAGTGGCGCCGCACAAAGAAAATACAATGATTCCCAACGGAATAAACAAGAACCGAAGTTGCGGTTTGCGCTGAAAGAAACCGCTGGCGGCCTGAATGCCGGCGGCAATCGCGCCTGTTTTTTCCACTACAGCCAGTACTCCGCCAATTACCAGTAAAAATACAATCACTTCCGCCGTGTTGGAAAAACCTTGTATGGGGGCTTTTAAAACGTCAAATAAACCTTGGGGATTGGCCGGAACGGAGTGATAGGTGCCAGCGACAACGACCTGCCGGCCGTCAATGTCCATTTTATCGTAAGCCCCGCTGGGAACAATCCACGTCAGCGCGGCGACAATCGCCACAATCGAAAGAATAATAGCAAATGTGTTGAGTTTGATCTTGGACAAAATTTTAGACATTGCTTTTTTGTATTTCCTCTGCTTTTTATTAAGTTAAAATGACAATTATATATTTTACTAAATAACGCGGTTTGCGTTGCATTTTTATTTTATCCTTTTAAGAAAGATTTCCTGTTGTCTTTGCGTTGCTATTTTATATACTCTTACTATATGCTTTATATTGTGCCTACACCAATCGGCAATTTGCAGGATATTACTTTGCGCGCGTTGGAAACGCTCAAGTCCGCCGATGCCGTGTTGTGTGAAGATACGCGCCGTACGCAAATTTTATTATCGCACTTTGGTATTTCTAAACCGACGTACCGTTATAACGAAAACGATGCCCGTTCCGTGGCGCGCTGTCTGGAGACGCTTAAGAGCGGGGAAAACTGTGCCTTGGTGTCGGACTGCGGTACGCCGTGTATTTCGGATCCGGGGTGGAAACTGGTAAAAGAAGCCGTAGCGGCGGGGATAAAAGTTTCTTCGCTGCCCGGCCCCAGTGCGGTAGCTTGTGCGTTGGCCGGAGCGGGTATTACGGGCGGAGCGTTTACTTTTTTGGGGTTTTTGCCGCGCAAAGCGGGCAAGGCCGCCAGATTAGTCGCTGCGGCATACGAATTGAAAAATCCGGTAGTGCTTTACGAATCCCCCTACCGGGTGGTTAAAATGCTGGAGCTTGTTGCCCAAACGTTGGGGGAAAATACGCCCGTTATTTTGGCGCGGGAACTTTCTAAAATATATGAGGAGTGGCTGCGCGGAACCGCCGCTGGGCTGGCTGCTGAGTTGGGAAAGAAGTCAAAAGTACAGGGCGAATTTGTAATGATTATTGACCGACCGGGCGAACCGGAACAGGGGGAAGAAAATGCGCCGGACTCTCATTTTCAAAACATTTGAAATGACGCCTGAGTATATCCAGATGGCCGCAGGTGCCATCGGACAGGGCGCCGTGGCCGTACTTCCTACCGATACGGTGTATGGAATCGGTACGGGGGCATTTTGTGAGCCGTCCATCGCCGAGATTTACCGTCTTAAGGAACGGCCGACTAATTCGCCGCTGCAAATTTTAACCGGCTGTACGGAGCAGGCGCGCCGCGTGGCGGCGTTTTCTGCGGAGGCTGAAAAGCTGGCCGCGGCATATTGGCCGGGTGCTTTAACAGCCGTGTTGCCGCCTACCGAACAAGGAAAACCGCTCACCCGCGGTTTTGCCGGGTTGGGCATACGCGTACCGGGAAATGAATTTTTAGTGGATTTATTATCGAATATGCAGACGCCTTTGGCCTGTACCAGCGCCAATTTGCACGGGCAGCCCGTGTTAACGGACGAACAGACGATTTTGCAGACGTTTGACGGCAAAGTGGATTTTATTTTTCTGGGCGGAACATTAAGTCCCACCGCTTCCAGCGTGGTAGATTTAACCGGAAAGGAACCTGTGCTGCTGCGGGAAGGAGCCATATCCCGCACCGCATTGGAACAAATACTGGGGAAACGGCTGCAAACCAAATAAGGGAGGATCAGTTATGACCTTGTGGCAAATTTTAGTTTCATATTCGTTGTTGGTGGCGGCGTCGCTTTCGCTCTTGACCTATTGGATTACTAAAAAATTCGTGCTTAAAAAAATGAAACGCACTATTATGAAAGCTGAGCATAATTATCAGCAGCAAATCGCCACTTTGCAAATGCAGCTTTCCGGGAAGGTAAACGTATTGGAAGGAATGGTGGAAAAATTGCGTCTGTCTAATCAGGAACTGAACCGGCTCAATGAAATCCGTGCCAAATTTATGTCTATTGTCGCGCACGATTTGCGCCAACCGCTTTCGTCGATTCAGGGGTTCACTTCCGTGCTGATGATGGATAATCCGCAAGGCGGCGGAAATAACGATCAGACCGCTTTAAACAATATTTTAAAAGCTACCGATAATATGAATATGCTTATGGCGGATTTGATGGATATTTCGATGATAGAATCCGGCCGCTTTAAAATGGACGCCCAGCCGTTTAACTTTAATGCTCTGTTAAATGACGTCGTTACTTTGCAGGCGGTAAATGCACAAAAGAAAGGAATTTTCCTGCAAAAATGTGAATATCCCGCCGAGGTAACGGTAGTGGCGGATCGTTTCCGTATTTCGCAGGTAATCAATAATTTAATCGGAAACGCTATTAAATTTTCCCCTCAGGGGGGCAGTATAGAAGCCCGATTTTATGTTTTAGACGGTATGGTCAAATTTAAAGTGACGGATAACGGACCGGGATTATTGCATTCGGAAAAAGATAAAATTTTCCAAAAATTTCACCAATCCGATAACGACCGCACCCTGAAAAAACAAGGCTGGGGGCTGGGGTTATCCATTGCTCAGGAAATTATTAATGCACATGGCGGGGAAATCGGGGTGGAAAGCGCCGGGTTGGGACAGGGATCTATTTTCTGGTTTTCTATTCCGCAAACTCCGGCGGGAGGCGCTGCAGTGAAGGAAGATTCTTCGCAGCCGCAAGTGGAAACCAAAACCGTTCGTCCGGAAGAGTAACGCGTCTTTTGAAAAAAACACCCCGCCAGTCAGCAGGCGGGGTTTTTTGATAGAAGGGGCAAATTTCGAGTTGTTGCCAAGCAATACTTCTTTGTTTGGGCAAAAATATAGGGGGGTATGTTCTTTCGGAATCGGGCAATCAAAAACGCCGCGTTCATACGCGGCGCCAAAAAAGGGCAGCCCATACCCCGGATTCTGTCAGCCCTTGCGGGCTGTGATAACCATTACTCTAAGCGGCCTACTGGGTCGCGAACGCGGGCCGCGTGTGGACCGGTTTGGCCTTGCTCCGTACGGGGTTTGCCTTGCCGCATTTATTGCTAAACGCGCGGTGCGCTCTTACCGCACCATTTCACCCTTACCCTTGCGGGCGGTGTTTTTTCTGTTGCACTTTCCGTCTGACGGGGATTGGTCCCCGCCAGCCCGCCCTTTCGAACGGCGTACTGCCCTGTGGAGTCCGGAAGTTCCTCCCCCAAGCCGGAATTGGCCGGGAGCGGTTATCTAGGCTGCCTTCTATATTTTAGCAAAAAAGATTAATTTTCACCGAATAAATCCGGTTGGTGCGGTTTGGCGGGAGTCGTTTCGGCGGCGGATTTAATGAGTGGTTTCTGCGGGCGTTTTACGGGTTTTACTTCCACCCCATTGACGATATTGGTTCGGCAAGCGGGGGGAGCGGCTGGTTCTTCGTCTTCCGGCAGGGTTACAATCGGGTTAAAACCCACAGACTCTTTGGCGTCCATCGCTTTATTGGCCAAGGCGTCGGGCGCTTTATTAAAACTGCGCAGAACGTGCTCTATATGAATTGTAAACGAGGCCGCCAAGCGGCGGATAACCCTCATGCGGGCGGCTAAATCCGGGTGTTTTATCTTATATTCCCCTAAAAATTGTTTGACCAGTAGCTGCGAGTCAGACTGGATAAAAAGCTCAGTGGCTCCCAATTCGTTGGCTTTAACGAGTGCCAGCTTGAGTGCGGTATATTCGGCCTGGTTGTTGGTGCAATGCGGCATAAAATGCCCTTCCTGCGACAAAATTTTTCCGTTCATATCGCAGATAACATACGCCGCCGCGCCCGGACCGGGATTGCCGCGGGATCCGCCATCAATGTTGATTTTCACTTGCATAACAGTATTGTAGCAAAAAGGAAATATCTTTAAAATGCCTCTCTGTCGGGCAGAAAGCAAGTTGAAGTTCGGGAAACGATCAAATTTTTATAAAAATTTCTAATTTTAAAGAAACAATTTCGTATAATAAAAAGGTTGACCCGAATGAGAGTATTATGATTAAACTGAGAAAAAGGAAATTACATCTAAAACTGAAATGGGGCCTGCTGCCGGGTGTTATCTGCGCGATAGCATTGGGTATTGTGTGCGGGCTGTTTTTCCCCGAGTGGCTGGTGCGCGTGGCGCTTACCTTTAACGGCTTGTTCGGAAACTTTTTGAGCTTTATTATCCCGTTGCTTATTGTGGGGCTGGTGGCTCCCGGTATTGCGGAACTGGGGCGCAGTGCAGGCAGACTGTTATTTATTACTACGGCCTTGGCATATGGGTTTACGTTAGCTTCCGGATTTTTCAGCTATGCCGTTTCCAATGCTGCTTTTCCCTATTTGTTGGACGTCGCTTCCAAAAATGCGCAGTTCGCGGCGGCGGCAGAGTTAAAACCTTATTTCACCGTAGCCATGCCGCCTTTAATGGACGTGATGGCTGCCCTGGTGCTGGCCTTTACGCTGGGATTGGGAATGGCGGTTATCCAGGGAAGCCGTTTAAAAGGCATTATGTGGGATTTCCGCGATATCATCGACCGTGTAATTGCCCGCGTGATTATTCCGTTGCTGCCCTACTATATTTTTGGCATTTTCTTGAATATGACCGTGTCCGGACAGGTGGTGGCGGTACTGGGGGTATTTGCCAAAATCATTGTGTTGATTTTTGCGATTACGGTGGTAATGCTTATTTTGCAGTTTACGGCGGCCGGTATTGTGGCGCGCCGCAATCCCTTCCCGATGTTAAAAACCATGCTGGTTTCATATATGACGGCTTTAGGAACGCAGTCTTCCGCCGCTACGATTCCGGTAACCCTCAAGCAAACCGTTAAATTGGGCGTGCGCGAAGAAGTGGCCGGTTTTGTGGTGCCCTTGTGCGCCACCATTCACCTTTCCGGCAGTACGATGAAGATCGTGGCCTGTGCGCTGGCCATTTTGTTTATGAGCGGAACTCCGATGCCGTTTGCACAGTTTGCCGGGTTTATCTGCATGTTAGGAGTAACCATGGTCGCGGCGCCGGGTGTGCCGGGCGGAGCGATTATGGCGGCGTTAGGAATTTTGCAAAGCATGCTGGGCTTCGGAGAAGCCGAATTGGGGTTGATGATTGCCCTCTATATTGCGATGGATTCTTTCGGTACGGCCTGTAACGTAACCGGAGACGGAGCCATTTCGGTAATTGTGGACAAAATTTATTCACACCGCGCCCCGCAGACAGTCGTGCATGCGCCCGACGTACCGGGTAACCCGCAGGGAATACGGATTGGATAAACAGTAGATAACAAAAAAACGGAGAGGGTGTTCCTCTCCGTTTTTTGTGGATAAATATATTTTACACCAGTCCTTGGTCTATCATTGCGTCGGCTACTTTTTTGAAACCTGCAATGTTTGCCCCCGCCATATAATTGCCTTTCATGCCGTATTCTTCCGCGGCGGAAAGGCAGCTTTGATGAATGTTGTTCATAATGCGCTGGAGATATTGATCGACTTCTTCCCGTGTCCAATATACGCGCATACTGTTTTGCGTCATTTCCAGTCCGGAAACGGCCACCCCGCCGGCATTAGACGCTTTTCCCGGCGAATAGAGAATGCCCGCCTGCTGAAACGCCTCGATGGCGCCCGGCGTGCAGGGCATATTGGAACCTTCGCAAATACATTTGCAGCCGTTTTCCAACAGGAGTTTTGCGTCCGGCGTGTGCAGTTCGTTTTCACAGGCGGTGGGGCAGGCCACGTCGCACGGAATGTCCCACGTTTTTTTGCCAGGGCGGAAGTGCGCTCCTTTGAATTTTTTGTCATATTCCAGCAAACTGCCGCGGCGGACAAATACCAAATCTTTCAAGTAGGCCAATTTTTCTTCATCTACGCCGTTTTCATCGTAGATGCTGCCGTCATAATCCATAAAGCCGACCACCTTTCCGCCCAGCTGCGTCAGTTTTTCCATAGCGTAAATCCCCACGTTGCCGGTACCCGATACGATGCAGGTTTTTTTGCGCAGACTGTCGCCTTTTGTAGCCAACATGTTCTGGGCAAAATAGGCTACTCCGTAACCGGTGGCTTCCGGCCGCAGCAGACTGCCGCCCCAATTGGGGCGTTTGCCGGTAAAGGCGCCGGTAAAATCGTTGGTTAATTTTTTATATTGCCCAAACATATATCCGATTTCGCGCGCGCCGCAGCCTAAGTCGCCGGCCGGAATATCGGTATGATAGCCGATGTGGTGATAGAGTTCGTTAATAAACGAGTGGCAAAACCGCATGACTTCACTGTCGGACTTGCCGCGCGTATCAAAATCGCTTCCGCCTTTGCCGCCGCCTAACGGCAGCGTAGTCAAACTGTTTTTAAATACTTGTTCAAAACCTAAAAATTTCAGTACGTCTTGCGTTACCGTTTCATGAAAACGCATGCCGCCTTTATACGGGCCTAAGGCGCTGTTGTATTGTACCCGAAAACCGCGGTTGACGTGAATTTCGCCTTTGTCGTCCTGCCAAGGTACGCGGAAAATGATGGTGCGTTCCGGCTCTACAATGCGCTCTAAAATGCGTTCTTTGAGGTAGAGAGGTTTTTGTTCCAGCACGGGTTTTAACGTACTGACTACTTCAAATACGGCTTGGTGAAATACTTTTTGGGCGGGGTCTCTTTTGGTTAGCGCCGCCAGGAACTGCTCGGTATAAGTGTTCGTATCCATAGCGTCTCCTTTTGGGTGCTGCTACCCCCATTATAAACATATCTTCCGGGGGAAAGCAAGGGGGGATTTTGGGTGGGAAATATGCTAAGATATACACACTCCTTAACCGAGGCATGACTGGAGTATAAGATGAAATTTAATGTCTTCAAAAAATTGATGCACCTGACCAAGACACAGCAGGAGTATGAGATGAAATTATCCCCGAATATGGAAGATTACTTGGAAGCCGTTTCTCTATGCGCCAACGATAAAGGCATTGCACGGGTAAGCGATATCCGCGATATGCTGGGCGTGAAAACCCCTAGCGTTACCGGTGCGATGAAAGCGTTGGCGGCAGGGGGATATGTGCGGCATCAGCCCTACAGCGGCATTGAGCTGACCATAAAAGGCCGCCGTGCGGCGGAAGATGTAAAAAAACGGCATGCCATTTTGAGCCGTTTCTTGGTGCAAGTTATTGGCGTCAGTCCGAAGATTGCCGATATGGACGCGTGCAAAATGGAACACGCCATCAGCCGCGAAACGCTGGAAAAACTGCACGATTATTTGCATAAACAGACCGGAGAAAGATAACGTAACTCCTTTCCAAAAGGCTTTCCGAAAAACGTTTGAAAAGATCCTTTTTATGTATAAAAGGTTTTTCTTTCCCGTTTCGACCAAACCCATCCTCTCTAAAGTCTTTAAATTTTCTATAATAATAAATATCCTTAATTATTATACGGAGTAACAATATCATGGCAAAAAATAAGTATTCTCATACCGTTTTGCTGCCCAAAACGGATTTTCCGATGCGCGCGGGTCTGGCGCAGAAAGAACCTAAAATCTTGGAGTTCTGGCAATCCATCAATCTTTACGAAGCAATGCTTAAGAAAAACGAGGCCGGCAAACATTTTGTATTGCACGACGGCCCGCCCTACGCCAACGGGAAAATTCACATCGGCCACGCTCTGGATAAAACCATTAAGGATATTATTATTAAAAGCCGCGCAATGATGGGTTACTATACTCCCTATGTTCCGGGGTGGGACTGCCATGGTCTGCCCATTGAACAGGCGTTGCTCAAAGAACTGAAACAAGACAAAAAACACATTACCGACGTGCCGGCTTTCCGCAAAAAAGCGCGTGAATTTGCCGCCAAATTTATTGATTTGCAGCGCCAAGGATTTAAACGCTTGGGCGTACAGGGCGATTGGGACGATCCCTATTTGACGATGTCCCCGCGCTACGAAGGCATCACGATCGGCGTGTTTTTGGATTTGATTGAAAAAGGATACGTCTATAAAGGCCAAAAAACCATCACTTGGTGTTCCCATTGCGAAACCGCTTTGGCCGACGCCGAAACCGAATATAAGGACGTTAAATCTTCTTCCATTTACCTGCGTTTTAAACTGGTAGATCCCAAAAAAGAAATTTTTGGCGATTTGGATTACTCCAAGCCCGTCAGCTTGGGCGTCTGGACGACCACCCCGTGGACGATTCCTTCCAATAGGGCGGCCGCCGTTTCC
The DNA here is from genome assembly GCA_944326765.1 of uncultured Elusimicrobiales bacterium. Lineage (GTDB taxonomy): Bacteria > Elusimicrobiota > Elusimicrobia > Elusimicrobiales > Elusimicrobiaceae > Avelusimicrobium. The sequence continues at coordinate 24,291 of CALVFE010000010.1, read as the reverse complement.
AACACCGAAGATTACGCCGTTTTGAAAGACGAAAAAACCGGCGAATACTATGTGGTGGCGGAAAAATTGACGGAAGAATTTTTGAAAAACACCGGGTTGGATTGCTCCCAGGCCGGCAAAGTGGCTGGAGCGGATCTGGTGGGATTGAAATACTATCATCCGCTGACGCATCAAGAAAACCCCGTCATCTGGACGGATTTCGTAACGATGGACGCCGGGGTCGGTATCGTGCATATTGCGCCCGGCCACGGGGAAGACGACTTCCGTGCCGGTAAACAGTGGGGGCTGGAAACATTCTGCCCCGTAGACGAAAAAGGCTGCTATACCAAAGACGCCGGCGTGTTCGAAGGCATGCACGTGTTCGACGCCAATGCACTAATGGTCAAAAAGTTAGACGAGCTGGGCGCTTTGATTAAAGAACAGGAAATCACCCACAGCTATCCGCACTGCTGGCGCTGCCATAACCCCATTATTTTCCGCGCTACGGAACAATGGTTTATGAGCATTGACAAAGACGGCCTGCGCCAAAAATTAATGGATAATCTTTCCAACGTCAAATTTTATCCCGCGGGCGGCGAAGAACGCATGCGTTCTATGATCGGCCTGCGCCCGGACTGGTGTCTTTCCCGCCAGCGTTTCTGGGGGACTCCCGTAACCGTTTTGTACTGCAAAAAATGCGGAAAGCCGCAGGTAAGCCACGAGCTGTTTTCGTTCATTAAAGAACGCGCGATGAAAGAAGGTTCTGACTTCTGGTTTACCGACCCCGTAGAAAAACTCATGCCGCAAGGCTATCATTGCGAATGCGGGTGCGAAGAATTCCGCAAAGAAACCGACATTTTGGACGTCTGGCTGGATTCCGGCGTGTCGTGGGCCGCGGTGGTAAAAGACCGCGGAATGTCCTTCCCGGCGGACGTCTATTCCGAAGGATCTGACCAGCACCGCGGTTGGTTTCAAAGCTCCTATATCCCTTCTTATACTTTGGAAGGAACGGCGCCATTCAAAACCATTTTAACACACGGTATGGTGTTGGATCAGCAAGGCCGTCCGATGCACAAATCGTTGGGAAACAGCGTAGATCCCGAAGACGTCATCAATAAATTCGGCGCCGATATTTTACGCCTGTGGGTGGCTTTTTCGGATTACCAGGGTGATGTGCGTATTTCCGATGAAATTTTAGGCGGCCCGGTGGATACATACCGCAAAATCCGCAATACCGTGCGCTATGCTTTGGGCAATTTGTCCGATTATGATCCGGCTTTGCATAAGGTACCCGCCAAAGAGTTGGCGGAAATAGATCAGTATATGCTGGGACGGTTAGACGAACTGATCCAGGAAGTTCACGCCGGATACGGCGAATTTAACTTCCGCCGCGCGATGCGCGCCATTACCGATTTTTGTATTTTGGATTTGTCCTCGTTTATGCTGGACGCTTCCAAAGACCGTTTATATACGCTGGGGGCGTCTTCTTCTGCCCGCCGCAGTGCGCAGACGGCGCTGGCGGAAATCGTCGTAACGCTGTTGCAGCTGATGGCGCCGGTGCTTTCGTTTACCGCCGAAGAAGCTTGGCAAGAGCTGCGCAAAACGGCTTTGGGGCGGGAGTTGCCGCAGAGTATTTTCCTTTCCAACATGCCCACCAATTCTTCTTTGATTCCGAATGTAAAACTGGAAGAAAAATGGAACAAAATCCGCCAAGTGCGTGAAGCAGTGCAAAAAGTGTTGGAAGAAACACGGCAGAAAGGCGTAATCGGATCGTCGTTGGAAGCGAAGGTCATTTTTAAGACTTCCAATCCCGAAACCAAAGCCTTTTTGGAAAGCACGAAAGAATTGTGGCCGGAAATTGCCATCGTGTCCGATGTGGAAGTTGCCGACGGAAAAGAAGAACTGGAAATCCTGGCGGAGCACGCCGCCGGACAAAAATGCGCCCGCTGCTGGCAATGGAAACGCGAAGTAGGCACGATGCGGGAACACCCGGATTTGTGCGCCCGTTGCTGCGATGTCTTGAAAAAAGAAGGTATCGTGATCGAAGAAGAGGAAAAAGTAGGTGCGTAAAATTTGGCAAAAAAGTACTGCATGGATCAAAGAAAACAGCCTGCTGTTGGGAGTGCTGTGCGGTATTTTTTTATTTGATCACATTACCAAAGTGGCTGCTTTCTTTTATTTGCCCAATCGTCCTGTAGAGCTGCTGCCGTTTTTTCATTTAACCTATGTGGAAAATACCGGGGCGGCTTTCGGGATGATGCGAAACGGTAATTTCTTGCTGATTTTTGTGATGCTGGCGATTGTTGCCTATATCATTATTAGCTGGCGGGAACTTTGTTCTTATGGGAAATGGGTAAAGTGGGGATCTGTTTTTATTTTAGCGGGTGCAGTGGGCAATCTTTATGATAGAATAATGTTAGGCTTTGTAGTAGATTTTTTAGACTTTCGGATTTGGCCGGTATTTAATGTGGCCGATTCCTTTATTACGATAGGCGGTTGTATGTTTGTGATTTCTCTATTGATGCAACGCGGGAAAAAACGGGAGGAAAAATGAAAAAAATATTCGGGGTTGCGGCGGCCGTTTTGTTAGTAGCCGCGTGTGGAAACGGAGACAAACGTCTTTTTAAACAGGCCCAGCTGGCTACTTCCAAAGGAAATTATACGCAGGCGATGCAGCTTTATTCTCGCTTGATTAAACAAGATCCCCAAAATGCAGCCGCTTTGGCCAATCGCGGTATTTTATGGGAACGATTGCCTTTTGAGAATGCTAAAGAGCGCGCTAAAAACCGTACCTACGCCGAACAGGATTATCTGAAGTCTATTCAAATTAATCCCAATATCCCCGAAACATACAATAACCTGGGAGCTTTATATATTGATACCGGCAACTATGCCCAGGCCGTTTATTACTTGACCGAAGCAATCCTTCGCAATCCTAATTATTTTACCGCTCTTATGAACCGCGCCATTGCTTATTCTAAGATGGGGCGGTCCAGCGAAGCGCTGGCGGATTTTAACAGTGCTTTTCAGATCCGCCAAGATGAACCGCTGCTCTTTTTAAACCGTGGCTTGGCTTATTTTGATTTAGGACAGTACGAGGCCGCTTTGGACGATTACACTTATCTGATTTCGCTTACGCCCGATGACGCCCGTCCTTACTTGGAGCGCGCCCGCGTGTTTATAAAAATGGGATATCCGGCCAATGCGTATGCCGACTTGGAAGAAGCCGTAACAATTAAACCCACTTACGCCTTGGCTTATTATTATATGGGCGATTTAATGTACCGCAAAGGCGAAACGGATTACGCTTTGGGCTTGCTCGTCAAATCCAAAGAGCTGGCCAGCCAATATGTACCTACCTATGATTTAATGGGGGATATGCTCTCGGTGGAAGATCCCGTGGCGGCAACGGCAAACTATATGGTGGCCAAAAAATTGGATCCGGCCAATGCGGCCAGGTATGACCGTAAAATTCGGCTGATGCGTACCGAAGAAGGACGCCAACGCGTTTTGGCGGAGCGGTTTTTCCCGAATTAATTATGACGGATTCTTCTATTTTGTCTTCCCGCCCGGAACCGGCGGCACTTTCAGTGTCGTCCCGGGCGTTTACTTATCGGTTTTTTCTTTCGGCTTGTTTTTTAGTGCTTATTTTATTTTCGCTCACCTTCCGCCATTCGGGAGTGGGCATTTTTATTTTAGGGCTGATGGATTTCTTTTTTTGCGCGGATATATTGGTGCGTTCGGCTGGAAAAGATCTGCTGGCCGGCCGGCTAAGCTTTGCGCTGTTGCTTACCGTATGCGCCGGAGCAGGGTTCTTATATTCTGCTTTTAATACTTTTTTGACGGTTAAATTGTTCGGCCCCGCTACGGATTTATTCCTTTATTCCGTTTTGCTGGTTACGCTGGGATTATGGGCGGAACGCCGTTTAACCCGCGAAAAAGAAAAAGCGCGCGTATTTATTAAAAAAATAGATGATTTTTTGCCTAAATCCGCTCGTTTATGTGTGGGACGTCAATTTCGTAAATTGTTCGCCAATGAGCTGAAAAAGGGAGATTTAATTTTTATAAAACCCGGCGAACGGTTGCCGGCAGACGGTATCGTGCGCCAGGGAAAAACTTCTATCGATGAACAGCTGATTACCGGAAATATGCTTCCCACTTCCAAAAATATAGGAAGCCGCGTCTATGCGGGAACGCTTAATAAATCGGCTGATATTTATGTAGAGGTAACCAAAATTTTAGCGGAGTCTTCTCTAATGAGTGTGATCGACGCAATTAAAAAAGGAGAACTCCTGCGCAGTAAATTTAAGAGCGCTTTAGATGCTTTTGCGGCTTGGCTGCTTCCCTTATTGCTTGTGGCGGCGGGAGGCGTTTATGCCTGGGTACTGCATCAATATGGGCATGCGCAGTGGTTTCATTATTTGGGGATTTTTCTCTTTATCTTGGCGGTTGCCTGTCCGGCCGCTCTTGTTTTTGTGGCGGTTTTCCCTTCTTTCTTTACTCGTCTGGGCGCGCGGACACAAAAAGTAAAAATTCAAAATATGTATGCCTTGCAGGAATTGGCCGAAGCCGACACCGTTTTTTTTGACAAAACCGGTACGCTGACTTATGGCGAACTGCGTGTTTCCGGCGTGTATCCCGCCAAGAAAATATCCGAAAAATTTCTTTTGGAAACCATCGCTTCAGCAGAACAATTGGTGGACGGACCGTTTGCAAAGGCGATTGAGTTGTATGCCAAGAAACGTAAAATAAACATTCAGCCTTTATTGTGTTTTGATGTGCTGCCCGGCTTGGGGGTGCAGGCTACCTGCGCGGGAGAAAAAATCCTGGCAGGCCGTACGCAATGGCTGGAAGAACAAGGCATTAAAACCGCTGCTAAAGCAGCTACGGTGGCAGAAGCGGTGGTATGTGTGGCGCGCAACGGCAAATTTTTGGGGTATCTGACGCTGGCGGACGAGCTTCGCCCCGGCGCCAGAGAATCCGTCGCCCTGCTTAAGGAGATGGGAAAAGATATCATTTTAATTTCCGGCGATAATGAATTTTCTGTGGAGGTTATCGCGCGGGAGGCCGGAATTGAGAAAATGAATTTTAATGTTCTTCCCAAAACAAAGGCGGAAATTGTGGCCAACCTGCGGGAAGCCGGGAAAAAGGTGGTTATGGTGGGAGACGGATTTAATGATATTATCGCTTTACTCAAAGCGGACGCAGGGATCGTGTTTTCGTCGGGAAGGAATGTATATAATAATTGGGTGGATATCATTATCAAACGGCGGGACTTGTTTCCTATTTCCTATTTATTTACAATAAATAAGAAACTGCGCCGGGTGGTCGGCTGGAATGTGGTTTTGGCCGTGCTGCTTAACGGATTGCTGGCTGTGTGGCTGCTGTGGCGAATGCCGCAGCCGTCCGCTTGGCCGTTGCTAGTCGGCGGAAGCCTGGCGACAGTATTGATCGTTTTCTTAAATTCAACAAGGATGCTTAAAATAAAATGACTCATACGCACGATATTGATTTTGGTTATACTTCCGATCATGCCCGCAAAAATGCGGATGCCGTTCTGCCGGATATTCAATGCTGGCCGAACCAATACAAACGGGATTATGATATTAAAATTGAATTGCCGGAATTTACGTCCGTTTGTCCCAAAACGGGACTGCCGGATTTTGGCGTTATTACCATCGAATATGTACCCGACGAGCTGTGTTTGGAACTCAAGTCGCTGAAGTATTATTTGTTGGAATATCGCGATATGGGTATATTCATGGAAAATATCGCCAATAAAATTTTAGATGACGTGGTAAAAGCCTGTCAGCCCAAAAGAGCGACGGTTACCGGCGTGTTTACTCCGCGCGGCGGCCTGCGGTCGGTTATCACGGCTAAATACGAGAAAAAATAATGAACAAAAAAAATTGGATATTGTTAGGGGCTTTTTTATTGGTGTTTTTGGCAGGAATGTTTGCCATTCGGTTATGGGATTCGTATCGGTTGGCCTCTGCCTCGCAAGCGATGGCCGATATGCCGGGGAGTAATTCACTGCTGATGATAGATATGGAAAAGGCAGATGAGCCGGAAGGCGTGATTGTCGTAGAAGAACCTCAGTATGTGGACGATGCGGATATCCCTTCACAGCTTTCCAAAATAAAAGTGCAGGGGTTGGATAGAGTTATTTCCCGAAGCGGCGGATCCATTGAGGCTCCGGAAGATGACGGGGAGGAAAATCCGATTGTATTGGGGGAAGTGGATAAAACGGCTGTCCCTTCCGCTACCGCTCCCACCGAAGTTAATCCAGCCGATGCGGATAGTAAAATTTCAATGATAGAGGCACCGGTCAACGCGCGTGTCATCAAAACGTTGGAAGAATATAAAGCGTTTAAACGAACCGCGCGCGGAAAATATCCGAAAGCGGATTTTTCTAAGGATTATGTGGTTGTGTTGGAATCTGTGAGCAATTTGCCGGATAAAGTCTTTGAAATACAAGACGTTCAGGAAGATAACGGGAAGATGGTTGTAATTTACCGCGTAAATATATTTGGGCTGGATCAGAAAACCAATACCCACAGTGCGGTGCGGATTGACAAAAGCGATTTGCCCGTAGAACTGAAGCAAGTATTATAAGAAATATAGTTTAAAAATCCCCGCTGAAAAGAAAAGCGGGGATTTTTTTAGCATAAGGTACGGGAAACCGGAAAAGCGATAACCTTGGTGGAGGCACCGCTAATCGTTATAGCCGTAACGGCACACCCGTTGGCGTAACCCTAGGCGTAAGCCTAGGGGGCGAAAGGGGAAAATCTATTTTTTCAGTAGATTTTCCGAAGGTTTGAAGCGTACCTTCTGTTTCGCCGGTACTTGCACCTTGGCGCCGGTTTTGGGATTACGGCGTGTAACGGGACGAGCGGTTTTTAGGTGGAATGACCCAAAATTGCTGATGACCACCTTGCCGTCCCTCTTGAGGCCGTGTTTAATGATTTCAAATACTTTATCTACCGACATTTTGGCTTGTTTCTTATCCAAAACATGCCGGGTTAAATGGCGGATTACGTCGTCCTTATTCATTTTATTCCTTCTCGTGTGTGCCGGAAAATCTCTGGCAGACACTTCTTTGCTTAAATTATTTATTGCCCCGATTGGTAAATCCCATCGCGTGCAGCAACACCCAAGGCTTTTTGCCTTGGCAGACCAACTGCCAGATGGCATCTACAATCGGCGTTTTTAAATTGTTTTTGCGGGCAATATCATATACGCTCTGTACTGAATTTACCCCTTCTGCAATGGTGCCGACTTCTTTTTTGGCTTCTTCCAACGAAAGTCCGGCGCCTAATTTTTCACCCAACCGGCGGTTTCGGGAAATGGCAGACATTCCCGTTAAAATGGCGTCGCCAAATCCGGCTAAACTATACACCGTTCCCGGCTGGCCGCCTTGGCTGATGATAATATCATTCATTTCCTGCATGGCTTGGGTGATGAGCGCCGCTTTTGAATTGGCTCCGTCGCCAATGCCGTCGATAATTCCGCAGCCGATAGCCAGTACGTTTTTGATGCCGCCGCCATATTCCACGCCGCGTCGGTCGGAAGAAGGAACTACGATAATCGGATCTCCGCTCAGGACATCGCGGATTTCGTCCACCAGCGCGGGATCTTTTCCGGCCAGCATAATTTTAGTGGGAACATTTTGCGCTACTTCCAACGCAAAACTGGGGCCGGAAAAAGCAAGCGCCTTGTCTTTTAACTGGGGGAGTTCCTCTTCGATTAACTCACAAATCGTTTTAAATGTTTTATCTTCAATGCCTTTCGACGCGCTGACCACCGGTACCACTTTTCCGTTTAGCAGCGGTTTTAATTGTTCTCGGCAGAAAGCGCGAATGGCTTTGGAGGAGATAACGAAAATAATTAAATCGGTGTCTTTTACCGCTTCCGCCACGTTGCCGGTCAGGCGAATGTTGTCGTGAATTTTAAAATTGGGAATGTTGGGGTGGCGGCCGATGGTCTTTAGTACATTCAACAGTTGTTCGTTATATTCCCATAATGAAACGCCATATCCCTTTTTGGCTAAATGCTGGGCGATTACACTGCCCCAGATGCCTGCTCCCAACACAGTGATTTTATTTATTTTCATGCTCTTTTCTCTTTTTGGCGCCGTCTTCAAATTTGAGTTCTTTCTGTGCCAGCAGCCGTTTGATATTGGGTAAGTGTTTATAAATGACCAAAGCGCCCACCGCCGTTACCATCAAATTGACGGATAACGGGTGATTGCCAATGAAAAAGCTGGCTACCGGCAATACTATACACGCGCAGATAGAACCAATGGAAATGCGCCCCCATAGTGCTACACATATGACAAATGAGGCAAAAGCGATTGCCGTCGGAATCGGCAAAATGGCGGCAAATACGCCGGCGGAAGTAGCTACGCCTTTCCCCCCGCGGAATTTAAGGTAAATCGTCCACATATGCCCCAGAATGGCGATTACGCCGCAGGCAATGGCGACCCAATAACTCTCCGGGCAGTAATGACGCGCTAAACAGACAGGAATAAACCCTTTTAGTCCGTCTATCAAAAAGGTGGAAATACCCGCCCACTTCCCTACCGTTCGATACACATTGGCGGCACCGGGATTGCCGGAACCGTGTTCGCGTATATCAATGCCCATCGCATGTTTGGCAATCAGGTAGCCGGTCGGAATGGATCCGAGTAAATAACTAAACAAAACGAGAATAATAACGGTCATCATCATATATTTATTATAGTAAATTTCAGCGTACAGGAAAGCCCGTATCTGTAAGGAAGCATGGAAATTTAAGGCTTTTTTATATACACTTTTAAATATGAGAAAACTTTTGATCCTTTGGGGCATTCTTTGTTTGGCGGCGGCGCCTTCCGGGGCGCTGGAGCAGGAACCTGCGCCCATTAATGAGAACGCTTTTTTGATTCAAAAAGAAATTTCCGTCTGGCCGACTGATCAAACCTTTAACAGTCAGGTTCCCGTTTACCATTGTCAGGCGGTGCGTATCAGTCAAAACTGGTTTTTAACGGCAGCCCATTGTGTTTATTCGGCATGTGCCACGCGGCCTTGTACGGTAGAAATCACATTGGCAGAATCGCCGGATTTGTTGGCGCGGGTGCGGGTAAAACACAGCACCGTTTCGCCCAGTGTGTATATTTACCAAGGTTTTTTCCCAGGCCAGAACCGAATCAGCGGCATGGACGCGGCATTAATTCAGTTTAATCCCCAAAAAGCAACCTATTCCTATATTAATTTGGAAGACGGAACCGCCTTGACGCCTGCCGCATTTGAGAAAAAACTTCGTTTTGACCCCGAAGCGCAGGCACAGCTAAATGCCGTTGGCGCACGCCTGCTGAATGTGTCGGGAATTTCCACCGCTAAATTGAAACCGCAAATTGTAGTGCCTAAAACGACTGCCGGCGTTATTTCTTATTTGTCGGGCAATTCGCCGGAGGTATATTTCGTGGAGGAATTGCAGCATTTCGTTTCGCCCGGATTCGGCGTGCGGCAAGGCAATTCCGGCGGTGGCGTATTTACCCGGTCGGGGGATTTAGTGGGGTTGGTTTCTTCGCTATTGTATGCGCAAGACGGAAGCGCTTCCTTTTATGATGCGGAAGGGAAAAATGTCCTTACCCTTAAAAATGCCAATGATTTTTTCTTTTTTACCGGGTTTAACGGCTCCACTATGAATTTCATTCGCAATAAAATACCTAATTTGCGTACGGTAAGCGTATTTCCGGACTATGCGGTCCCTTCTAAGAAAAAATTCGATGCTATTATTAAAGCTGAAAAGGCCGCTTCAATGCGTTTTTAGCAGTTTTTGCAGACTTGCGTAATTGCCGTCCGTCGCCATAAGATTCAGTTCCAAGGCGCCGGACGGTTTTTCTTGTCGGTTTGTAACGAGCGCTTTTTCATATATTTTACCCAGCAGGTGTAACTTTTCTGCCGGTAGTATCAGCCGTTTGTACTTCCAGCGGTATGCGGCGGCTTCTTCCACCTGTTCCAGCAGTTGGCGCAGATGAAAGCCTTTTTGAGCGCTGACAAAGAGAGCGGCCGGATTCTGTTTTTCCAGCCAAGCACGACGGACAGGCGACAGCAAATCCACCTTATTAAATACTTCAAGGACGGGAGTGTGTTGTGCCCCTAATTCCGTAAGAATTTGGCGTACCGTAGCGGCTTGTTCCTTGCGGTGGGGGGAAGAAGCGTCCTGCACATGTAGAATTACATCGGCAAAGGTGGTTTCTTCCAGCGTGGCGCGGAAGGAGCTGACCAGACTGTGTGGTAACTTTTGAATAAATCCAACCGTATCGGTAAACAGCATTTCCCCGCCGGCGGGCATACGCACGCGGCGGGTAGTGGGATCCAAGGTGGCAAAGAGTTTATCGTCCGCATAGACGGCGTTTTGATGTGTGAGGGCATTTAACAGCGTGCTTTTTCCTGCGTTGGTGTAACCAACGATGGCAATTTGCGGCAAAGGAATTTGTCCGCGTCGTTGGCGGCGTAAGGAGCGTTCTTTTTTTACTTGTTCTATTTCCTTTTCCAGCTTGCTGATGCGCAGCCGCAGCCGGCGTTTGTCATATTCCAGTTTCGTTTCGCCGGGACCGCGTAAGCCGATGCCGCCCTTTTGCTGCATCAGCGTCGTTCCCTGCCCGCCGAGCCGCGGCAACAGGTATTTTAATTGCGCCAGTTCCACTTGCAGTTTCCCTTCCTGCGTGCGGGCGCGTTGGGCAAATATATCTAAGATAAGACGGGTGCGGTCTATTATTTTAGCCGGAATAACCTTTTCTAGATTTTTTTGTTGTGCGGGAGAGATCTCGTCGTCAAAAATCACGGCTTGCGCCTTCGTCAGACGCACCTCTTGGGCGATTTCTTCAATTTTTCCGCGGCCAATGAGCGCCGCCGCTTGAAAGGCGCTGACGCGCACCCGGAAGGTATTTGCCACTTCCGCCCCGGCTGTGTGGGTCAAACGGCGCAATTCTTCTAAGGATTCTTCGTTGAACGTTTCGCTTTTTAAACGAACGCTTACCAAAATGACACGTTCCATCATTGCATTTTATAGCCCGTCTTTTTTATGACGGAATTCTCCTACAGAGCGGATTTGTGCGGCCAATTCTTTCGGACAAAAATCCGCCATGCAGCCGAAGGTGATTTTCCAAGCGTTTTGATAGCGGTTGAACCACGTTCGCTGGCGTTTGGCGTATTGGCGGGTAAGCTGGGCGATTTGTTCGAGAGCGGCTTGGCGGGATATACGGCCGGACAAGTATTGTATTACCTGCGGATAACCCAAGCTTTTTAAAGCCGGTACGTCCGGTAAAAATCCTTCTGCGAGCAACGCTTTTGTTTCGGCGCACATCGGATCAAAAATGGATTCCGTACGTTGCGCAATTCGTTTGCTCAGAATCGCTTTATCCCAATCCAAATACACCCAAAATGAATTTTTCGGATCCGGCAATTGAAAAAAAAGACCGCTTTTCAGTTCGCTGGCCGGGCGGCCGCTCAGCAAGTATAATTCCAGCGCGCGCATCGTACGCTGGACGTTGCCCGGCGGAATGGCGGCGGCGGAAGCGGGGTCTTTTTCCGCGAGCGCGGCGTGCAGACCCGCCTTGCCCTTTTCGGCCAAAAGCTTGGAAAGTTTTTCGCGCGTTTCGGGCGTGCCGGCCGGCAGTTCGTCCATTCCTACAAAATAAGCGTGTAAATACATTCCCGTTCCGCCCGCAAAAATAACCTGTCTGTTCGGGTATTGCGCGGCTATTTCGGCCGCACATTTGCGAAAAGCGCCCGCGTTGAAGATTTCCGTTACGTCCAAAAAATCCACGAGACAGTAGGGTATGCCCTCGGTAAGATAGACGCCGTTTTCCCACGCGCCCTGCGGTTTGGCCGTGCCGGCGGTGAGGCGTTTATAAACTTGGCGCGAATCGGCGGATACGATAATCCCGCCCGTTTGCCGGGCGAGTTCCAGCGCCAGGTCGGTTTTGCCAGAGGCGGTCGGTCCGCAAATCACGATGGGTTTCATCTATTTATTTTATTAAATTTATGCGCGGAGAAGCTGGGAGGGTGATTTTTGGGCTTTTGTAAGGGGGCTTGTATTGTTTTTTTTTTTTGATAAATTGGGGATATCAACTTATATAAATAGGGGGATATATCCCATGAATAAAAGTCTTGGATTTACGTTAATAGAGCTGTTGGTAGTGGTATTAATCATTGGTATTTTATCGGCTGTCGCTCTGCCGCAGTATACGCTGGCGGTGGAAAAATCCCGCTTGGTGGAGGCGCAGACTGTAATGAAATATGTTCATAATGCAATGAAGGTGCGCTATTTGGAATGTGGCGGAGATAACGAATGTATGTATCAAGTGCAAGACTATTTGGAGTTGCAAGGAGGTGAGTGGGATGGGCCTATTAATTATAAAACCAAACACTATACATATGATTTTGATATGCAGGTATGTGCTAACCAAAACCGGGGGGACTATAACATTTGCTCGGCCGGATTTTTTTGGGAAGAAGTAGTAAATGACACAAATAAAGGTTGCGAAGGTGTTACAGACTTGGGTAAGAAGATTTGCAGAGGGTTGGAAAAGGACGGGTACGACGTATATTAAACTTGCTTTACAAAAAGGCCCCGGGCGTAAACCCGGGGCTTTTCATTTCTATTTGCGAAGTTTGGGAATTATTTTTCTTCAAAAAGGCTTTCGTCTTTTTGAATTTTATTGCAAATTTTATGGCATTTGCAGGTGCCTACGCAAACTTCGGGGAGTTTTAACAAAATACGGGTGTCGCAATCGTTAAAATCATCGGCCATTTCGCTGATGACTTTTGCGTCTTTATCCGCCATTTTAATAAACTCAATCCCGATAGTATATACGTTTTCACGCTGTTTTACCCAGGCTAATTTGGCTTCTACTTCCATTTTGCCAGTACCGGGCAGCTGCAAGCTGATGGAAAAATGATCTGCCAGCGGCGCCCCTAAAAAACTAATCATACGCATACCGGAAGCTGACAGGTCTGCCAAAATGGCAACCAGAGAAGTTTCTTTGCCGTCTTCAGTTTTGTAATGCAGGTTGACCGGTTCAATCAAATTGCTGATGACCGGCATACGCGGATGTCTGCGTTTTTCAGAAAACTTTTTTGTCATACTTAGTCCCTCGCAAATAATAATGTTCCGTCAGCCCGTTCGATTTCCGTATGGACAAGCGAACCCACGGGATATTTCTTTTTTGTTTTTACCCAAAAATTTTCGGAAGAACGGCCTTTTGTTTCCGTTTCCATAAGCACTTCCTGATGGGTGCCTACTTGCAGTTGGTAAGCGGCATCAGAAAAGCCTCTCACTTTATTTAACAAAATATCTAGTCTTTCTTCCAGTACCTTTTCCGGAAGCAGTTTCATGCGGGCGGCCGGGGTACCCTGGCGGGGCGAGTATTTGTAACAATAGGCAATAAAAAATTTTACCGCATCTACCAGGGAAAGCGTTTGTTGGAAATCCGCTTCTGTTTCCGTCGGAAACCCGACAATAATGTCGGTGGAAATATTAAATCCGCAATCCCGCAGGGCGTGGATTTTTTCCAGGAAAATTTCCCGCGTGTAACCGCGTTTCATTTCTTGTAAAACTTTGCTCGATCCGCTCTGCACCGGAAGATGTACATGCCGGGCTATTTTGGGGTTTGCTTTTACGGCGTTTAAAAAATCGGGTGTAAAATAAATGGGGTGCGGGCTCGTAAACCGCACGCGCTCAACCCCTGGCACTTCGCTCACGCGGTTGAGTAAATCCGCAAAAGAAACGCCGTCTTTTTCATACGCGTTTACCGTTTGTCCCAAAAGCATAATTTCTTTGGCGCCGGCCGCCGTTTTGCAGGCGACGTTTTGCAATATGTCTTCCGGCGGCAAACATTTAATCGCGCCGCGCACACTCGGCACAATACAGTACGAGCAGGCAAAATTGCAGCCGCGCATAATGGTAACATAACCCGTCAATCCCGGCGCTGGCAGTCGGCCGGGCAGGGCGGGTGTGCCAAAGAGGCCGCTTTTATCCAGCGTATCTGAGAAATGTTCAATATCCTTCGCGCCGGAAAGGATATCTAGAAAGGGATATTTTTTTTGTAACGCATTGCCCAAGCGTTGGGCGGCGCAACCCGCAAAAATAATCTTTCGGCCGGGTTTCTCTTTTTTCCAAGAGGCTAAACGCCCTAAAAAAGACACCGCGCGGTGTTCGGCGTGGTCTCGTACGGTGCAGGTGTTGATAAGAACGATGTCGGCCTCGTCCAATTGCTCCGTCAGCACCGCTCCGCGTGCGGCCAGCTGGGCAAACATTTCTTCGGAATCGGCCACATTCATCTGACAACCGTAAGTTTGGATAAATACTTTGTTCATACCGCTAAAAACACAAGGCGGCCTTTTTAAAAGACCGCCTTGTACAGAACATAATTTTAGAATAAGTTGCTGATTTTGTTGATGCTTTCCAACAGGGGTTGGGTCAAATGCAGTTTAATGACCCGTCTGCCTTTGGCTTGCAGTGCTTGGAAATCGCCCAGCGCCTGCGCGTTGCAGAGCTGGCCAAAAGTATAATGCTGGCCGGGAATTTTAATGTCTTTAGCCGGATCGGCGGAGAGAATTAAAAATACGCCGTTGTTGCCATCTCCTTTGTGCAGCTGGCCGGTGGAGTGCAAGTAGCGCGGGCCGAAACCAAACAAGACAGCCCGTTTGGTGCGCGCCATAATTTTATCGCGCAGGGCCAACAGGGCTTTTTCCACTTCTTCCGACGGATACACATAGGGCAGAATGGCCACATAATCGTTGCTTTCCAATAAAGAGTACAAATCCTGTGCCAAGGTGTCCAGTTTCACTTCGTCTGCGATATCGGCAGAAACCAAAATCGGCGCCGAAACTTCAGCCGGAATATCGCCCGCTTCCAATTTAGCCAATACGTTCTTCGTCAGCGTTTTGGCTTCCTGTACGTTGGGTTGGTCAAACGGGTCAATCGCCAAAATGGCGCCGGCCGCCGCCGTGGCGATTTCCCACAGCAGGAACATGGCTCCCAGTTGGTAGAGGTTGTCCATCAGAATGGTTAAAATCGGATAACCGCGGTCGGCCAGGTCTTTGGCAATCGCGCTGACGTGTTTGTCGTCTTCGCTGCCGGTAGAGAGATGCACAAACAGACGGTCATCGCGGTAATCAAAATTTTTAACCAGTGTTTCACCCGCCACCGGCACAATGCCTTTTCCTTCTTTTCCGGTAGATTCTGCTACCAGCTGTTCTGCCCATAAACCGAAAGTGGCAAAATCTTTTGGAGTAAGCAGAGTCAGTTTGTCTTTGCCGTGGTTGACGTTGCACGCGCCCATAAAGGCACCCAGCTTGACGGCGGCATTATCTTTCATTGGAGCCTCGGGAGCAAAAGTGGCGGCTTGTGCTTTCGCTTCGGTTAAAATCCGTTTTACGTCCACCCCCATAATGGCGGCCGGCACAATGCCAAACATAGACAATGCGGAGAAGCGTCCGCCGATGTCGGCCGGGTTCAGGAAAGTTTTGCGGAAATGATGTTTTTTGGCTAAAGTTTCCAAGCCGGTACCCGGATCGGTGATAGCCGCAAAATTTTGGCCGGGTTCTTTAACGCCGGCTTTTTTGACTTCATCCAAGAAATAAGCAAATTGGGAAGAAGGTTCCACCGTTCCGCCGGATTTGCTGGCGAAAATGAATAGCGTTTCGGCCGGGTTGATGCGGGCGCGAGCGGCGCCGATCCAATCCGGGTTAGTGGTATCCAAAACGATGAGTTCCGGCCAGCCGTCCTGTTTGCCAAATACCGTGCGGAACACTTCCGGCGCGAGCGAAGAACCGCCCATTCCCATAATAACACAGTGTTTAAAGTTTTGTTTAACGTCTTTTGCAAAATCCAATACCTCGTCAATCCGTTCCAGCGTCCAGTCATAAACTTTCTGCCAGCCCAGGAATTTTACGATAAATTCCATATGTTCTTTGTCTTGTTTCCAAAGAGTGGGATCCTTGGCCCAGAATTTTGTATTGAAATCCAGTCCTTCCAGTTTGATTTCGCCTTCTCTGATAATGCCTTCGGCCATCGGGTTTGCTTGTGTGTTCATACGTTTCATCTTCCTCTATTTTTAAGACCGGGGGGTCTTATTTAAAATTTGCGTTTTCGATCGCTTTTACTTTATTTAACCTTCCTTCATGGCGGGAACCCGTCAAGAAGGAGGCTTTTAAAAATTGTTTGGTTAATTCTTCGGCCAATGCCGTCCCGATAATGCGCGCTCCTAAACAAAGCACGTTTAAGGCATCGTGTTCCACGGCCTGCCGGGCGCTGTAAGCGTCGTGGCAGACGCAGGCGCGGATCCCTTTCGTTTTGTTAGCCGTTATGCAAACGCCCACGCCGCTGCCGCAGAGCAGGATACCTCGGTCGGCTTCGCCGCCGGCCACGCGTTTGGCGACTTCATTGGCGTAGTCGGGGTAATCTGTCCGTTCTGGGCTGAATGCGCCGCAGTCTATAACTTCGTGCCCCAAGCGTTTGACCGTTTCTTTTACGGTTTCTTTCAGCGGAAAACCCGCATGATCGCAGCCAATTGCTATTTTCATAAATCAGTAAGCTTGATCCACCAGATCACACATACAATGTGCCATAAAAATATGACAGGCCTGGATATGGGGGGTGTCTTTGACATTTACCACCAGCGGCAAATCACAGATATTTTTGATGATGCCGCCGTCTTTGCCCAAAAAAGCCGCCGTATAACAGCCTTTTCGCTGGGCAAGCCCTAAAGCTAAATAAACGTTTTTGCTGTTGCCGGACGTGGAAATGCCAATCACAACATCGCCTTCTTTGGCAAATCCGTCAATCTGGCGGGAGAAAACCACATCATACGAGTAATCGTTCCCAATGGCGGTAAGCGTAGAGGAATTGGTATTAAGCGCAAGAGCCGGCAGCGATGGACGTTCTTTTTTAAAACGCCCCACAAATTCCGCTGCAATATGCTGCGCGTCTGCGGCACTTCCGCCGTTTCCCATCAAAATCACTTTGTTGCCTCTTTTAAAGGCTTCTGTCACTTTAGCCGCCAGTTCTTCCACTTTGTCGGCCAAGTTTTCTTTCACATACGTAACGGCTTGAATCAGTTCATCGGCTTGTTGTTTGACAAACATAAAAACTCCTCATATCAAATCTGTTCTACGGCGCTTTTTTCCACCCAGCCTTTAATCCCCTGGGATTTGACGATTACTTCATACCATTCGTCTTTGTCGTCTTGTATCGTAACCAAATGCCCTTGGGCGGCGCTGGCGCTGGCCGGAAAATTGGTACCCGGTCCGCTGCGAATTTCCGCCACCGGAACCGCAATTACCGCCAAGTGTTGCTGTTGCAACGTGTGGCGAATATAAAACCAACCACCGCTAATGGCCAGTATTACCGCACTGGCCAGCAGCATTTTTCCAAATTTGCGTTTAATTAACCATATGCTGGCCAATGCACAGAACAACCATAACAAAACAAAAAACAGCCCTTTCAGTTCCGCATACGATAAATAAAAAAATGCCTGGTGCAGTATTACCGGCATACCGGAAGGAACCAGCCGCTCTCCGCCCGCCGCCAGCGAAAGGGTTAAGTTATGGCGTATGTCCGCATCGCGCGGAGCCAATTCAAAAGCCCGATAATAATTGGCTGCCGCCAACCCTTTGCTGCCCATTTTAAAATAGCAGTTACCTATATTGTAGTAAAGATGAGGGTCGTTTGGGGTTTTTTTTAGTTCGTTTTCGTAAACGCTTAAGGCAGCCGAAAATTTGCCTTGCCGATATAATTCCTCGGCTTGCTGCAGGGTTGTTTCTCCCCGGCAGATCCCTGCGAAACAGATGAACAACCAGAAGAATAGCAAAATCCGTTTCATTTGGATTCCTCCTCCAGCAGTTTTAGAATATCCAACGCTTGGCTGGCCAGTTCCTGTCCGTTTTGCGCATCGGGAGCGCCCGGGGCGAACCGGGCTGTATCCAGCCGCTGCCACAACAACGAAAAAGCTTCCGAAGTGGCAGGCGTAACCCCGTGTTTGTGCAAGGAAGCTACAATCCCCTTCAGCGGCAGGCTGCCCGTACTGATTTTCATTTTCTGCTGTAGATAACCGGAAACCGCTTCCGCAACCGCTTCGTCAGACTGGGCTTTTTTCAACAATCCCCGGGCGGTGGCATAGGCGCGTTTTTGGGCGAGGGATTTGCGCCCTACGGAGGCAAAAAGGATACTGACCCCTAAAATCACGAGCATAATCCAGTTGATCAGTCGCCAGGCGCTTACTTTCTCCAGTACAGAAATATCCGGGCGGAGCGTCGTTTTTAAATAAGCGATATCTTTTCCCAAGGTTTGAAAACCGTTTGTAGTGGAGGCGGCTGCCCCAAAATCAAAGCCGCTGTCCGTTTTGGTGGAAGGGGAAACTTGTAATGTAATCGGATTGGTGTGAATGGTTTTGTAAGTGTTCGATTCCGGATCAAAATAAGACCATTTTATGGAGGGAATGGTGTAGATGCCCGAAGCTGCCGGTACAAGAGCGGTTTTAAAAATTTTATACCCTTCCGTCTTTCCGCCGCTGGTTGTCGTGTCGGAAACGGCTTGCGACGGATAAGATTTAAAACCGTCTAAAGCGGGGATTTCTAAATCAGAAGTCGATTTCAGATTGCCCGGGCCTTTAACCGTAACAGAAAGGGTTACCGCTTCGCCCGCTTCTACTTGCGTGTGGTCTGCCTCGGCGGTAATGGTATATCCGGTTCCTACCGCTCCGTAAAAGGTTTTGGGTTTTCCCGCTGACGGAACTGGCCGTACCGTAAGCGTGATGGGCGCGGAACGGGCGGTTTCTTCTGCACTGACTGCAGATCCGCCAAACAAACGATCCAAAGCCGAAAAAGGAGAAGATCCCGTCATATACCGCACGGTGGCCGGACCGATGGTGGCTTTCCCGGCGGAAGGGGCAGTCAGTTGGTAACGTTGTTCTTCATAACGGTACAATACGCCGCCAATACTTTGGGTACCTTGGGAGGAACCCATTTCTTCCATAAAAATATTGGAAACGGCGGGTTTTTGATAGGGAGCATCGTAAAAAGAACGGTTATAATAAAAACGTACAGCCAACGTAACCGATTGGTTGACATACGGATTTTCGTCGTTTACTGCCGCTACCAAAAAATAATTTTCATCTCCCCGGGCATAAGCTTGATTGGCTAAATTGCGTTCCAACGGGGGGAGATTCGGATCGGCGGTTTCCCGAGGGCGTTTGACGGCGGCGGAATCATAATTGCCGTTGGAAGACGCTTTGGCGGCGGAAGAAGCCGGTTGGGATTTTTGTACTCCTTGGGCATTGCGATAAATACTTACGGTAATGGGATCCGTCTTATACGTTTTGCCGTTATGGGTAAAGCGAATGGCTCCAATAGTGGCTTTTCCCACAAAACGGGGCAGCAGTATGTAGCGGAAGACGGTGCTGGAATTTCCGTTAATAGTGCTTTGGCGTATTTCCCGGGAATAAACATTAAAAGCGGGCAGACTGGGCAGTTCGGGCATTAGCATGTTGCCGGCGGCTCCGTTTACTTCTACGGAGAGGGTAAGCTCGTCATCTAGCGTGAGCGCTGTTTTATTTACCCGCGCCACAACGGATACCTGTGCCGCGGCGAATGCGGTCAAACTGAGTAATAAGAAAGATAAAATCACTCGTTTCATAAATTTACCAATCTTTTTCCACCGTGCTTCCCTGCGCATTGCCGGGTTGCGTGGGTTTGCGATATTCGTTCTCGCGTGCCATTTGCATGACGCGGTTTGCATCGTCCTTATTCATCTGGTCTTGTGGATTAGACGGATTTTGCTGCTGCTGATCAGCCGCCGATCCCTTGTCTTCTTGATTTTGTTGGGATTGGTTAGACGAATTTTGATCCTGATTCTGCTGATTTTGATTGTTTTGGTTCTGTTGGTTTTGCTGTTGCTGCAGGAGCAATTGTAAATTGTGCACGGCTTCTTTGTCTTTCGGGTTTTTAACGATGGCCTGTCGATACGCTTCGATTGCTTTTTCAGTATTTCCGGCCCGATAGTAGGTATTGCCTAAATTAAAAAGGGAGTCCTGCATTAATTCCCCGGCTTGCTGGGCGGTCTGTTCGAAGGCTTGTTCGGCGGATTGGTAATCTTTCAAATAATAGGCCGCGGCGCCGGCGCCAAAAGCCGCATCTTCGTTTGTGGGGTCTTTTTGAAGCGCTTCGGTGTATTTGGAAAGAGCCTGCCCGTATTTTTTATCTTCATATAATTTGCCGCCTTGACGCAACTCTGCCCTTACCCCGGCATGGGCAGAGAAAGCGGCGAACAATAAAACCAAGCAGAGCAATTTTTTCATACTATTATTTTACCTTTTTTGAATCTCTTTTTTCGTTTCGGCGGGTAGAAATTTTTGTCCGCGCGGCCAAAGCAGATACCCCGCTAAACACAGTATGGCCAGTATCAACGGAAAGGCGTAACGATTTTTGTAGGCGGCTCGAGACATCGTTTTCGAAACGGAGCGATCCAGCCCTTTGACTGCTTCTTCCACTTTGGCGGCTACTTGCGCCGGGGTAGTGTAGGAGATATAGACTCCGTCAGTGGCTTGCGCCAATTCCAGCAAGGTTTTTTCGTCTAATTTGGATACGACCGTTTTGCCGTCTTTATCTTTTTTATATTCCAAAATCCGGCCGGAACGATCCGTCTTGGCGGGAATAAGCGTGCCTTCTTTCGTGCCGATTCCAATCGCGATAATTCGAATCCCGTTTTTAAGAGCCGTCTGACGGGCGGCTTGAAGCTCTTCCGGGGAATGATCTTCCCCATCGGTTAATAAAATAAGCGCTTTCTGCCCGGGATATTTGGAAAGCATCCGCGCGGCCAGTTGTACCGGCGCTGCTAAAGAAGTACCGGGTACCGGAAGCATATCCGGCTGTAAGGAATTAATAAAGTAGTTCAGGGCGTCCTGATCCGTAGTAATGGGGCACTGAATATAGGCTTGCGAGGTAAAGGCAATGATGCCAATGCGTTCCTCTTTTAGGTTGCTGACCAGCATTTGAAGCATTTTTTTGGCATTGTCCAGCCGGTCCGGTTTTAAATCCTGCGCGCGCATAGAAGCGGAAACGTCCACCGCGATGATTGTTTGGGCAAAGGTGCCTTGGGCTTCTATTACTTCGGTGCCCCATTGCGGGCCGGCCAATGCGATAAAAAGAAAAACCAACGTCGCAAAGAATAAACTGCCGCGCCAGCGTGTAACCGGCCGCAAATTGGCCGTCAGTTTGGCATACGCCTGTGTGCCAAATAAGGAACGAATCAGGTGTGTTTTTAATTTCAAACCCGCCCAGCCGATCAGTCCCGCCAGCAGGCAGATCGGTATCAGGTATAACAAAAATATCGGTTTGGCAAATAATTCCATATTAAGGTACCTTGATAAAAAACAATTTTTCCAATATAAATGCCGCCAAAACGGCCGTCAGCGCCAGCAACAACAGCGGCTGATAGGCATCACTGCGGTTGATAATAGAACTGGGCGCAAATTCGGTTTTTTCCAATTCGTTGATAGTGTCGTAAATCTGAGTGAGTTCCGCCTCGTTTTTGGCGCGGTAGAATTTGCCGCCGGTTGCATTGGCGATTTCCATCATTAACCCTTCGTTAATTTCATCTTCCGCACTGGAATAAAGTCCGTCTCCCGGCGCGCTGGCCGTGCCCACGGTATAGACGCGGATCCCATAGGCCGCCGCCGCTTGGGCGGCCATCTGCGGGGCAATTGCGCCGGCATTGGAATCGCCGTCCGTAAGCAGAATAATCACTTTGCTTTTGGCTTTGCTGTCTTTTAAATGATTGGCCGCCACTCCCAATGCGTCTCCGATAGCGGTATAGTTCGGATCGACCACCCCCAGATAGAGCGTGGAGAGATATTCCTGCAAAGCTTCGTGATCCAACGTCAGCGGCGCTTGGAGCATGGCTTCCTTGGCAAAAGCAACCAGTCCAATACGGTCGTTAAAACGTTTCGAAATAAAACGGGAAGCCGTTTGTTGGGCGGCTATAAAGCGGTTGGGATAAAAATCCTGTTTCTGCATGGAAGCGGAAACGTCCATCAGCAAAATAATGTCAATCCCTTCGGTGGGAGGCAGTACGGTTCTATCCACCTTGACCGGCCGGGCCAAAGCGGCCACCATGAATATAAATGCCAAGGTATAGAGAGAGAGCGGGAGCCACCGAGTAAAAAGAACGCGCAGAGAGGACTGCTCTACCATTAGATGCGTCATCGGGTAAGCAATACGCCGGGAAAATGCCCCGCGGAAAAGGGTTTGCGCCATCAAAACGGCAAAAGGAATAATTAATAAAACGAAAGCCCAAGGGTGGACGAATTCCGCCCGGCCTCCAGCCCATTTTTCAAACAGCACTCCCGCCAGACTTACGACTGCCAGCGTAGAACATGCCGCCACCAAAACGGCCATTGTTTTGTAATGGCGTCGCATGAACAGACTGCAGCCCAGCGAGATTAAAAGCAAAAGAACGCTGATCAGAAAGAAATAGATCATGCTTTTTCCTCCTCTTGCGGGCGGGCGGTGAGTTCTTTGGGAGCGGTTTCTACGATAATTTCCCGCAGCAGTTTTACGTCTTTATCCCGGATTTGCTCGCTGGGAATGGCTTTGGCGAATTTCACCAAATCCCCCGAACTTAAAAAATCACGCAGTTGGTACATTAAAGAGGACATCTGCGGCATATTCTTTACCCGGCGCAGGAGTTCGGCCGTGGTGTCGGCGGAGGCGTCTATATGAAATTGCCTCCATAAATATTCGCGCAAAATGTCGGAAAGCGTAATGTAAAAAAGCTTATACTGTTGGTTTTCCCACAGTCCGCTGTCCAGCAAGGCGTCTATTTTGGATAAGGCAATTACATTGCCGGGGCGGGTGTCCTGTTGCGGTAAAACGGCAAGCGCACGCTGGTGCAGCCGTTTGTACCAATAGTACCATACATAAATCAGACTGCCCAATAAGATCGCCGCCAGCAGCCAGGCCAACCAGCCCGAAGGAATATGCGGCGGGCGGATTTCGCGCAGGTTGGGGTCGTCGAATGTCTTGGCTCGGGGGACTTCTATAAATACCTCCTGCTGCGTGTCGGCAAACGGTTTTCCGTCTTGGGTTAGTTCAAAAGTAACGGTAAAAGTAGTTTTGCCCAAGGTAAAGGGAAGCGCGGTAAAATCATAGGTAATCGTACCGGGGGAATTGTCGGACGAAGAAACTTGCGTAATTTCAAAGTCGCCGGAAAGCGATTCTTCGTTTACCGTTACTTCATAGCCTGGCGTATGGGATAATATAAATTGCAGGGCAAACGGCTGCGCGAAAGGAACCGTTTGCGGGGCGTGTTTTTCCACCACGCTGATTTCCTGCGCCGCCAGCGGAAGCGTTCCCGCTAAAAATAATAGAAAAAATACGGTTTTTTTCACGGCTATCTCCTGATTTTTTTGGCGCGCTGTTTGAAAAACGCAATAACCGGATCGGCCGGCGGAAGCGCGGTGTCAACGCGGATAGGTTCTATTTTATACGGATTAAACAACGCTTGTAAATTTAAGTCTTGGGTACGGGTATGATCCGCCAAGGCGTCGTTAATCTCGCCGGAAGAAAGGCATAAAAAATCCTCCGCTCCGGTTTCCGGATCAGTTACGTCTATACAGGCATTTATAAAAGGAAGCCGGGCTTCCAGTTTGTCTTGCACGATAACGGGAATTAAATCAAATTTGCGGGCGGCCAGTTTAAACGGTTTGGAAAAAGAGGAAACCGGAGCCAGAAAATCCGATATCAAAATTAAAATGCCCTGCCGCTTGATTACCTTCGATAAGGTTTCCAAGCACAGTCCGATATTTGTCCCTTTGTTTTTGGGTTCAAAAGCAATCAGTTCGCGAATTAAACGCAATACATGTTTTTTCCCTTTGCGGGGGGGAACAAAAAGTTCTATTTGGTCTGAAAACAACATCAACCCCACTTTATCGCTGTTCTTGATGGCGGAAAAGGCAAATAAAGCGGCCAATTCCGCGGCTGTTTCCAGTTTCAGTTTATTGAAAGAACCAAATTTCTGCGAGGCGGACACGTCGCACGCGATCATCAGCGTCAGTTCGCGTTCCTCGTTGTATTTTTTGATATAGGGTACGCCTGTGCGTGCGGTAACGTTCCAGTCGATAGAGCGGATATCATCGCCCGGCGTATATTCGCGCACTTCGGAAAATTCAATTCCCTGTCCTTTGAAGGTGCTCAAATACTCTCCGGCGAACGTTTCCGACACCAATTTGTTCGTCTGGATTTCAATTTGGCGTACTTTTTTTAA
>CALVFE010000009.1 GCA_944326765.1 uncultured Elusimicrobiales bacterium | reverse complement strand
TGCATTAACTGCGGTGCTTGCGAATCCGCCTGCCCCGTTACCGCCATCAGCGAAGTGGAAGGAAAAAGAAAAATTGACGAAACCAAATGCATTGAATGCGGTGCCTGCGCGGGTACTTGCCCGGTAAGCGCAATTGCTCTGTAATAAACGCATAGGGTTAAATATAAAACCGTCCTCAAGAGGGCGGTTTTTTATGCGCGGTTCAGGAAGTTTGCCGGGCAAGAAAAGCCGCACGCAGCGTCTGCCTTATAAATAGTATTTAAGATAAGGAGAAAACAAGGAATAATTTAATTATTTTCTCAAGAACCCAAATAACAGAAATAAAAAAGAGCCGGGGGATGTACCCGGCTCTTTGTTCAGAACCGTTCGGGGGGTAAATCGAAAGGTTCTGGGGGATAAATTAAACAAACTGTATAGCTAAACCATATATTAATCATACAACCTGGATATAAAAAATGCAAGCATTCTGTCCAAAAATTAAGGTTTATTTTTATTTAATCTTTTTATATTAAATAAAGGGAAAATCCAAAAACAAATAAAAAAAATTAAAAACTTTTGCTAGTTATTGGTTATAATATAGTAACTGGAGGAAGAAACCAAATGAAAAAACTAGGATTCATTTTTGTTTTTGCATTGGCCGTCAGCCCGCTTTGCGCACAAACCGCCCAAAGCCAAGACGACTATTATACAGGGTATGAAGGCTTGGTGTTGGGGGAAAGCGCTCCGCGCTCTGCTACCGACGCTATTGCCCAGCAAGCCACGCAGGTTCCGGGCGATATTTACCGCGGAACGCTGTTTGGCGCCGAACAGAAGAAATATGAAGGAGATACCTTGGGCAATCGCCCACGTCCCACCACTAAATACGTTTATGATACGTCTTTAGTTCGTGCCGTTAAAATCAGCGATCCTGACCGGGTGCGTACGTTGATGTACGCCAACGTCGATGTCAACGAAAAGAATTATGCCGGTATTACGCCGCTTACCATTGCCGCCGAAAAAGGCAATATGGAAATCATCAAAATGTTGGTAGAAGATGGAAAAGCAATCATCAACGACAAATCCAGCTACGGCGTTACCCCGCTTATTGCCGCCGCCGCGGCGGGGAATGAGGAGGTCGTTTCCTATTTAGTGGAACACGGAGCCGACGTAAGCGCTAAAGATGATTTGGGAAAAACCGCCTTAATTTATGCGGCGAATATAGATAATCCGAAGTTGGTGTCTAATGTAATTAAGCTGGATAACAAAGCGGTAAATCTGCTGGATAATTCAGGCAATACGGCGCTTATCTATTCGGCACAAAAAGGCTTGATTGGCAATATCAAAGTTCTTTTAGCCAATGGCGTTCAAATTGATTATCGTAATCCGGCAACGGGGCTTTCGGCGTTATCTGCCGCGGCCGCCGAAGGACACAGCGACGTCATTCGGTTACTGGTGCGAACCGGTAAGGCGGACGTAAATATATCGGACTTATCCGGCCGCACCCCTATCTTTTATGCCGTAGAGCAAAACAAACCCGACGCGCTGCGTACGCTTCTTTCTTTGGGCGCGAACGTAAACGCGCAAGATAACAACGGCGTAACCCCTTTGATGCGCGCCTCCGCTAAAAACCGCCAAGACTGTGTGGATATTTTACTGAGCCAGAAAGGGATTGATCCGAATTTGAAGGATTTTCAAGACCGCACCGCCATTATATACAGCGTGTACGCTGACGAATTGGCCCCGGCGCAGGCGCTTATCAAAGCGGGTGCGGATATGAATGTGCGCGACAGTGCAAACAACACCCCGCTGATGAGTGCCGTGAAAGCGAAAAATGACCGTATGGCGCTCTTTTTTATCCAACAAGGAGCCGACCTAACCGCCTCCAATTCGGCGGGAGAAAATGTCTTTATGCTTACGGAAGAATATCTCCCCGAATCGATGACGGCTAATGTTTTGCGTGTCAAAAAAGCCGAATCCTATCAGCAAGCGCTGCAAGTTCAAGCACAAAAACTGGCCGAAGTGCGCACCTTGGAAGAACAACTTGCCCAGGAAGAAGCCCTGGTACAACAGTTAAAAGACGCACAAGAAGCGCAGGCAAAGGCAGACGCCGAAGCCAAAGAAGCGGCCTTGCGCGCCCAATTGGAACAAGAGTATCAGGCCAAAGCGGCCGAACAGCTGGAAAATGATCCGGAACTGATCCGCCTGCAACAGCAGTTAGATGCAGCCAAAGCGCAGCGGAAAGCCGCCATTCAAGAAGAAATCGACCGGCAAATAGCGGCTCAAATGAATCCAAACGCCGCTGCTCCGGCGGAACCTTCCGTCTTAAAAGAATCGGCCGATTCCAAACCGGATTCTAAAGCCAAATAATGGTTTGTCCGTATTAAAAACCCGGAGCTGACGCTCCGGGTTTTTTGCATATTGTATCATTCACACGGAATAACTTTTACACCAAGTTACAAAAGTCTTCCAACGGTTATACAACGAACGGGCTTCCGGAGCACTCAAAGCCGGAAAAATTCGTTCGGACACAGCCGGTTCCCATTTTTCGGTTTTCCAGCCGGCTTGCTGCGCCGCCAAACGGGCTGCCCCTAACACGGTGCTTTCATTTTCCTGCAGCGTGCAGATTTCACTTTGCAATAAATCCGCTTGGCATTGCGTCAAATAACCCACTTGAGAAAGTCCGCCCGTTACTTTTACCGAAGTTCCCAAGGGAAACCCATTCACATGCAAATAGGCCGCAATATCCGCCACTAAAAAAGCAATGGAACGAATCCCGCCGCAAACCCAATCCGGTTTACGCGTGCGGGGGGATAAACCGGCCGCTATTGGAGAAAGAGAAAAATCCCAATAAGGCGCCCCCAGCCCTCCCAAGGCCGGCAACAACCACACCGGCTGTTTGGCTTCTTTGCACAGTGCGTCTATTTGAAAGGAATCAAAGGCTATACCTTGGGCGTTTAACCATGCCAGCACGCTGCCGGCGGCATTAACCGGCCCCTCTAATAAAAAATCACAGTTTCCCGCTTTATCAGCCACTGAAAGGGAAGTTAACACCCCCGGCAGCGAAACCGCCTCTTTTCCGACATTATAAAGCAAGAATGCCCCCGTACCATAATTGATGCAGCTTTCTCCCTTGGCCAGCCCCGTAAATACAACCGAAGCCTGCTGATCTCCCGCGCAAACGGTAATAGGAATAGAAACGCCTTTATATTCATAAACGCCGTAATCGGCCGAGGTGGGTAAAATCTGCGGCAATACCGAAGGGGTAATTCCAAAGGCGCGGCACAATTTATCACTCCAGTTCTTGGTGTGCATATCCAACAAAAGCATTCGTTGGGCTAATGTTACATCTGTGGCAAAGGTCTTTCCCTGCGTCAATTTCCAAATCAAATAGGAAGCCACCGGAGCCACTCGCAAATGCCCTAATTCCAACGCCAAACGCACGGGAGGCAGATTTTTTAAACACCAGGCGATTTTGGGAGCTGAAAAATAAGGGGTTTTATATAACCCAGTTACCGTGTGGACTTCTTCCTGCGAAACCGCCGCGCGTTCTGCTTCCGCAAAAGCACGTCCGTCTTCCCAAGTAAGTACCGGCGCCAGCGCGGCGCCGGTCTGCTGATCCCACAATACCACCGTTGAACGCTGCGAGGTAACCGCCAGAGAAATTACATTTTGCGGGCCGACTTCATCTAATAAAGCATTTAATACGCTCAATTGGCTCTGCACCAAATCTTGCGCGTTATATTCCGAAAGGCCATCGGCCGGACGGGAAGGGGAAAGCGCTGCACTTTTCTGTGCGTAAACCGTTCCATCCGACGTTACCGCAAACGCACGAGATCCAGACGTTCCCTGATCCAAAGCAATAATAAATTGTTTATTTTCCATCGGGCTTGCCTCCATTGCTGTATGGTACATCAAATGCCGGATTATACCAGTGGTTCTCTTTTAACAGCGTGTGGGCGGTTTTATCCAAAGACAGCAAGGTTTCCTCGGCTTGTTCCACCTCAAAATCGGGCGTATAAGCTTTTGAAGACAAGATTTTTCCGCCCCCGTGGCGAATTTCTCCATCCGACGTAATGAGCCCGATATTTACCCCTTCCGACACCAAAGCGACTCCGTCCGTAGCGGGATCGAACATATCCCGGCCGAAAGCGGTATAAACGGGGGTTAGCCCCGTCAATCGGTAAATAGTAGGAATTAAATCCGTCTGGGAAACGACGTAGTCAATTTGGCGCGGCTTTAAAATTTTGGGGGCGTAAATGACCAACGGGATCCGAAAGTGATTTTTTAGGGAATCATCAGCCGGCCCCCCGGAAGTATGATCCGCCACAAATACGAAAATGGTATCCTCAAACCAACCGTCCTTCTTGGCACGTTTCAACAATTCTCCAATCGACCAATCCGCAAAAGAAAGCGTGTTAAGAAAACCATGCTCCCAGGAATCATAGGGATATTTATCAAACTGGGGCAGGGTGGAAGTAAACGGTTCGTGGGTAATACCGGTAAAAAGCATTCCCATAAAATTCTTTTCTTTGCGGTTTTTAATCTTATCTGCGGCAAACATCATCATATCGTAATCGTATCCGAAAGGCGCTTTCTCTTTATAAGGCAAAAGCTGAGGCATATCTTCCCAACCATAACTTTCTTTCGCCCCCAAATACGACGCCAACGCACACAATCGATAAGAACTACGGTGGGAAGTCTGCGCGAAAAAGGTGTAATACCCCATTTTGGAAAAATGTTTCGGCATCGGAGAAAGAGCCGCCAATTCCAGCCCATAGCCAAACATAGGCAGCCCCGGCACCCAAGGAAGCCCGGCAAATACGGCGGCGAATCCAAAAATACTTCTTTGGCCGGCTGCATACGCATTGGTAAAATTTACACCGTCTTGAATAAGCTGATCGAAAACAGGAGTCGCCCCAAATTGATTATGGGATAAACCATCTATATAATAGGGGTGCCAGCCTTCTAATAATACGATTAACACATTATAAGAAAGCGGCTTTTTTTCATCGGTATGCTGACGCATCAAGGGATAGGTTTTATCCAAAAGCATTTCATCGGGAGAAACTAATAATTTTTGCGTATTGGAAACAGCTTGTTCAACCGGATAGTTGTTCACAATATCCACCGCGCCTTTTCGCCCAACCTGATAGGCCGTAAACGCGCCGTTTAAGATAAGCGCGGAACCGGCGGGGGAATCCGTATAATTATATACGTCGGCTACGCCGAGTGATTTTCCGCCGCCCAGATGCCCGCGTATGCCTAGAATACACAAAGCGATCAGTGTCAATAAAAATGCCGCGTTTTTTCCTATTCCCCAAGCCCGCGGGGCATAATGTTTATTAATATAACGGGAAATGAAAACAATCGCCGCCGCCAAGGCGCCCAACAGCAAAATCAGCGGCAGCCAGGTTTGCGTAATCATATAAGAGATAATAAAACCCCAGTCGTTAGAAAGTTGGACCACTTCCTCCGCGATATGACGGTTTACCTTCGGAAAATAAATCAAATCGCCAATCAAAAACCCCGCCATTACTATCCATTGAGCCACTAAAAAAGAAGTCCATATTTTAGCCCAACGGAAAGATTTTACAGGCAAATTAAGCAACAAAATAACCGGTCCGACAAAAAGAGCGATGACGGAAAAATCAAACCGCAGGCCGTTTAAAAAGGCAAACAGAATTTCTGTCGCGTTCAAGCCGGAAAAGAAATCACGATTCAACAAAAACAAGGCCGCTCGCGCTGCCGTAAACAAGGCCGCAAATCCCAACACCGTTGCCAACGAAAATTTAAACCGAAAATCATTTTTCTCCACGGCCATATATTTACTCCGATTTTTCAATTTCTAAAGACACTTGCTCCGAAGTCTTGGCAAAAGCTTTGAGTTTGGCTTTTGCCTCCGCCGGTACGGACGAGTCCTGCAGCAGCCCGGCCACCGTGCTTTGAGTAGGCACCAACACCTTGGCAATTAATTTCAGCGTGCGTAAGAGTTCCACCACTTTTTCTTTGTCGGTAAATTCCAGTTTTTCAATACGGGAAAGCTCGGCCTTATAGTTCTTGCCGAAATGGCGTTCAAACTGATTTTTTTTCATCAGCGCGATGATTTCCTGCTGAAGGCTTTTGGCTTCTTCGAGCAGAGCGCCGCAGCGGTCGATTTTTTCGCTCAACACATCTTGCTCCGTTTTTGCGGACTCCGGCATTGAACCGGCCGGCAGAACGGACAGACCGGCGGCGGCCGCGGCGGGATCATATTCTTTCCCCGTAAATACCGGGCAGATATTGCGGTAATCGCACCAGCGGCATTGATTTTCGCCGGGGGTGGGAGCAAATTTTCCAGCACGAATATTATCGACTATTTTTAAAACTCCTTGCCAAAATTCAAAAATTTCTTTATCGGCCGCCCGCTCAAATGTCATTTCCTGCAGAGTGGGTAAATGATAAAAGCTCAGCTGTCCTACCCGTAATTCTTTGGCAGCCGGATCTTTTTGCTGCACTAATTTTTTAATATCGGGGGAATTTTCCACCACTTTCTGATACATATATAACTGATCGGGCACGCGCTGTACGGTTTTTCCGGTTTTATAATCCACTATTTTTACCAGTCCGTCACCCATATAATCAATGCGGTCTAAAATACTGGTCAAACTTAATCCGTCCATACTCAGCGTGCTCTTTAACTCTACCGAAAGAGGGGAAACGAAATTCGCAGCGTGTTTGGCGTAATAAGATTCGAGAATCTGCCTTCCTTCGGCATAACCCGCCAATTCTTTCTCAGCGGAGGCGTAGCCTTTTTGTTCAAAAGAGGTTTGACTCCAATGCTTTTCGAAAAAAGCAAGTGCTTGTGCCAAGGTGGGAAAGGAAGCATGATCCGGATTATAAATATATTCCATAACAGCGTGCAGCGCGGTTCCAAATGAAAAATAATATTTCGGCTGTTCCGCAATCATATAGATGTAGCGAAATTTGTATTTTTGGGGGCACTCTTTATACATGCTCATTTTTGAATATGAAAAAGATAAATTTTTAGCCATAAAAACTCCAGAAAAATGTTCCCCTTTATTTTAGCATTTTACTCCGACCTTACAGAAGAAAAAAACAACCCCGCGTAACGCGGGGAAGTTTTTAATGAAAACCAGTAAATGTTTCTCCCTTCAATGGCGGTAAGGAAGTATCACTTATTTGGAACCCAACTGTCCTTCCTGATTTATTTTTTAGAGCGGGAACGTCTATCATCTGACGCAGATAAACGGTAAATTCCGTCTGTAAAGCTCCATCTAGTTTATAAGCCAAAAGAGTAAGGGAATCTTTAAATAAAGACGGATACAAATTCAGCAAATACACCAAATCCGATACGCACTGGGCGGATTCCTTAGATATCCGCAGCAAGGCACGGTTCGATTTTGCCATCTGTTTTTGATAGTAACGATTCGTTTTCAGATCATCTGACGGCCGTATATGATTTTTTGCCGTCATATAAATATGCATTTCTTTGCAATCAAACGCCGGGATCGTAGTTGTCCATTCCCGAAAAAAGCGGGGGGTAATATCGGGTTTTGCTTTAGGATCCGGAGAAATAGCCAGCAGCCCCGGCAAGG
Source organism: uncultured Elusimicrobiales bacterium (assembly GCA_944326765.1). Lineage (GTDB taxonomy): Bacteria > Elusimicrobiota > Elusimicrobia > Elusimicrobiales > Elusimicrobiaceae > Avelusimicrobium. The sequence continues at coordinate 35,644 of CALVFE010000009.1, read as the reverse complement.
ACTCATTTTTTTGAGGTAAAAAATTAGGATTTCTTTCCCGCAGTAAGGCATCTGCCCATTGGGCATATTCTTTATTCATCTGGGCTGTCAGACGGGCTAAAGTCAAGGCCGATTCTTCCTGCAGCTGTGTTACCAACGCTTGGGCAACCGCCGTCTCGATTTTAGGATCGGAAAAAATAGCAGCCACCTTATTGGCATGCATTTGCCCCAATGTCTGGATAGTCTGGTTAGACATTGCATAACGGGCTTTAAACAACTTGCTGGAGACATTGGGAGAAACTTTTGAACTTTGTTTCAACAACGATTCTCCCGCAGCAGCTGACAATTTCGTTAATTGTCCAAAAGAAACCAGCGGCACACAAAGCAGCAACAACACACTGAACATTTTTTTCATAAGCAAGTTCCTCGGATCTTTTTTATTATTTCCTACTATAGTAAAAAATTGCAGAAAAATACCTATTTTCGGCAAATTTTTAATCTAAGTCGCTCGACTTTAAAAACGTTTCCGAGCTGCAGTTTGTTTTCAAGGGAAAATAGAGGCAGAAAACAAAAATGGATTTTAGCAACACCGCCAAAATCCCTTTCTACAAGAATACCCCCAATAGGAATCGAACCTATATCCCCTGCTTAGAAGGCAGATGCTCTATCCATTGAGCTATGGGGGCAATATAACGAAAAACAGTTTCGGTTTTCGGATTGGCAATCTATTCCTTTTTGCCGCAAAAACCATTTAAATTGTTATCTACATTTTAGCAAAATTGATGTTTCGTATCAATTTGTTTGTTTGGAATCCGACAAAACCCACCCGCAAAACCTCGCCGGTTTTCAAACGTCGATGAGTGGAAGATAAATGGAAAGCAACCTTAACGCGATAGCGATACTATACAATTTCAATTCCCCTATATTGATTTAGGTTACAACAAAACAACAAAATGGCACGCTGTAATTTTTATAGAAAGCCCACGGGAGATAAACCCGACGCCGCCCCCGTAACCCGCCCGACAAGACAGGGGCTTTGCCTCACGCGTACGAATTGAATTTGGTATAATAAATAAAAGGATTTTCATTTTTTACAGGAGATGACAATGTCCACTAAAAAAGCTGTTAATCAGGAGTGTTCCCAACTTCAGCAACACCGCTGCAAATTTCAGCCCGTGCTGCCCGCTATTTTAAAAAAAGGCCCCGCCTTCGTTAAACCGAAAGCCGGCAAAGCCACCAAAAGCGTAGCCGATCAGACTTCCGTAAAACGCATTTTCCCGAATACCTACGGGCTGCCGGAAATCACTTTTGTCAAAGGCGCTAATAACGCCGCAACCAAAAAAGCCGTTCGCGTAGGAGTCGTGCTGTCCGGCGGGCAAGCCCCCGGCGGCCACAACGTCATCGGCGGACTTTTAGACGGTCTTAAAAAAGCCAACTCCAAAAACAAATTATTCGGATTTTTAGGCGGGCCGAGCGGCATCGTGGAAAACAAATGGGTGGAAATTACCCCGGCTTTGATGAAAGATTACCGCAATACCGGCGGGTTTGATTTAATTCAATCCGGCCGCACCAAAATTGAAACCGCCGAACAATTAAAAGCCGCCAAAGACAATTTAATCGCCAACAAGCTCGACGCGCTGGTCGTCGTAGGGGGAGATGACTCCAACACCAACGCCTGCGTAATTGCCGAATATCTCAAACAACAAGGAGTAGATATCAGCGTAATCGGCGTACCCAAGACCATTGACGGAGATCTCAAAAACAAACAAATTGAAACTTCTTTCGGTTTTGACACCGCCACCAAGATCTACGCCGAACTCGTGGGCAACATCTGCCGCGACGTCAATTCCGCGCGCAAATACTGGCATTTTATCCGCTTAATGGGCAGAAGCGCCTCGCACATTACGTTGGAAGTGGCCTTCAAAACCCACCCCAACGCCGTACTGATCGGAGAAGAAGTACTGGCCAAAAAGATGACTTTGGGACAAGTGGTGGATAATTTGGCCCAACTCATCGCCAAACGTGCAAAGGCCGGTAAAAACTTTGGCGTCGTACTCGTGCCGGAAGGACTGATTGAATTTATTCCGGAAATGAAAGAACTCATCAGCGCGCTGAACGACTCGCTGGCCGACCACGAAGCCGAACTTTCCGACATGACGTCCGTAGCGGAAAAGAAAGCGTTTATTCTCTCCAAACTGCCGGCTAAACTGGCCGATTTGATGAAATCGCTGCCAGAAGGCATCGCCAGCCAGTTAATGTTGGACCGCGATCCGCACGGCAACGTACAGGTTTCGCTCATCGAGACCGAGAAACTGCTGGTGGAAATGCTGCGCACCAAGCTGGCCGAAATGAAGAAAGCAGGTAAATACGACGGAAAATTCGCCGCTATTACTCACTTCTTTGGTTATGAAGGCCGTTGCGGTGTTCCTTCTACTTTTGACGCCAATTATACATACGCGCTGGGCTACAACGCCGCGGTACTGGCGCTTAACAAATGTTCCGGGTACCTTTCTTCCGTACGCAAATTGACCAAAAAAGCACAAGATTGGGAATGCGGCGGCATTCCGCTGACCATGATGATGAACATCGAACGCCGCAAAGGAAAAGAAAAACCCGTCATCAAAAAAGCCTTGGTAGAACTGAAAGGCGAACCGTTTAAGCACCTTGCCAAAAACCGCGCCGTCTGGGCGGAGGCTGACCTGTATGTATTTCCCGGTCCGATTCAGTACTTTGGTCCGGCTGAAATTACGGACATGACCACCGTTACCCTGCTGTTGGAACAAGGTAAAAAAGTAAAATAAAAACATGTTTTAAAAGGCGGGCTTAAATGCCCGCCTTTTTTTCTTTCCGCCGCCAGCTGGTTCCTTTCAAACATAGGCCCAAAAAACCCTCCCAAATAGGTCTTTTAGCCCATTGAGCCAAACCATTTTTTCATTTATAATGAAAATAAAGGAAACCCTTTTGTGGGAGAAATATACAAATGATTCGTTTTCTATCGCAAAGCTTACTCACCCTGTTGTTGCTCTGTGCCGCAATGATGCCGGCACAGGCACAAGCGGTTTCTCCATGGTTCCGCGGCAGTAAACAAGTCTGGGAAAGCTTATTAAAAAACTCTCTTACCCCCGCCGGCGGAAAAGCGGCTCTTTCCGTTCCTTTAAGCAACGCTGTAACAGGCCTTTCCGTCAAGACTACCGCGCACAACTGGCTTTTGTACCGCATGAGCCATTCCGGGGTCTTTAGCCGAATGGAAAAAGATATTCTGCTGCAAAAAAATGCCAGTAAAAAAGCGATTTTGGGGAAACTCGCCTATTTTCACGACCGAGACGCACAGCTGTTTAATACCCTTTCTCTCCAACCCGAAGCCAAAGCAGATGAGCCCGCCTTCTGGCGGCACCAAAATTTATTAAGCAATGCCTTAGCCGAATTGGAAACTTTTTATCGCGCTCAGCTTCCCAACCATCTAACCCACACTCTTTTTACCCGAGAACACATCAAACATTTGCTGGCGGATCCGCTACAGCCAGCGGCCTTTGTATTAAACGTAAAAGAAATGGAATTTTTTGCTTCTTTAAATACTTTGGCCGAACAACGCGCTTGGGCGGCATATGCCGTGCGCCGCACTGCGGAAGATCTGCAAATGCTTTTATCCAGAGAACCGAAAACCCTCAAAGGATACGAATTTGAACGGTATTATCTGCAAAAAATACGGCTTGGTTACTTTCAGACCTTGCAGGAAGCACTGTCGAAATCTACCCAAAAGCGCAACTCCTTAATTTTACGCCGCAAACGCATTTTAAAAATTGATCTGCCCGGCGCCCAACAACCTATGACCGACGCTCAACGTTTGGGATTTTTAAAATACCACCTGGATCAATTAAGTCAGCCAGAGCTTTTCGATTCCCATGCCGAAAACAATTTTCAAAAATATATGGAAGTCAAAACGCTGCTTTCCCGCCTTGCTCCGCTATATGAAACATATGCGGTGGCAGAAGCCTTTAATGTTCCCTATGAACAAACCCTGCGCCAGGGATTTTTGTGGCCGGAAATAATCGTAGGGAAAACAGAAGGGGAAAAACTGCAGGCTTTATTGGGAAAAACGCCGCTGCTGCCCTACCTCTCCCCGCGCATAAGCGAGCTGAATCAGAAAATGGCCGCTATGCGCCGGCAATCCCCAACCGATTTAGATTTTTATGTCCGTTACTACCGGCTGGAGAAAGAAAAATCGTTATACCAAACCTTCTTACTGCGCGAGCGGCTGCTGCGTGGTCTATAATCAATGGAACTTTCCATCTTACGCCGTCTCGATCGCGGTTTGCGCCAATCCGGCTGGGATAGAGCTTCTTCCTATTCTTTTTTACGCTTTCAACTGGCGTCGCGGATAGCCGGCGGAAAAAACTCCTGGCTGCCGCTTTTCTTTTCCGATTCTTTTCGCCCAATTCCGCCGGCAGTACGGGTATTACTGGATTCTTTACCCGTTTCTTTGGAAGGATCCTCCGCCGGAATTACCCCGCAAAGCATATCCGTTTTAAATGAATTTTACTCTTCCTCCTCGAAAACAAACGGTATTTTTTATACGCCTTGGCCACTTGCCCGTCAGATCGCCCGCAAAACCCTTTATTATACGCTGCTGCGGCAAACGGATCTGACCGCCCCAACCGTCCGAACCCTTTTAGCCGAGGCGCCCACCACCGTTTGCCTGGCTGCCCCGGCCGCCCGAAAAACAGACGATTTTTTAAGCCGGCTGGCCGTATGCGACCCCGCCGCCGGTACGGGCGGATTGCTGTTTCCGTTTGCCTGCGAATTGGCCGCCCTGCGCTGCCGATTAAATCCCAAACTTACTTTTTCCAAGGCTTTATTTTTTACTTTTACGCACAATCTATACGCCGCCGATATTTCCAGCCGGGCGTTGGCCGATTTACAGCTGCGCGCGGCGCTGATTCTTTCTCAATATGCAATTCCTCCAAAGAATGACATGGTGCTGCCCCATACGTTTGCAGGGGATTCTCTGGCAGCTATCGACGGCGAAAACATACTGCAAAAACAATTTGCCGATGTATTTGATACCAAAGGAGGTTTTGATGTCATTCTTTCCAATCCACCTTATCTGGGGCAAAAAAACCACCGCGCCATTTTTGAAATCCTCCGCCAAAATCCGCTGTGGAAAGACCGAATCCAACCAAAAAGTGATTTATTATATTTTTTCTTCTATCTTGCACTCGATCTGTTGCGAGAAAGGGGGATCGGCAGCTTTTTAACCACTTCGTATTTTGCTTCCGCCGCCAGCGCCAAAACGCTGCGAAGCGATTTAAAAAAAAGCACCGCACTTTTAGAACTCGAGGATTTCGGAGAAAAACGTCTTTTCAAACGAGCCGTCGGACAGCATAACTTAATCAGTATTTTCGAAAAGAATCATTCCTTCCGCAAACCTCCTTGCCAAATGGGAACGCACGCGTTGGCACAAATACATTTGTATCACGGAGATTCCCTTTTCTTGCAAACACGCCCGGCAGCCAATGAACACATAGAAAGCGTTTTATCCAAAATGAGCCGCTGTACGCGCACCCTGCAAAAAGTGGCCGCAGTAACCAACGGGCTGATGACCGGGTGTGATAAAATTTCAGCCGCTCACCTGCAAAAATATCCTATTCCCGGCGCCCAAAAAGGACAAGGCGTCTTTGTTCTATCCCAAACCGAGGCAAACGCCCTTACCTTATCTGCCGCGGAAAAAGCGAAACTAAAACCCTTCTTTAAAAATTCAGACATCTCTTCCTATATTGTCCAAACACGGCCATCCGGCTGGCTGATAGATTTTTTCTATCCAAACGATCGGGAACTGGATTTTGCCCGATATCCGCATCTGCGCGCTCATTTGGCACGTTTTGCGCCCCTTCTGCTGGCGCGGCGGCAAAATAATAACGGCATGGATAAACTGCTTGCACGCGGCATCTATTGGTTTGGATCGGTGCGGCGGAAAATGGATTTTGAAACGGAAAAGATTGTCGTTCCCCAACGGGCTTCCCGCAATAAATTTGCTTTTGCTCCCGGCCCCTGGTATGCCAGTTCCGACGTATATTTTATTTCAAAGCCAACCGACGGAATTTCCTTGTGGTACTTGCTGGGGCTATTCAATTCCGCACCGTATTATGTCTGGCTTTCCTGCCGCGGCAAACGGAAAGGCCGCCTGCTGGAACTCTATTCCGCACCCCTGAAAACTTTGCCGGTGCCGGCCGCTCCGGCGACGCTGCGACAACAACTGGAAGAAATTGCCAAACAAATCTATCAGCTTAAATCGAATTACCGACAGGCAGACGTCTCCGCCTTACAATGCCGCGCGGATCAACTGGTCGGAAAGCTTTTCGGTTTTACCCCAGCCGAACAACAAGCCGTACAAACGTTTTTGGCCGATACAACAATCCTCCTGCCCGCGGCGGCGGAACCGTTTTAAAAAATTAATTTTTGTCTCAGAATCTTACCTTTTCTTTTGCTTGCCAAAAAACAATTTTTATTGTATCCTTTGGAAAGACCTAAATTAAGGGAGGAGAATATGCAATCTTTTTTGACGTATTACTGGGACGTACTAAAAAATCACTATGTCGATTTTAAAGGCCGCGCCAGCCGCAAGAAATACTGGTTGTTTGTACTGTTCAACTTTATTGTATTTTTAATCTTAAGCATTGTTTTAAGCTTCTTCGGAGATGCAGGGAATATTCTCTATTTTCTGCTTACTTTTGCCGTATTGCTGCCCTCTCTGGGAATTTTGGTGCGCCGTTTGCACGATATAAACCGCTCCGGCTGGTGGGTGTTAATCAGCTTGTTGCCTTTTGTGGGAACGCTCATTCTGTTGATTTTCCTGGTGCTGCCCGGCAGCGAAGGCGAAAACCGTTTCGGAAATTAATTTCCAAAATACCGCTCTTTTAACGGGGCGGTATTTTTTTGCCTTTTGAAAAGATTTTGTTATGAAAAAATCCCGTATTATTCTTTATGTAGTGTTGCTGGCAGTGTTTTCTTTTGGGGCGTATGCCGCCTTTATGTATGTATATACCGAATGGAAATTCTTGCCGGTAGAATTGCTGCAGCAGCCCAGTCCAGCCGCGCCCCATTCCGAATGGAAAGCCCCCGACGATTTGCTTTATATTCACAAAGTCAATACGCCGCGCCGCGCGGAAGCCAAAGACGATTCGTACGAAGGATATGAATTGGATTTGCTGCCGGATACAACGGGAAATATGACCGTCGCCCATGATTTAGACGATACTCAAGACGGAACTAAACTTACCGATATTTTTGCCGCCGTGGATAATCCTTCGGAAAAAGGCTATTGGCTGGATATTAAAACCGAACTTACCCCTGCCCAGCTGGAACAAATCCTGCTCATGGCAAAAGCTTCCGGAGTGCCGCTGGAAAACCTGTTGTTTGAATGTGTCCCCGGTCAAACCGCCAAAATGGTTCAGCAAAAAGGCTTGGCGCTGTTGCTTCCGGTTCCAGATGAATTCGACAAGGACGGCGGCGATCCGCAAACCCGCAAAGAAATCAACGAAAAAACCCTGCAACTGTGGGAAGAATATAAACCGGCTGCCGTATCGGCCAGTTTTGGAAAATACCCCTATTTGCGCGCGTATTTCCCTAATATGCCAAAAGCCATCTATTATTCTTCTACCGTGCGTCCCAGCCTGAAGAAACCTTTCATGGTAAATCACATGGAAGAAGATCCTTCTGTCAAAATCTTTATGATTGATGAATACACTTGGTAAGCAAAAGGAGATGAAAATGACGTTAAATTTTACTCGCGCCCAAGCTTTGGAATTGTTGAAAAAATACAACAAGGAACCGTTTCATCTGTTACACGCACTGACGGTAGAAGCCGTTATGCGTTGGTACGCCCAACAGCTGGGTTATTCCCAAGAAACCGATTTTTGGGGTTTGTGCGGCCTATTGCACGACGTAGATTTTGAACAATTTCCGCAGGAGCACTGTAAAAAAGCGCCCGAATTATTGGCGGAAATAAACGCCTCGCCGGAATTTATCCGCGCCGTTTGCTGCCATGGATACGGGCTGGTAAGCGACATCAAACCCGAACACGAAATGGAAAAAGTGTTGTTTGCCGCCGACGAACTGACCGGCCTTATCGGGGCGGCGGCGCGAATGCGTCCGTCCAAAAGCGTATGCGATATGGAAGTATCCAGCCTAAAGAAAAAATTTAAAGACAAAAAATTTGCCGCCGGCTGCTCGCGCGAGGTCATTACCCAAGGCGCCGAAATGCTGGGCTGGCCGTTAGAAACGCTTTTTGAAAAAACCATTGCCGCCATGCGCGAATCGGAAAAAAGCGTGCAGCAAGAAGCCGCCCGGTTGGCCTGACGCCTGCAAAGATTCTTTCACAAACCTCCCCAACGAAAACGCCCCGTCTTTTCTCAGACGGGGCGTTTTGTTAAAAACACGGTTCACGGTTAGAATTTCAGCTCTTTTTCCAATTGTGCAAAAAACTCGCCCGCTTTTTGGGGGAAATACAGATCCGTTGCCGAACCGGTAAAGGCAGAGGCTTGCGGATTGACCTCAATGATTTTCGCCCCAAACTGCTTGGCCACCAGCGGCAAACTGCACGCCGGCATTACCTGCCCGGCCGTTCCCACGGCAATCATTACGTCGGCATTTTGCGCCATTTCCAAGGATTTTTCATAGGCCAGGGGGGGAATGCCTTCCCCGTAGAAAACGAAATCGGGTTTTAAAACGCCACCGCAAAAACACAAAGGCGGTTCTTCTGCCAAATTTACGTCTTCCAATTTGTATTTTCGCCCGCAGCCGACGCAGGAAAGCGTATGAATCGTACCGTGAAATTCCTGCACGTTTTTAGAGCCTGCCCGCTGATGAAGGCCGTCTATATTTTGCGTAATCACTCCTTTTACATAGCCCTTTCCTTCCAGTTTGGCAATTACTTCGTGGGCTTTGTTGGGGGAAGCTTCGTCCATATCGGTAAAAAAAATCTTTTTCATTTCCCGCCAAGACTCCGCCGGGTGCATTTGAAAAAAGTGAATCTCTATGTATTTGGGATCATACTGATTCCACAAACCGCCCTGTCCCGTAAACGGCGCAATACCGCTTTCCACGCTGACGCCTGCACCGGTAAAAACCACGCCGTAAGAGGCGTTTTTTATAAGTTTTGCTGCTTCTTTGATTTCATTGTTCATAGGGGTATTGTATAATATTCTAACCTAAAAAATAGCTTGCTCCGTCTGCACCGCTTTGCTAAAGTACCTTATAGGAGAATAATTTATGACCGCCGCCTTGCCCAGCGTCAAACGTTATCTATTTAACATACTGCAATTTAATAACCGCAGCAAAGTAACCACCGCTCTGAATGCGCTGATTATCACGCTGATTTTACTGAGTGTGCCGATAGACGTATTGGAAAGCGTCAAAGACGTCAGCCCCGCCGTCAAACGCATTATCTATCACATAGATTTAGCCATGAGTATCATCTTTGCGCTGGAATATGCGCTGCGCGTGATTACCTGTACCGAAGATCCCCGCTTCAAACGCCCTATCCTCGGTCGGTTAAAATATATATGTACGCCTTTAATGCTGATTGATTTATTCGCCATCTCGCCCTTTTTTATCCTGGGTACCGGTATGGTGCGTATGCTGCGTGTATTTCGCATTTTAATGCTGATGCGCTACACCAATGCCATACAACTGATGAACACCGTCGTAAGCGAAAAGAAAAGCGAATTGGGCATCTGCGGCGCATTTTTGCTGATGCTGTGGGTATGGAGCGCGTTTATGATTTTTCGGGTGGAACACGCCGCTCAGCCGGAAGTGTTTCGCAATATGCTAGACGCCATGTGGTGGTCAGCCCAGACATTTACCACGCTGGGATATGGCGACATCGTGCCTATTACACTATTCGGCAGGCTGATTACCATCATTACGGTAGCAATGGGATTGGTACTCTTTGCCATTACCACCGCTGTTCTGACGGCCGGCATTGTACAGGAAATCCAAAAATTCGAACGTAAAAAACAAAAACCGCCGGAAGTGTAGTAGATATCCGTTTTTTGAACAACCAAAAAACAGCCCGCGTTTTCTATAACGCGGGCTGTTCGGGTGCGACACGTTTATTAGAACAAGAAACCAATCATTAAGGAAGCCGCCGCGGAATCCGGCACGCTGGTGCCGTCCACATCGGTTGTACCGTCGCTGATGGCGCCGGCCAACTCAATATGAAAGTGCATCATATTCACTCCTAATCCCGCCGTATAATACGGCGACACGGCGGAACTGGCCAAGTTTTTGTTATACCCTAAGCGCAGGGGAATATTAAACGACGGACGGTTTAACAAATTAATTTCCATGCCCACCGCCAGCTGGCGGGATTTTATCTCATCTAACAACGTATCGTTTTCGGTCAAATCCAAGTCGGCCGCCAACGTCATAAACGAGAAGGGATTGATCGCCGCCCCCATACGAACCTGCGGGTTGAGCTGATATTTGTCCGTATTCCAATGAGCAATAATCGCCGGATCCAAATCCGCCGGCGCGGCCGGACGATCAAAGGAAGGAGCGTTGATATTCTTAACCGTCAACCCCAATTGGGGATTGAGTAAAACATCGCGGTCTAATGCACGGGAAAGATTAAACTGGGCACCCAAATCAATACCTAAATTAACGCTGCTCTTCTTATTATCATAGGCCTTTTTAAAAATATCTTTGATATTTTGGTCGTCGCTCAAAATCATCACTCCGCTTTGGGCGGTATATCCATCGATGACCTTCAGGTTCGCTCCCAGCTTAAGGCCGTTAATAACCTGTGCGCCGTATCCCAAAGACACTTCGGCAAAAGTGGCTGCATCGGCCATAGCGAGCGTCTGGTTATCGGCGTAAAAACCGGAAGAAGACGCCGCTTGGTTGATAATTTCAGCGGCGCCGCCCATGCTGGAAACCGCCGTATTGACGGCGTCGGCAATTTGCTGGTATGTCCCGCCGGCAGCCGCCGCGGCGTTAATAAAGGCATTGGCCAATTCTTGGCTGCTGGCATACCCGCCGCCGAGCAGTCTGTTAAGCGAATCAAATACGCCGGTCGCATCGATGGCTTGTGCCAATTTATCCGCCGCAGACTGATTGCCGCCCGCGGAACCGGTAGATCCCAGCTGCAATCCCTGCCCCGCGCCGGCTAATCCGATATTTTGGGTATCCACCACCGGCATAATGGCCATATTGCCCAGCGCGCGGGCGGTAACGGCAAAATTTTTCATCTTAAAACCGATTCCGGCGTCGGCATCTACCAACGCGCCCATATCCTTGCCGATTAATTTGGAAATATCGTCTAAACCTTCAAAAATCGTACTTAAGTTTTCCGCACTGACGGTGTTCCTGTTGTCGATGGCGTCAGCCAAATTTTTATAACGGTCTGCCATATCCGTTAAATCACGCACGCCCTCTAAGACGTTTTCCGTCGCCTGCATACTGGCGCCAGCGTTGATTGCAAAGCCAGTATCATTTACGGTTGCTTCATCTTGGGCCAGTCCGGCCGGATTCCAGTATTGGGCGTCTAAGCCGTAGGCTGTTGCCACTCCGGCGCCGCCCATACCCATGGCCCGCGTACCTACCATCTGCCAGGCTTGTGCACCCGCCGGCTGGGCGGCCAACAAGCCCGCCAACGCAAACACACATAAAAACAATTGCTTTTTCATGTACTCTCCTATGGGAACAATTTGCTTCATTCTGCCAAATCCTTCATTGATTGTCAATATAAAAGTTTAATCAATGAAATTCTTAATTATATTTGCGATACGGTAAAAGTTATTTATGAAACGCCCCGGGCGTAAGCCTGCGGCTTATTGGGAAAAGTATTTAACAAAAAAACCCCATCTGAGCAGATGGGGTTTTTGATTAGCTTACGGTTCTTAAATGCTGACCAAACCGCGCGAAAACACATAAATAGCCGCCAGCGCAAACAGCACCAACAACACGGCTACCGCGGCTTCACCTTTGCTAAAGACGGTCTTCCCGTCTTTTTGCTGGCGGCGCGCCCATACAAAAACCGGAATACCCAACGCCAAGAAAATAACCGCCAGAAACAGATATTTAAGCCCGGCCGCATATACCAGCCAACAGCCATATATCGTTCCCATCGTGGACGTAAATAACGCCGCCGCACGGCCTTTAGGCAAAATTTTAGCAAACTCGCCGTCCTCGGTCATTTTCCATAAATACGCCGTACTGGCAATATACGCCGGCAGCACCATCACCCCCGTAATGGAAAGCATCGTGTTCCAGGCGTTATTGGAAAAATATACCATAAAAATGGCCAGCTGCATAATAATACTCGTCACCCACAAAGACACCGAAGGCGATCCGTTTTTATTTTGGATCGCAAACTGTTTGGGAAACGTGCCGTTTTCGGCCGCCGCCGCCGGAATTTCCGCGGCGATCATCGTCCAAGCCAGCCAAGAAGAAAGCACCGCAATCAGAAGGCCGATATTCATAACCCACGCGCCCCACGGGCCGACTACTTTTTCCAGTACCCCGGCCGTAGAAGGATTCGCCACCGCGGCAATTTCTTCCTGCGTTAAAAAGCCAAACGGCAGCACCGACAGCCCGATATAGATCACCAGACAGCCCAAAAAGCCTAAAAACGTCGCTTTGCTGACGTCGGATTGGCTTTTGGCCCGGTTAGACAAAACCACCGCGCCTTCAATGCCGATAAACGCCCATAACGTAACCAACATCGTACTTTTTAACTGAGCGGGCAGCAATCCCAACGTCTTGCCGCCTTTGGGCAAATGCCCCCAGAAGTTGAAATCAAACTTATCCAGATGAAAACTAAACAGCAAAATCAAGATAAACAACAGGATCGGCACCAGTTTGCCAATAGTGCCGATAACGTTTAAAATGGCCGCTTGCTTTACGCCGCGCAAGACAACAAAATTAAACACCCAAATCAACACCGAACCGCACACGATAGAAAGCAGATTGTTTCCGCCCGCAAAGTAGGGGGGAAAAAAATAATTTAATGCGTCCATCGTGATAACGGCAAAGCCGACGTTTCCAAAAATCTGGCACAGCCAATAGCCCCAACCGATCGTAAACCCGACATAAGGGCCAAATCCCTGCCGCGCATACATATAGATCCCGGACGTCAAATCCGGTTTTACGCGGGAAAGGATACTAAACGTATTCGCAATAAAATACATTCCAATTCCGGTAACCACCCACGCCAACAGAACCGCACCCGCGCTGGCCCCGGCCGCCATGTTTTGGGGGAGCGAAAAAACGCCTCCCCCAACCATGGAACTGATGACAATACTCGCTAGGCCTATCACGCCCAGCTTTGAAGCCGTATTGTTATTATCTCCCATAGACCCCCCGAAAAATACCTTTCCGGCGCTCCTTAATCCAACGCCTTTTTATTCGGAACGGCAATCGGCGCAAATTTGAAATTTAAGAATCCCATTACCGTCAAACAATACGCAAAAGGCTGCGTGATGTTGATATAGTTGTGCCAAATTTGAAATTCGCTGTGTTTTTCCACACCGCGGATTTCCAATTCGTGGTTCAACGATTTGTTCAGCCACATATGCGCATGCCCCGAGGCGATTTCATCATCAATGGGCGTATCAAAATACTCCACGTATTCCGCCGCCCAGCCGCCGATTAAATTGCCTTTCTTGTCTTTACCCCAGCACACGCCTACCCCCGTAGCAATCGCTTTGTGGTCTTCAATACGCGCCCCGTTGCCGGCCATAATTACTTCCAGCACCGCCCCGTGGGTAAACTGATCGGCCACCGCATCAACCGGATAGATGTTCTGGTACAAATCTTTCGGCAAAACCGAAGTGTACGGAATCACGTTGAAATCCTGAATCTTGGCCTGCTGCAGCGCCGAATCGTAGCAAAAGGTTTCAAACGGCTGCGGGGGGATTCCGTCGGCGGCCTGCCCCGCACCGCCCGAAATAAAAGCCAATGTCGGATATCTTGTTCCCAAAATTAATTCTTTTTCCATAATTTATTTCTCCTTGTTATTTACTGATATTACCCCACTACAACATCACTGTTGTACGCAACCCGACCACAGTGGTTACCCCCTGATCCGGGTTGAGACCGGCCTTCGGATAAAGCTGCAGATCCGGAGTAACCGTTACAAATTTACCAATGCCCCATACCCACTGCAGTTCCAACACGGTTTCGCTGTTTCTCATCTGCGCCGGATAACCCAACGCTTCCTCACTCAGACGGTTATAGGCCGCCCCCAGCGTAATCGTATCCAACGGATTGCGCTCAAACGGATTCATCCACGAAATGCCCAATGCATAGGAATTTTTAATCGGCACCGCCGCACCGCCAGACCCGTTGGCGCGCCCAAAAACCGCCCACCGGCTGCCGATATTCTGCTGCATGTTTACCGACCACCCGTTCACATTTTCATTCTGTTCTTCTACCGCCGGTTGGTAATAATACAAAAAACTGTATTGTCCTTCGCCCCATTTAAAAGAAGGCGTCCAAGAAATAGACCCAAATCCGGTGTATTTGCCGTCAAAAGCCGTTTTGCCGTGAATTTCCGCCCCGGTGATATTCGTGGCGTCTTGATATCCCGCGACCAGTGTCCAGCGGCTGTTCTGCGCTTGCACATAAGCGCCCAAGGAAGCCAACGGATAGGCCGAAGAAGCATTTTGAGAAAGGGCATAGTTCATCAACGCCGTTTGTTGGTTGTCCACATATTCCGTTCCGTCAAAGTTATACAGGGGGAACTGTCCCACAGTAAGCGAAAGCCAATCCCATTTGCCCGGTAAAGTATGGGTGTAAGAAAACTGGGAGAAGAAATATTGGTTTGCATCATAGTCATTGACCGCCGTAACCAAATTAGCCCGGTTCTCCAACACGTCCGTTTGCTCTCCCCAATAATGTATGAAGTTGTAGTTTACATTGATCGCACCCGACCCCCAAGCGCGGTCTTGAAAAAGCGTCCACATGAGATAAGGATAATAAATGCCTTGAATGGCAGTCTGTTTGCCGTTGGGGGAAATACGCTGGGCAGTATATGAAATATCCAACCCCACTTGAAGCCCCAATTTATCGGTCAAAAAATTTTTAGCGTCTATATAATTCTGTCCAAAATCAGAAAACGAATGATTTTCCACTAATTTTCGTGCTGCTAAACGTTGTTCATGTTTGGCAGAAAATTTTGGACGATTCACCTTACCCGTTTCTGCCAAAACAGTAGAAGATATTAATCCTATTCCTATCGTTAGCAACCAAATACAAATCCGTTTGAAACGTTTCATAATTTACTCCCTATTTACAAATATCGCCACATTGTTTACTGCACAATAAACAGCTGCGTTCGTTTTACCACATGTTTAAACTTAACACTCTAACCGACGCCGCGCAACCCGAAAAAAGGATTAGTTCCTTCTTCTCAATATCTTTCTGTCTAATCACAAAAATAATAGACAATGATTCATTCCTTTACATAAAAATGTTTTCATACAAGAGTTTCTTTTTTGATTAAAATATAAAGTATGAAAACTATCTTTCCCATTGTCTATACGGAAGGGATCAAGTATGCTGGTTCCAAAAAGAAACTGTTGCCCTATCTTTTATCTCTTACTAAAGATCTGCCCGGCATACAGACTGTATTAGATGGTTTTTCCGGAACGACGCGTGTTTCGCAGGCCTTCGCCCAACAAGGCTATACTGTCACTGCCAATGATACGGCCGACTGGAGCGAAGTACTGGGCACCTGTTATTTAAAAGCCAATCGTTCCGATTCTTTCTACGAAAAACTTTTATTACATCTAAACGCACTGCCCGGCCGTACCGGCTGGTTTACCCAACATTACGGCGGCCGGGAACAAGACACCAAAAAACCGTTTCAAATCAAAAACACCCAAAAACTAGATGCCATACGCGAGGAAATAGACCGCTTGAACCTTGCCTGGGAAGATAAATGCGTACTGCTTACCAGTTTAATACTCGCCCTAGACAAAGTGGACAGCACCCTGGGACATTTCTCTTCTTACTTGGCGCACTGGTCTGCCCGTTCCGCAAACGATTTGCAATTACGGCTGCCGGCACGCTTCGCCCATCGAGGCGGACATACCATTTTAAAACAAGATATTTTTAAAACCCTTCAAAACGGACAATGGGATCTGGCTTATTTTGATCCGCCTTACGGATCCGGCAACCTTAAAATGCCGCCCAGCCGCGTGCGTTATGCCGCGTATTATCACTTCTGGAAAACCGTGATACGCAACGATCAACCGGAAGTGTTTGGAGCCGCCGCCCGAAGAACGGATTCCCGCGATTCCGCTGCGTCGTCGGCATTTGAAGATTTCCGCCAAAACGAGAACGGAAATTTTGTGGTGTATGAAACCTTAAAAAAACTATTGGCACAAACCCAGGCGCGCTATATTATGCTATCGTATAGTTCCACCGGACGCATTGCAAAAGAGGCGCTCGTAGAGGCTTTGCATCAAAACGGAAAATTGATCAAGAGCCTGAAAATCGACTATAAAAAAAATATAATGTCCGAGATGAACTGGACACGCCAATGGGTACAGCCGAAAAAAAATTTTGAATATATTTTTGTCTTAGAAAAAACGAAATGAAAAAATTATGGAGCCATTTTTTAGATATATTTGATCCAAAACGAAAAGGCCCTTTGTGCTGGCATTACGGCTGGAAAGGAATCTTATGGATCGGCGCCGGTACTTACCTGATCTATCACTGGTACATCGGCCCGCACCATTGCCCGCTGGCGGGCGTATTTTGGCTGTTGACTATCGGCATTCATGAGGCGGGACACCCCATCTTCCAATTCTTGTCCGGAGGGAATTTTGTCTTGATGATCTGGGGGGGAACTTTAACGGAACTCGGCGTTCCGCTGATTGCTTTTCTGTATTTTTTACGGAAAGGAAAAGAAATACAGGCTGACGTCTGTTTGCTTTTGCTGGCGGTAGCCTGTTATAGCGTAGGGCAGTACTCAGGCTGCCGGCTGGATCCGGTAATTTCTTTGTTAAACGCCGGCCCCGAAACATTGCCCGACTGGGATTATATGCACAGCTGGTTGGGCACGGAAGGGTATGAATGGCATGTCCGCCATGCTTTTTATCTGTTGAGTGCTTTTTTAAGCGCACTTGGAAGCTATCTGTTTGTTTCTCATTTTTGGGCTTGGAACAACCCCAACGGTCATAATTATAACGATGACGACGATGGACATGACCGTTTTTTTACACGAGGATAAATGTTTTCTTCATTATGCAAACAATTCTCTGTTCTGACTAAAATCCCGGAACAATTTATTCGGTTTCTGCTGATTGGTACCCTCAACACCGCAGTGGCATATTGTTTATATGCCCTATTTATATTTAGTGGGCTGCATTATGCACTAGCCGTTTTATGCTCCACTCTGTTGGGAATTGGCTTTAGTTTTAAAACCTTTGGAAAATGGGTTTTTTTCAATCCGGACAACCGACGGATTTTCCGCTTTTTCGCCGTCTATACAGGCTGTTATTTTTTGAATGTAGGGATTTTAAAATGTTTAACGTTTTTCGGCTTAAAAAACCTATACCTGGCCGGACTTGTCAGCTCTTTCTTAGTAGCTATAGTCAGTTTCTTTTTTAATAAGTTTTTTGTGTTTAAGCGAATTTAATACTTCTGCTGGATATACAGTAATCCAATAAATGTTTGGGTAATACTGCTCCATTTTGATTCTATGTTTCCCTAAAAAAGTTTCATTTCACGCGCAATATGTTATAGAATATAGAAACTTAATTATAAAAGGAGAAAAATATGAAAAAAACATTGCTTCTGGTTATAAGCGCCGCGGTATTGGCCGCCGGCTGTGCTTCCAGCGGTACCACTCAGCCCACCGCTGCCAACCAAACCCTTACTTTGGAACAAGCTCTTCAAAAATCAGCTGAAACACGCCAAAAACTTTTAGACGCAAAACAATCTTATGAAAACGCCAAATCTGCCGCGGAAGTAGCCAGCGGACAGAAATCCGCCGCGGACGCCGCCAAAGAACAGCTCCAGCAAAAAGCGGAAGAAGCCAAAAAACAAATTCAGGCAGAAAAAGACGCTTGGGCGGAATTGTTAAATTAGCAAGTATGACCGTGCAGAGCAATCTCTGGGTTGATCTGATATCATAAAAATTCCGGTTTCTCTTGATCTGAGAAACCGGAATCATTTCTAACTGTTGCCGTTTATTCGGCCGGTTCCGCTGCCGGAGGAGGGGGAAGTTCCCCGTCTGGGGCTTGCGGTCTCGGTCATTTTTTCGGGCCAGGCATATGCGGTGCTTTCGGATGACCAGGCGCCATGCGCGGTCCGTTTCCAGCCCCCGGCCCGAACAAAACGTCCAAATCACCTTCTTCGGCGATGACGGCTTCGGTTTTTTCTTCTACCCATGCCTTTTTGTTTTTATCCGACTTTTCCTCATTCAAATTCTTTTTCATCTGTTCCAAACGTTCCTGGAATTTGGAAAGTTGATCTTCTTTGAATTTGATTTGTTCATCGCGGATAGAAGACACCATTTCAGCGATTTCAGCTTTTTTAGCGTCTTTCTTTTTACCGGCTTTGAGCTTATTATATTCTTCCACCAGTTTTTCCATTTTTTCTTCGGTGGCTTTCATTTTCGCTTTATGTTCTTTACGTGCTTTTTTAAATTCCTCAGCACGGGGATCTTCTTTTTTATCTTTCTTATCGTGTTTCGCCTTTACCATTTCGGCTTTAGGGCCTTTAGGCATAGGGCAATCGTCCCCTTTGCATTTATGCGGACCTTCGGCAAAAGCCGGCACGCACAAAGCCGCAAAAAGAACGGCAATCATCATTTTTTTCATAACCCCTCCTATTTTTTAGAATTCCTGTTCAAACAAAGCCAAATCGTTTGAGAAATTCAGGTATTCTTCGTCCAAATTTTCGCTCATATACGCAATCACTTCGGTTGCGTCAAAAGCGGTTTTGTCCGGATGCAGGCCAGCCAGGATTATAAAAATTCCTACCCCCAGCAATGCAGTTCCTGCTAACGCCGGTTTCCAACCGGCAAAAAAGGATTTGCGGCGCGTTGTTTTGGCAAACAAATGTTCCACTATCGCCACTGGCGCCGCCGGAGCTTCCAAGGCGCTATCCACCCGATGATACCAGGCCAATTCCGCTCGGCACGACGGGCAATTCTCCAGATGTTTTTCAAACCCGGCTTTGCGTTCCGAATCCAATTCATTTGCGGCATACAGCATCAAATCTTCGCAGTACTTCATAAACTTACCTCGTTTGCAGCGGTTTGTTTCGCGGCCAAAATACGCTGCATTTTTTTAACAGCCCGATGACAATCTGCCAACACCGTGCCTAACGGCCTGTCCAACATGTCGGCAATTTCTTTAAAAGACAAATACTGGCGCAGATAAATCATCTCACGCTGACGCTGTGGCAGTTCCAAAGCTGCACGCCGAATCTCTTCTTCCGTTTCGCGTCCGGCCAAATCTTCCAGTAAAGAAGGTTGTCCGTCCGGCAGTGTATCATGTAAAAAAGCGTTTCCCTCTTCGTCCGTCTGGTCCAGAGAAGTCAGTTTATTGTTATCCCGGAAAAAATTTAATACCCGATTCCGCGCCGTTAGAAACAGCCACGATTTAAATTTTCCCCGCGGTTCGTATTTATCCGCATGTTTAAAAAATGAGATAAACACTTCCTGAAACAGATCTCCGGCGGCGCCCTCGTCTTGAACCATCGTCATAATATACTGATATAACGAATTTTTATAGCGATACACCAATTCTTCAAACGCCTCCGGTGAACCGGACTTAAAGAGCAAGACGAGTTCATCGTCTGCCCTTTCATGTAATTTTGGATCCATATTGTTATAACCCCGATTGCCTTTTTTTTATTGCAGTTTAAAAATTTATTCTTTATATAATGTACCAAAATAATGTAAAATAAAAGAAAGAAAAAAGGAGTATTAAAAAATTTTTGCATTTTCTTTTTAAAATTTGTTACAATGTTACTGTTGTTATTTAATTTGATTTTATTAAGTTTGAAAATAAAGTATGAAATACAACTCTTACTGCTTTAGACATAATACCGGGCGTTCTATGCTAAACACTATTAGCATGGGGTACGTCTTTACGTATAAGAAAGCAGGGAGAGTTTGTATATAAGAATAAAATTTTGTTGTGTCTATGCAAACCCGCCCTTAAAGAAAAAAAGAGCGGGTTTTTTTATGGCTGTAAATTAAGAGGAAAAAGAAAGAGAATGAAAAAAGTAATAGCGTCGTTGGTAAGCGTCAGTATCATAGTGCTCGGTTCCATACCGGCGCCGGCTCAAGTGCCGCAAAAAATCGTTCGCGGAATCAAAGCAGTTGCCTCTTCCGGCACCCAAAAAGCTTTCACCCCGCGCCTGACCTACCCGACCGTATCTATACCGACAACTGCCGGACGCTTGCCGGCAAACAACATTTCGGCCGCCGAAAAAGGACATGCTCCTGTAGCGCCGGCCGCTGCTCCTTCCGCAGAAACCATTCAAAAAGTTCGCCAAGGAGTAGAAGTAGCTGCTGCCAGAGCAATGCTTGGGGAAAATTTAACCTATGCACAAATTCGGGAACGTATCGCCCAAGGAAATACCGCCCGTCTGGCTGCCCGCATTCTGAGCTATCCCAACAAAAATGTTCGGGAAGGAATGCTGCGTAATGAGTTTATACAAGTCGCCTTGGCCGGAAATGCCTCCGCCGCGCAAATCAAACGCGCAGCCGATTTCTGGCACAATGATTTAAAATCTTCTTTGGAAGCTTTTTCCTCTCTTCCGCAAGGAGATTTAAAAGCCCTTTTCGCCGCTTATAAACAAAAAAACGCAGAAGTAATTGCTGCCAATAACGCCTTAGCCGATATAGCCGCGCTGGGATTATATGGTTCTGAAAAAGATGCTCCGTTGATTTTAGCGTTTTATCGCCAAGTAGCTCAAAGCGCGCTGGAACCGTTGGCGGCTGCGACGGCTTCCAGAGCGTTGCTGCGCTTAGGCGCTGATGCGGAACTGTCTGCCTTAGCGGAAGAAGCGGGGAACCAATCCCCTTTGTGGCAAAGTATTAATGAATATGCTGTCAAACAAGGCAAAACCTTTGCATTGGCCGCAAAAAACGCTTCCAGCGTTGAAACGGATATTTTCCGCCCGGCTTTATCAACTTACGGAAAAGTAAATTTGTTAGCTGCCGATCCGGCCAAAGAAGCAACGGCCTTATATATGAATTTAGGCCGTTCAGCGCAACCCTCCGTTTCTCAACAAGCTCAAACGCCTGATAAAAAACCGATTGTGGCCGTAGAACTGCCGCAAATCAATATATCCGATCCGGCCATTCTGCAAGCTGAAGCGGTTTCTGTACCGGCGTCTGGCAATGCGGTTGTGGCAGAAAAGGCGGTTGAAACAACTGCCGGATTAACCGCTCTTCAGCAAGCGGCCAACAAAATACAATCCCCGCAAAAAGCCTCTTTTGCGTTTTTCAGCCGCACTGAAAAATCGGCCGTTTCCGCGCAGTCCGGCAATTTATACAGCGGTTTACCGCTGCCTGCTATGTGGCAGAGCGCCAAAAAAGCGGTGGCTTCTGTAAAAAAATTCTTTGCAACGAAAAAAGCAACGGCGGGTGCTGCCGCCATTCGTCCGGAATTAAATCCTTTACAACAGCCCGCCTCTAGCTTGGCAAGCAGATTTCAGCGCGCCAGCCTGTACTTAGCTGCTTTTGTAATGGGGCTGGAAGTGGCTACCCCCGTAATTGCCAACTTCGGTACCAGTTTCGGATTATCGTTAAGTGATAACATTTTGGTAGCGGTGGCGACGTATCTGCCCTATTCAGTGGGAGCTTTCTTATCAAACTGGCTGAAAGAAAAAATCGGCCGAAAAGCTTCGATGAATTTAGGTCTGGCCTTGATGGGCGGCGGATTCACAGCCGGCGTAACGCTGTTCGGTTTAAATGGAGCGTTTGTACCCCATGCCGATGCCATGGCCCACTTCTATAACATCTTGGGCTGTATCACACTGGCCAGTACGGGGGGAGTATTTGT
Source organism: uncultured Elusimicrobiales bacterium (assembly GCA_944326765.1). Classification (GTDB taxonomy): domain Bacteria; phylum Elusimicrobiota; class Elusimicrobia; order Elusimicrobiales; family Elusimicrobiaceae; genus Avelusimicrobium. The sequence continues at coordinate 13,634 of CALVFE010000009.1, read as the reverse complement.
GCACAACGCCGTGGGCCCCATTATGACGGATTTAAGTGCCGGCTCCAGCGATTTGGTGTTGCAAAAACGAAACGCCAATACAGAATTAAGCCGCGCGCTGGGTATGGCCGCTTCTTTTGCCTTTCCATTCATTTCGACAAAAGTACTGGGATTGGATTGGAGCTTTACCTTCGCCATGCCTATTCCCTTAGTAGCCGCTGCGGCATTGGGGATAAACCTGGTTAAAATTCCCAATACGAAACCCATATTGGAAGCCAAAAAAGAACCGGTTCCCGTGCCGGCGGCTGGACAAAGAAACCGCCGTGCATACCAGCTGACGTCTTCCATTTTAAACAATAGCTATGTACGCTTGTTTAAAGAAGAAAAGGGAGTGCTGGCGTTGTTGACAGGATTAATGACCATGAATGCGGTAGAAATGTCGTTTAATAACGGATTTTTATTCTTGTTGCCGGAGTTAACGACGGATCCTTCTTCGCAGTATTTGTTTGGTTTGATGCAATTTGCAGTGCCATTCTTAGTGGGCCGCTATTTGGCTAAAAGCTTCTTAAAATGGTTCCCTAAAAATAATATGACCATTTCCACTTTGATTGCCGCGCTGGGAGGATTAGCTGCTGTTCCGCTTGCGCATAATGTATATGCGCTGACGGCTGCGTTATTTGCCGCGGAAGTGGGAATCTCGACGATGTTTACTTTGTCATTTGCCCGCTCAGCCAAGAATATACACACCCAGGACCGCATCGTTTCCTTGATTGTGGCAAGCGCTATTTCTTGTGCATTCGGTCCGATGTTGTTGACGGGATTGGCTGAAAAATTAATAGCCGCCGGAGTTTTCAATACCGCCGGAGCCACCACGGCAGCTATGATTGCGTTACCGGCCTTCCTGGCACTGATTTCCGCCGGACTGTTTAAGCGGATTGAGCGCATACAAACCGCGGCGGAAGAGGGTGTTGCGGAAAATATCGCTCCAACCGCTGCTCAAAAAACGAATTGGTTGAAGAAATTATTCAACCGCATAACCGGTAAAAAAGACTGATATCACAAGTCATTGAAAATCCCCGGGTTTTCCCGGGGATTTTTTATTCTCTTGATGGCCGCCAGCGGCAAAATGCATGGCCGGCGGCTATATTCCTGCCCGTCAAATATTCTATAAACCGTCTTATAGACTAAAATGCAGGATTCTTTTGCGAATGGAAAAATAGTCCAAAATAAAACTTAAATTATAAAAAGCTCCCTTTTCTATTCCAGGGCATTACGTCAAAATGATAAAAACAGTCCTGCCCATTAAATGGACAGGACTGTTTTTGATTATACCCCCGAAAACGGCTTTTGCTATTTATTCGTAACGCAAGGCGTCAATCGGCGTCAGTTTAGAAGCCTTATACGCCGGATAAAATCCGAAGAAAATACCCGTCGCCGCCGAAAATCCTACCGACAACAAAACCGCCGATATGCTCAGTTCCGCCGGGATAGAAGAATTGGCCGCGACAATCAGCGTAATAATCACGCCCAAAATAATCCCAATCAGCCCGCCGATGCAGGACAGCGTTACCGATTCCACCAAAAACTGCATCCGAATATCCCAGCTGGTAGCGCCAATGGCCATACGGATTCCGATTTCACGCGTACGCTCGGTAACGGACACAAGCATAATGTTCATTACACCGATACCGCCCACAATCAAGGAAACCGCCCCAATCGCTCCTAATAAAAGACTCATTGTTTTGCCCATCGTTTTAGCCTGTTCAATAAAAGACGCGAAATCGTCCAGCTGGAAATCGTCTTTTCCTAACGGGTGAATCCGGTGGGTATTGCGCACCGTATTTTGGATATCCACTTTGGTATTTTCAATCGTATTAAAATCGGCCACTTTAATGACCACGCGGTCTAAGGCGCGGCGGTCAGACTTGTTCCACCCGGCGTTCATCTTGACCTTTCCCGTCGTATAAGGGATTAGAGCGCCTTCGTCCATATCAAAACCCATACCGCTCTGGCCTGTTTTCTTAATGACGCCCACCACTTTAAACGGGATATTGTCCAGCACCACCGTTTTATTAAGCGGATCTACGTCGCTGAAAATGGTCTGCGCGGCGGACGCTCCCAATACAATCACCTGTGCGTAATCGTTGACTTCGCGTTGAGTAAACTGACGACCGCTTTCTACCGGCCAGTCATAGGTCAGGAAAATATCGGGATCGGTTGCCAATACGCTCAGCGAAACGCTGGTATTGGAATATTTTACGTCAAAGCTCGTTGTGATATACGGTGCCGCGGCGGCCACTCCGTCTATTTGACGAATGGCATAAACATCGTCCATCGTTACGTCTTTGGGGGAGGAAATGCTTTCGTCCAGATCCCACGGCTGGCGCAAAAATAAGATGTTTGTGCCGAAGCGGGCCACGCTGTCGGTCACGCTTTTTTGCGCGCCCGATCCGACCGCCAACATCGTGATAACCGCCGATACGCCGATCACGATACCCAAGCTCGTCAGGGCCGCGCGCATCTTGTTGGCAAAAATGGCTTTAAGCGAAATTTTAAAAATAGCGTAAAAAGAATCCCACATATTATTTGACCTCGTCGCTTATTTTTTCGCCGTCTTTAAACTTAATTAACCGCGACGCATATTCCGCGATATCCGGCTCGTGCGTAATTAAAATAATGGTTTTGCCCATTTCTTTGTTTAAGCGGGTAAACAACTCCATTACTTCAATGCTCATTTTCGTATCCAAGTTACCGGTTGGCTCGTCGGCAAAGATAATCGGGGCGTCGCACACCAAAGACCGCGCAATCGCCACGCGCTGCTGCTGGCCGCCGGAAAGCTGGTTGGGCAAATGCTGCGCGCGCGACTCCAGTCCGACCGCCTTCAACGCCTCCATCGCTTTTTCGTGGCGCAAATGCGCCGGCGTATGGTTATAAATCATGGGCAATTCCACGTTTTCAATGGCGGTGGTGCGTTTAATGAGGTTAAACCCTTGGAATACAAAACCGATTTTGCGGTTGCGTACGCCGGCCAGTTCGGACAAATCCGTAGCCGTTACGTCAATTCCGTCCAGCACATATTTGCCGTGCGTGGGTTTATCCAAACAGCCCAAAATGTTCATAAAGGTGGATTTTCCCGAGCCGGAAGGCCCCATAACGGCCACAAATTCGCCCTTTTCAATAGACACGCTGACGCCGTTTAAAGCCTTCACTTCCACATCGCCCAGCGTGTAAATCTTATATAGATCACGCGTATCAATCAGCGCCATAACGCCTCCTAGCGCCGTCTGCCCGGCCGCGGCGGCCCCATTTGAGTGCTCGACGTGCTGGCCTTCAAATTGTTTTCACCGATGATGACCATATCGCCTTCTTCAATTTCGCCGCCCGTGATTTCGGTCTGTTTGGTGGCAATAATGCCGATGGTTACGTCCACGCGCTGCGGCTGCATACCGGGCTCCACCTTCCACACGCCGGTATTTTCATATTTATTTTCGTTGGTGGAGGGGGAGAAGCGCAGCGCTTCGTTCGGCACTAACAGCACGTCTTTTTTGTCCTGGGTGCGGATCGTCAGCGTAGCGGTCATACCGGGTTTCAAACGCAGGTCAGAGTTATCCACGTCAATAATGACCGTATAGGTCGTACTGCTGGAGGAAGACGTCGTAGAATCCGAAGTATCCACATAATTGGTGCGCACCTGGCGGACTACCCCTTTAAATTTTTCGCCGACGTATCCGTCCAGCGTAAAATCCGCTTCTTGCCCGGGCTGGATTTTTACGATGTCCGCCTCGGACACTTTCGCTTCCACCTGCATTTTGGTTAAGTCCTGCGCCACCACAAACAGTTCCGGCGTAGAGAAACCGGCCGTAATGGTCTGCCCTTCGCTGACTTTTTTGGTCAGCACAACCCCGTCAATCGGGGAAACGATTTTGGTATTGGACAGATCTTTCTCCGCCGTATCCAAATTGGACTGCGCCTGCACCACATTGGCCTGCGCCGAATTTAGACTGCTTTTGGCGTTGACGTAAGCCAGTTCATACTCTTCCAAATTGACTTTGGAAACATAGTCCTTTTTATACAACGCCTGATACCGTTCATAGTTTTTCTTGGCCAAACGATAGGAAACATCGGCCGAAGCCAAGCTTTCTTTGGCGGAAGACAAACGCGCTTTGGCTTCTTCCAGCGAAGCCAAAATCTGCGTCTGGTCAATAACCGCCATCAAATCGCCTTTCTTGACTTCCGTATTATAATCCACATAGATCTTCAAAATTTCGCCGGAAACCAGCGCCCCGACTTCCGTGGTGTTTACGGGATTAATCGGGCCGGAAGCTTCTACAATGTCCACGATATCGCCTCTTTTGACGCGAGCCGTCCGGTACTGCGGCACCGGCGGTTTAGAAAAAAACGCCGCTTTTACGCCCCATACGGCCGCCAGCAGCAACAGGATAATCAGCGTTTTTTTCCACCACGCCAATTTCCAAAACCGTTTAATAATACGTTTAAATATATTTTCCTTTTTCATATTAATTTGTCCCCATCGCTTGTTTCAAATCCGCCACGGCCGAAGCATAATCATACCGCGCCGTCAGTAAACTGAGTTCGGCATCCGTATACGCCACTTCCGCATCTTTGAGTTCAATAATATCCCCAATGCCTTCATTGTAGCGGCCGCGCGAAAGATCCAAGTTTTCTTTCGCTTTCTCTACGTTCAGCTCCGCTATCGGAATACTTTCCGCCGATTCATGCATTTTAATATAAGCGCTTTGCACTTCCAAAAATACGTTATTGAGTAAACTGCGGTTGCTGTTTAAGGTGTTTTCCAACGAAATTTTGGCTTGTTTAACCCCGTTATACGTTTTAAACGCATTGAAAATCGGGATTTCTACCGCCGCCATCAGTTTCGTTTCTTCGTTATCCAGCGAAAAATCATCGCCGTATTTGGAAAACCCGGCGGAAAAGGAAAACGTCGGGAAGAAGCCGGCTTTGGCTTGGTTAAGCTTAATCTGGCTGATGCGCACGTCCGTCTGGGCGGAAAGCACGTCCGGGCGGTTGGCATAAGCGGTTTTGACGGCTTCGTCAAACGGCATTTCAAATTTTTCAAACGAAAAAATTTCTTCTATATCCAATGTTTTAGGGGTCGTAACGCCCATACTGTTAGCCAGTTCGGCCGAGGCCGTTTTGACCAAGTTTTTCGCGCGGATTAAACTCAGTTCCTCATTATTTAAATTGACTTCCGCCGTCGTTACGTCCACTTTCGGGCGCAGCCCCAGCCGGAAATACTCCGAGGCGCGTTCGTATTGGTCTTTGTACAAATCACGCGACTGCGTGCGGATTGCCACCGCACGCACGGCGGAGATCAGCGCATAGTAGTTTTTCTTGACCGTGCGGATGATGTCGTTTTTTACGCTGTCCAAATTCAGTTCGGCCTGTTCCAGCGAAAGCTGTTGGGTTTTAACGTTGCGGGCAATATCCGTAATGCCGCTGATAGACAGCTGCGCTTGGGCATATACGTCGGAAGATCCGTGGTCGGTACGGGAAGATCCGTCGGTTTTGCCATTGTTATATCCCTGCGAAGCACCCGCCGTAACCGTCGGTAAAAATTCAGACTTGGCTAAATTCAAATTCACATGCGCGTTTTGCAAGTTTAATTGCGCGCTGACCGCCTGCGGGCTGTTGGCCAGTGCAATCTGGATACAGTCTTCCAGCGTCAGTTTGCCGTTGATATCCGGCAGCGGCTGGCCGTCCGCGTCCCGCAGCACCATCGCCGGTTTATCGTTTTTAGCCGGATGAACTGTTTTTTTGTCTTCCGTCTGGGCAGACTCGGCCTGAGCGGGGGGATTTACGGCGTCTTTCGCCGCTTCCGCTGCAGCGGAAGCGGGAGCGGCCGAATCGGCGGCAGGCGTCTGTTCCGGCACAATTACCTCGCTGCGCACACAGACTCCGGCGAGCAAAAAGGCTGTCACTAAAAAAATCCGAAAATGTTTCATAGTCATATTATATAAATTTGTTTGGTTTTTAAGACGATAATGCATATTTTACTACTTTAATACCACTCTTATTTTAACACGAAGGTTCCGCAAATTATTGCATCTTGCCAATAAAGAAAATAAAAAGCTTTCCTTTTGAAAAACGGGGTTTTGAACAGTCCTACCGACAGAATAGTTTTTTTCCTCTTGCTATAGTGGACAAAAATGTCATATTATGGAACAAATCTATTTTTTTCGGGAGAAATATGAAAAAATCCGCTATTTTACTTTTTATTTGTTGTTTTGCATATCCGTCATTTGCCCAAACGGGAAAAATAATCAAACCTATTCTCCAAGCAACCGCCGCTAAAACCGCCGCTGACGCAACCGCACGCAATTTAACACTCCAACAAGCGGAACGGGCCTACTTGGCTGCCGCCCGAAACTATAAACGTTTTACTCCGCCGCTGATATCCTCCGATTATGCACTGAAAGTGGGACAAGCGTGGAAATATCGAAACAGCAGCGCTTCCGGAGCGATATCCCAAAAACTGACACGTTTTGTCTATCAACGCGTAGCGGCCTTGGAACGATTAAAAAACGAAAAACAAGCAGCGCTTCTAAATTATGGTCGGGTATTAGCGCAAAATCACGGTTGGTTATCTACGCACAACAACACCCCCAGTCCCTTGCCGGACTTATTTGCTCATTCCATGCATGCACCTCAAGGCGAGTTGCCCTTCAAAAAATATATATATGCCGTAACCAAAAATATCCCTTCTAAAAAATTGGATAAAATGCCCTTGGAACAACGAGCCATCTTTTTATTTCTGCAAGAAGATTTAACCCGCACCGCCAACGAATTTTTCGCCAAATTAAAACACCCGGATCCCTTTGGCGATGCAACCTCGTTAAGTTTTTCCACGGCCAACCGGTTAATACAACTGACTCAGTTTATGCTTCGATATCCAAACGACTTTCAACCCCAACTGTTTGAATTAAACGTTTTGGCCGCCCAATCGTCTAAAACGCCCTTCAACGACTACTTGCGCAATATATTGCAAAAAGACCCAAATTATCTCACTTACCGAAAATGGCTGCAGGCGGAAAACACGGGAAGAAACTCCCTTTCGTTTGACAAGATGTATGCTATTCTGGCCGGTCAATAACGGTTTTGCCGTTTTTTTCCGCCGCATCAAGCATGCGGCGGTTTTTTGAAGCACGCAGACACAAAGAATTTATATAATATCAATAAGTATGTGGAGAACCGTCGCGCTTTTATGCGCTTCTAACTTATTTATGACGGTGGCCTGGTATGGCCACTTAAAGTTTAAAAATCGTGCCCTTTGGCTGGTGATTTTGGCCAGCTGGGGCATTGCTTTTTTTGAGTACTGCCTGCAAGTTCCTGCCAACCGTATTGGCAGCAACTATTTCTCGGTTACCCAGCTAAAAGTAATGCAAGAAGTAATTACGTTGGCTGTTTTTGCCGGACTTTCGGCATTGTATTTTAAAGAAAGCTTTAAATGGAATCATTTGGTAGGATTCGCCTGTTTGGTAGCCGCGGTATTTTTCGTATTTAAAAAATGGTAAAAAGCTTATGAAAAACAAACACCGACTTTTTATTAAAATGGCCGAGCTCGTAGCCGAACAATCCACCTGCTGCCGCCTGCAAGTAGGTGCGGTGCTGGTAAAAGACAACCGGGTAATCAGTATGGGCTTTAACGGAACACCAACCGGGCAGCTGCACTGTGAGGAAAACTTTCAAACCGTCTATGAAGAAAATTACCGCGACAAATTTCCCACCTACGCGGACTTTGTAGCCAGCCGCATATTTTATGACTTGCATGGAAAATGGTCGGTAGAAAACGAACTGCACGCCGAACAAAACGCCATCGCCTTTGCCGCCAAAAACGGCATCGCCACCCAAGGGGCTTCGGTTTATGTAACCTGGTCGCCTTGTGTACACTGCGCCAAAGTAATTGTCAGCGCCGGCATCAAAAAAGTGTTTTATAAAAATATGTATGACCGCAGCCAAGACGGAATTATTTTTCTGGCTAAAAACGGGATTGAGTGCCGTCAGCTGACGGAAAAAGACATCGCCGCCAATTAAACGCTTTCGGATTAGACCACATTTTTACTATAATGGAGTTATATGACAAAACAAGTTACCGTTTCTGCAGAACAGAAAGATATTATCGTGTCGTTTGTATCCGGCATTATTCGTTTTTGTAAACGCAACAAACGAGGCGTATTGACGGCTTTAGTTATTTTAGTATTAGCCGCCGCAGTGGGGGGATGTTACGCTGCCCATGTTAAAAAAGTAACCCAAAATTCTTGGGCGGCTTACTATGCGGCGCAAGTAGCCCTGTTAAGCGGGGAAGAAAATGAAGGATTTGACCTCATTGATTCGCTGTCCGAAAAATACCCTGACACCAACGCCGCCCAATACGCCATGCTGCTGAAAGGGGATATATTGTATAACGCCGAAAATTATGCCCAAGCCGCTGATGTATATAAGGCGCTTCTCAATTCCACAAATGAAACGGTTTCCACGGTAGCGGCTTTGTCGCTGGCTGCCTCACAGCAGGCTGTAAAAGATTACAAGTCCGCCGCAGAAGGAATGAACCTGTTCATTCAAAACAATCCGAAAAGCTTTGCCTTGCCGCAAGCTTATCTAACATTGGCCATGAGCCAAGAATTAGCCGGCAATAAAACCGAAGCCTTAAACGCCTATAAACACTTGGCAGACGCTTATGCGCCAACCTACTTCGGTACCACGGCCAAAGAAAAAATGGCTGAACTCCAGAAATAATTTGATGTAACTCCCGTCCGGAAAAACCCATCCGGGCGGGATTTTGTTTATCCCAAACAAAATCTAAAATAGAGGAAATACATGTATAAAAAACTGACAGCTGTACTGCTCTTATCCGTCCTGCTGGCCGATTTTTCCTACGGCGCGGGATTTGCCCTGTATGAATACAGCGGCCGTTCTACCGCTATGGGCGGCGCCGTGATGGCCAATAAAGCCGAAGCCGCCTCCCTGGCAAATAACCCTGCGCTTATTACCGAGCTGGAAGGCACGCAAGCCCAAGTCGGCCTGACCGTGGTAACGGCGGACGCCAAAACCACCGCGGCCGGCGATTCCCGCACGCTGAAAAACGACGTATGGTATTTACCCAACTTTTTTATCACCCAAAAATGGAGTGATCAGGTATCCGTCGGTTTAGGCGGATTTTCCCGCTACGGTTTGGGCGGAGAATATAAGAATTGGGAAACTTGGACGGGCAGCCTTTTGGCCTATAAAGTGAAATTGGAAACGTTTTCTTTTACGCCGACGATTGCCGTAAAAGCCAATGACGAACTTTCAATCGCAATGGGCTTGGAAGCAATGATTATCGGGTTTTCCCAAAACTCCACTTTAAACACTTCTTCTGCCGCTTATGCACACGCAACGGGATATGAAATCAGCGGTTCGGGCGTCAGCTGGGGGGGAAACTTCTCGTTTATTTACAAACCCGAATGGGCTGAAAAATGGTCTTTAGGCGCCATGTACCGCACCAAAGTAAAACAGAACTTAAACGGGCGTATTGCCGCCGGCTTGGAAATTCCGAACCAATTATATAGCGGCGATGCCAAAGGATCCATCGTTCTGCCGGACAGTCTTTCCGCCGGCATTGCTTTTCGCCCGACGGAAGACTGGGTCATTGAAGCCGGCATCGTGGGAACTTTTTGGAGTTCTTATGACCAGATCTTAATTGAATATAAAGATAAAGAAGAAGCGCCCACCATTCACAACAAGAAAAACTATCAAGATGTTTACCGTTTAAACCTCGGTACCGAATATATGCTTACTCCCAATTGGGCGCTGCGGGCAGGATACGTGTATGACAAATCTCCCATCAATAAAAACGCCATGGACACTTTGGTTCCGGTGGACAACCGCCATATTGCCAGCGTTGGGGTAGGATACCAAACACACACCTGGAGCCTAGACTTCGCTTATGCCCATGTGTTCGCGGAGGACTTAAAAGGGCATTCCATTAATACGGCCGCCGGAGTGCTTCCGATGGAATATTCCGACGGAAACAGCAATATATTCTCGCTTACCTTTGGATATAAGTTCTAGAATTAAAATATAAAAAAGAGCCGCTTTCCAAAATAGGAAAGCGGCTTTTTGATTCATTTCATGTTCAAAGAGAAGAAGACGAGTAACAATGGCAAGGAGAACTTTCACTACAGCCATTGTGCATTTCTGCCCCAAAAAACAAACTCTGGCACACACTTTCTCCGGCATAATTATCTTGAGAATAGGCACAACAGGTACGTCTGTTAGTTAAAAGCCTAATGGCATAAAAAATACGCGGTTTCTCCATAAGGCAGCCTACCCGGTCAGGAGTTTCTTCTGTATCGTAATTAATGGCACAAGATCCAAACTCAAATTTTATGGATTGCGCCTTATTATCTACAAAGTTAGCAAAACCAATATCCAATTCTTCTAACTTGCTGGCATATTGTCCATTCGCCAGATAATATGCCTGTTGAGCATCATATATATTTTTTGCCGTAATCATCAGCTGCGATAAGCGGGAACGAGCAACCGCTTTCTCGTACTGTGGCAGCGCTATAGCGGCTAATATGCCGATAATTAAAACGACCACCAACAGCTCTATTAGCGTAAATCCGCCGGTTTTACCGTCGAGAAATGATTTTTGATAAATTTTGTTCATATGCAAAATTTATCAAAAAAAAAAAACAAGTCAAGCCGATTCAAAAAGCTTCTCTGATGGTTTCTGTATGTTAAAAAAAAGAACAAAAAAATCCTTGGGCTTAAAATGACCAAACCTGACCGTCTTGTAATAAAACGATTTTTTCCGTCGGACAAATACGGCTCAGCCCCTCGGGATATTCAGTATGGATTGGGATCACGCGGCGCGGACTGAGTTTTTGAATGACTTGTTGCAGGTCCGCCTGCGAGGAATGTCCGCTTGTATGCAGCGGTGCCCAATGTTCGGCAAGGTTTAAAAAATCTGGCAAGGAACTGTTCGGACGTGTACGGTAACCATCCCACATAGAATAAAGAATAACCGACTGATGAGGATCAAACCGCCGGATAATGCTTCTAAACTGACGATTATCACGCACCATCATGAGAAATCCCTTTTCGGCAAACCGCTCATGCAGATTTTTCCCATACGTTATTTTTTTCAAATTTCGGTATAGGGCGGAATAATTTCCCCAATGTCGCTGTAACAAATCCAGCAGTTTATTTTGATAGCCATCGCACACAAAATACTTACCAGCCGGAACGGCCTTTGCCAAGGCGCAAATGCGTTCGAGTTGGGTGGCAGCACATAAGACAAACACATATTTATACTGCTGCATATATTTTTTTACTTGCTGCTGCAACTGCCGCTCGGTAAAGGAAACCGTGCCCGAACGAGAAAGCTGGGTTCCTTCTATAATTAAAACATCTACTTTTCCGATCTTCCATCTCAACAACTTCGGCAAAGCTTTCCCTCGAAAACCGTGCAGACGGAAATCTCCCGTATGCAAAACGCGTTTTCCTTCCGCTTCCAGCAGGAACATATAACTGTCGCACGCGGAGTGATCCACCCAAAAGGGGGTAATCGCAATATCGCCTACTTTAAAACGTTGTCCCGGCTCAAACGTATAGGCTTTTTGTATCCGCTCTTTCATTAACAGATCTGTTTTTCTGCGACACGTTGCCAGCAATACCTCTTTGGTCAGAACACCCATATATATCGGAATATTCGGGCGTATATTTGTAAGCTGCCCAATATGGTCTCCATGATAGTGGGTAAACAATACCGCATCACACGCTTCGCGGTCATCCGTAACGCCCGAGATGGAAAGCGGTCGGGGGATAAAATCGGCCTCATTGGATAATTCATCCCCCATATCGATCAAGATACGGGCAGAAGAAGTTCGGATTTCGGTGGCAACGCCGCCAATCTGATGAGTACCGCGGTGAACTATAATTTGCATATCCGATAAGCGTCCGGTCCGTCTTCTTCCAAACGGAAAACCGTAATTTCTGCTTTATTAAGTAAGTAAAGCAGCTGGGAGGAGGCGGATTTATACTCTTTTTGTTGAGGGGTTTCCGTTCCGTCTTCGCGGTTTTTTTCAAAGAAGGCAATCGCTTTTTGATATTTTCCGTCCGGATACCCCAGAGTATAAGTAAGAACTTCGGCTGCCATACGAAGAAGCGGCTCGGAATTTCCTTTATACGGTTTTACTTCCGTAGCGTAATACACATTTCCGTTACGCAAGATCCAGTCTATTTCTCCGACGGCTTTTTCGCCGCCATAGTAAGCCGGAACTTCATAATCCGCAATTTGATAATCTCCCTCTATTTTGAACCGTTCTTGAAAAGCACAATTTGCACAGTTTTTCGTACAGCTGCTATTCCAATAATACATACATTTGCACAATCTTTTTTCCCAAAAAGTGTTTTTGGTAAAACCGATGCAGCAGCTGTGTTGCCCCGAACGATATGTCCCTGCGTATTTTTTGGGATGCGCCGTACCACACAATAGCGCCGTTAAAGCAGGCTCTCCTTTTTCTAGCTCACCGAGCAGCTCTTGAATCAGTTTTTCCTGTTCTGACACGACAAGACAACGCTCTTTGAATAACTTTACAGAACGAGATTGCGGCATGAATAAAAACTCCTTAATATGGTTTCAAAAGAACGGTCCGACGAAACCGTCATTAGAATATCAAAAATTATATCATATCCCCAAGATCTTGACGTCTCATAAACAGAAAAGCCGCTTCCCAAAAAACGGGAGGCGGCTTTTTCATAAAAAGTTTTATTGCTTATATAACCGGAAGCCAGACGCGACTTCCACCAAATTTGGATATCCCATAATATCTTTGCAGAATGTGCCGGCCGTTACGGCGTGTCCAGTATACTCGCCACACAGCAACTGTCCTTTATAATTTCCCGTATGTCGATAGACAAAACCGCCTTTTCCATCATAAAAATAATTATTGAAAAGGGCCGCACTGGCTGAAGTCTGAATAAGAAGGCGTACCCCGTAAGGATATTTGCCCATACTCCACTGCTCCGTAGCCAACATACGATTAGCTTGTCCCCAAGCAGTATCGGTTGTCTTCACCGGAAATGAAACCGTAAAATCTTCTCCTAATTCCTCAAAATAATCAGCATATTTACCATTGCTTAAAAAATGCTCCTGCTGGGCATCATATAACCGCTTCGCCCAGATTTGCAAAGGTACCGCACGCGATTTAATTACCGCTTTTTCATATTTAGGAAAGGCTACGGCGGCCAATATGCCGACAATCAAAACGACCACTAACAGCTCTATAAGCGTAAATCCGCCGATTTTATCGTCGGAAAATGATTTTTGATAATTTTTGTTCATACGCAAAATTTATCAAAAAAAAAAAACGAGTCAAGGCTTCTTGCGAAAACCTGCTCTTTTTGTCTATATATAATAGGAGCAAATAGTACGTGTGATCAGATGTAAAACAGTTTCACGCAGCCTGCATTTCATTATTACACCACTATGATCGTGAGGGTATGCTGGGTGAGCCGAACAATCCGACAGTGTTAATCCGACAAATCTGCTTTTTGCAATAATTTTTGAACCAAACGGGAGATGGCATAATTTTTTACTTCGTTTCTTGGCACTGCCACAAATTCCGCCGGTA
>CALVFE010000008.1 GCA_944326765.1 uncultured Elusimicrobiales bacterium | reverse complement strand
TCTTCCGGGCCGTCGGCGGTAGCCAGCAAAAGCGTTCCGCGCGACGAGACGTCCTGCACCGTTCCGAAAAGGGGTTTCTCACCGTTTTTGACGGTGATTTCTTTGCCCAGGAAAGGAAATCTTTCCCGGTAATGCTCGCAAATGGCGGCAAAGCCGCGTTCTTCCACGGCAGGATAATCCTGCCAAAAATAGTTCATAATGTCTTGCAGCAGGGCTTGTTTGTCCGCCTGAACGCCCAACATATAGAGAGATGTCGCCGGCTGACCCACGTCCGGCATGGTTTTTTGCCCTACGTTTACGCCCGTGCCGATGACCATTCCTTCCAATCGTCCGCCGGATAAAACACCCTCGCTTAAAATGCCGCAGAGTTTTTTGCCGTCCGCCAACACGTCGTTGGGCCATTTTAGGTACGTGTGGGGAAATAATTTTTCAATCGCGCGGCAAAGCGAAAGCCCCATCAGTTGGGTGAAATTGGGCCAAAAATCGGTACGCTGCGGCTTAATTAAAACGGAGAAATAAAGTCCGCCTTCCTGCGATACCCATTTGCGGTTAAATCGTCCGCGTCCGGCGGTTTGTTTGTCGGCCGTAACAATAAAGCCGTGCGGCAGGGAAGAACAGTTTTCCTTGAGGTAATTATTGGTGGAATCTATTTCTTTAAAATGTACGATGGAGCTCATACCCCCATTGTAACAAATTAAAGAAGGAGGAGAGAGGGTTTTTATGCAGGAAAAATAAAAAAGAGCGTTTCGGCGCAACATGATTTTATAGAGGGGGGATAGCCGAGAATTTTTGAAAATACAGGATTGGGACTATAAAAAACGCCCGCACATATGGGGCGTTTAAAAAAAGACACGCAGATTGGGTGGGTTATTATATTTCCGGGCATTTGGCGCGGGCGGCGGCAAACAAAATGGCGGCGGTCATGCTTTGGGCATCGGCTTTGTTTTTCCCGGCGATATCAAATGCCGTTCCGTGAGTGGGCGAGGTGCGCAAAAATTTAAGACCGGCCGTAACGTGTACAATCGGTTCGCGCGCCGCTAGTTTCAGCCCCAGCAGCGCTTGATCGTGATACATACAAAGCAGTCCATCGTATTGCCCATGTGCATGGGCGGCCCAGATGCTGTCTGCCGGAAACGGGCCTTCTGCACAAATTCCCTTGCGCCGCAGGGCGCGAATAACCGGGGCAATTATCATGTGTTCTTCGTTTCCAAACTTGCCGTTGTCTCCCGCGTGCGGGTTGAGCGCGCAAAAAGCAATGTGCGGGTGTTTGACTCCCAGCCGATGAAGCGCCTGTGCAAAATGACGCGCCGCCTGAGCTACGCGGGAGCGGGTGATAATGTGGGGTAAATCGGATATGGCAAAATGTTCGCTAACCAGCGCACAGCGAATCGCACCGCTGACAAACATCATCAGTCCCTCTTTTCCGGCGCGCTCGCGCAAGAGTTCGGTGTGCCCCACATAAGGGATATTTCCCATCGCCCAGCTCTGTTTGGAAATGGGGGCCGTAACGAGCGGACAGCCGGTGCGTAAAGAGAGTTTGCAGCCTAATTCTACGGCTTTAAAAGAAGATACGCCTCCGGCTTCCGTCGGGCCGGGCGGAGCGTCCTGCAAGCACTCACAGCTGTCCATGCTGATTAAACGCGCCAGCCGGTCAGTAAAGCCGGCGCGCACCAGCGAGCATGGTTCCCCAATGACAATGGGGGAACAGACATGCTGCACCAAAGGGCTTTTTAATGCTTTGACGGTTACTTCCGGGCCGATTCCTAACGGGTCGCCGGCGGTTATAAATACCACAGGTTTCATGATATGTCCGAATATAATTAAACTCAAAAAGGAGGCGAGGAACCGTTTACCTTTTAGGTTATAACTCCATTGGACAGATTTTTAGCCGTTTTATTTTTGGGTTTCTTTATCTGTTTTTCCTTTAGTATCGGCTTTTGTGTCTTTTTCAGCGGTTGTTTTTTCTGGTGTTTGGGCGGCTTCTTGCTGCAAAAGTGCGTCCGATTCAAATTCAATGGTAACTTTTACGTCCGCTTTTTTATATAGTTCTTCAATGTACTCCGCCATCGCAAGTTGTACCCGCTGCTGCGCCAAGTATTGGGCCAAGTCTTTGGCAATATCTTCGTAGGAAATGGATCTTTCGGCGCGTTTTTCTTTGATTTTAATAATGTGAAAACCGATGTCGCTTTTAATCGGATCGCTCACTTTGCCAACGGCCAGCGTGAAAGCTTTTTCATCGATTGCTTTGGGCGCTACGCCTTTGAGTAAAATCATGTCTCCGCCGCTGGCCAGCGCGTTTTTGTCTTCCGTATATTTTTTGACCGCTTCTGAAAAATCCATACCGCCGTCAATTTCTTTTTTTATCTGCTTGGCCAGTTCTTCTTTTTTCTTGACGTCTTCCGGTTTCATATCCTCGGTTACCGCCAAGTAGATATGTCCGATGCGCACCTGTTCGCCGGTAAGTTGTTTGAGTTTGGCCGCAATCGCCTGGGCTTCTTTGAGTCTTACCGGGTCTTCTGTCTCCAAGGCTTTTATTTTTTTGGTTTTGTTTTTCATTACCGCTTCTACGTCTTCATAGAGGGCCTTGGCGTCGGCTTCTTCTACGGGTTTTACGGTGGCTTGCAATTTTTGTTCCATCAATTTGCGTACGGCAATATCTTTGGAGAGTTTGTTTTTATAAGTTTTAAAGCTTATGCCCTGTTTTTTAAGCGCTTCGTTAAAACGTTTTTCAGCCCCTTTCGGATCTTGTTTGCCGGTGGTTTCATCAATGATAAAGCGAGTTTTGATTTCGTTTACGCCGGCATCTATTTCTGAATCTTTTACTTGGATTTTTTCTTCTTCCGCGGCCTGGTACAGCAATTCTTTCGAAATCAATTCTTTAAGCACTTCTCGTCCCAGAATATCTTTGGCGTAAGGTTGTTCCAAAAATTGCGGAGCAGCCAACTGGTATTGTTCAACGACGCCTTCCAAATAGGTGTCATACTCGGAGGCCAAAACCGGACGGCCATTGACTGTGGCAACCGAAGATTCCATCACTTTGGCTTGTCCGTTTGCTCCTAGAGCCGCCATTAAAACGGCCAAAAACAGTTTATTCGCTTTTTTCATATATCACAACCTCGTATTTGTTTTTTAAAGAGTCTAAAACATGATCCAACTTTTTATTTTCCAGTACTTTTTGGATTCGCGGCTCGGCATCTTTGCGCGAAAGCCGTTTTTCACTTGTTTTCATTATTATATGAAATCCCTGGGAAGTTTTGAAAAAACCTTGCACACTGCCGGTGGGGGAATTGGCGGCAATGACTTCGATATCAGACAGATATTCACCCGGCATAAAAGAAAGTTTCCGGAGCGACTGCGGCGCCACACTGTATTGACGTTCCAACTCATCCCACCGCCGGGGAGAGGCTTTCAGCGCCCGAAGCACTTGGTCGGCGGTTTGGGCGTTGTCTATAATGATTTGCCGGATCGTCATCTCATACGGATATTTTGTATAGTAAGCTTCTATTTCTTCTTCCGTTACCGCCGTTTCACCTTTTTCTTTTAATTCATCATACCAAAGCTGTTCCAGAGTTTGTTCGCCAAATTGCTGATAAATTTCGGCCAGCTGGGCACGCTTGTCTTCCATCATGGAAAGATAAACATCGGATTGGTTGAGTTGTTCGTCTTTGGCGGCGGCGGCAATTAATTTTTCGCGCGTGATGATTTGCAGTAAATTCTGCCGGCCGACAGGTGTTTTGGCAAATTCGCGGTCTTCCGGCGACAGAAGCGCCATGCGCGCCATAACGTCGGATTCGGTAATTGTTTCTTTTCCCACGCGGGCAGCAGTTTCGTCGGCAGTGGTTTCGGAACTTTCCCGGCAACCCCATGCCGCTAATAATAAGACGGCTAAAAGAAAACTTCGTTTCATATTCATATACTATATCATTTTTGCGGTTTTAAAATAGTTTCAAAAAAAGAAATGGTTTCTTGGGCAAAGGCAACAGGTTCTTTGCCGGCCGGTGCGGTTAACCGCAGGCCGTCGCCGTTTTTGGATTTAATAAACTTTACATGGGACATTCCAAATCGGTTAAAAAGTTCTCCCGGCAGTGTCGGCGGCATGCAGAAATTGCGGGTAAATAACAGTTCCAACTGGCCGTCTTGCCAATCCAGATAATAGATTTCCATTTTCCCCGCCCGGGAAGAAAGCTGAAAAAGCTCGGTTAATTTTTTAACTTCCGGAGGAATCGGACCGCTCAAATCCTGCAGTTTGTTCAAAATAAGCTGCGTTTTGGGCATATCGGCGTTCATGAGTTCTTTGTAAAACTTTAATCGTTCGGCGGCGTCGGGCAGGTAATCGGGCGGGATATAAGCCGTTACCGGCAGATTGATTTTGGTTTGCAGGGCGCGTTCGGGGCGTTCTCCTTTTAGTTTCTTGACTTCCGCCGCCACTAAGTCGCAGTACAGGCTTAGGCCAACTTCATTGACATAGCCGTGCTGCTTTACCCCCAGCAGATCTCCCGCTCCCCGTATTTCCATATCCCGCAAGGCTAGCCGAAAGCCGCTGCCCAATTCTCCAAATTCCATCAAAGCGGCCAGGCGCTGGCGGGCTTCTTCGGTGGGGTCTTTTTCCGGCTTGGGTTTCCAATAGACGGCGGATAAGTCAGTAAAATTGTCTTGGGCTTCTTCTTTCTTTTTGAACAACCAGTCCGGGTGAAATAGGTAGCAGTACGCACGGGTGCTGCCGCGGCCAATACGTCCGCGCAGCTGATAAAGCTGGGCCAACCCAAAGTTGTGGGCGTTTTCTACAATAAGGGTGTTTGCGTTGGTAATGTCGATTCCCGATTCGATAATCGTAGAAGCCAGCAGAATATCGTATTTTCCGTTATTAAAATCCCATAGCGTTTGTTCCAGCTCTTTCTCTTTCATTTGACCGTGAGCCATACAGATGCGCGCTTGCGGAACCAGCTGTTTTAAAAAGAGATAACGCGACTGCATACTTTGCACACTGTTATAGACGTAATAAATCTGTCCGCCTCTGGCCAATTCTTGGGTAATGGCGGCGGCCGCCAGTTCGTTATTCCAAGCCGTAACGACCGTTTTGATGGGCGTTCTGCCGCGCGGCGGCGTATCGATTAACGAAATGTCCCGCAAGGACGAAAGCGATTGGTTGAGGGTGCGCGGAATGGGCGTGGCGCTTAACAGAAGGGAATGCACCCCCGCTACTTTGGCGCGAATTTTTTCTTTTTGCTTTACCCCGAAACGGTGTTCTTCGTCAATAATTACAAGTCCCAGATCGTGAAATTCAATATCTTTGCTCATCAGCCGATGGGTGCCAATAATGATATCGCACACGCCGTTTTTGAGTTCAGCGATTACTTTCTTTTGTTCTTTAGGGGTTTGAAACCGGCACAGCATTCGTATATTGACCGGAAACCCCGCCATACGTTTGGAAAAAGTTTTATAATGCTGGTCTGCCAAAATAGTGGTAGGCACCAACACCATTACCTGTTTGCCGGAAAGAGCGGCTTTGAGCGCCGCCCGCATGGCCACTTCGGTTTTGCCAAAACCCACGTCGCCTACCAAAACGCGATCCATGGGTTTGGGCAGGTCTAAATCGTGCAGAGTATCTTGAATGGCTTGTTCCTGCCCGGGGGTTAAGACATACGGAAAAGAATCTGCAAATTCTTGTTCAATGCGCGGATCGCCCGGCATTTGCGGGGCAGGCGTCGCTTGCCGGAGGGCTTCCATTTTCAGGATTTCTTTGGCTGCTTTTTGAGCGTCTTCTTTCACGCGTTTTTTAGCCTCTTTCCAGGCGCTGCCGCCAAGCGCGGCCAGGGCGGGACGTTTGCCGCCGGCGCTGATGTATTTTTGTACTTTTTTAAAATCGTATATGGGTACATATACGCGGCTTCCTTGGCGGTACTCTATAATGAGATAATCGGTTGGATCTTCATCTTGGTCCATTAGTTCCAGCCCCAAATAGCGGCCGATGCCGTGTTCTTGGTGGACGACGTAATCTCCCGGCATTAGTTCTTTAAAACGCACTCGTTTAGCGCCTTCTACATCAAACCGTTTGAGCACATTTGCCGCGTTGTAACGGCGGTTTAAAACTTCATTGGTAGTGATGAGGGCAAAGCGGTCTTCGGGACTGTAGAAACCTTGCGTCAGCGGGGATATTTTAAAATAAATTTTTTGCAAGTGCGGATAATCCGCGGCCAGTTCACTTATGCGGTCCAATTCACCGCGGTTCAAACAGCATAGGGTAACTGTTAGCCCCCGTTGCTGCAGCGAAGATACTTCGCGGTCCAATAAATTAAAATCAGCATGAAAGGCAATATGGGATTTGAGGCCGCAGTCCACGCCGTTCGAAACCGGCAGCAGGGAGGTAACGGCACAGCCGGGATAATCCGACAGGGGAAAATCGCGGGCGGGTTCGTCAAATATGAAAGCGTAATGAGGCGTGTAATCGGACAGTTTGGCGGGGGTATGGGCAAAGGCGAGCGGAATAATAACTGCCTCGTCGAGGTGCTCCTTGGTGTTTTGGGTGTCTAAATCGAAGGCGCTTATCACGCTGACGCGGTTGCCCGTAAAATACAAGCGCAGCGGTTCAGGCCGGTTGAGGCAGAAAATATCCACCACGCTGCCGCGCGCGGCGTATTGACCGGGAATTTCGGTATAATCTTCGCGGGTATAACCGTTGGCTTCGAGGCGGTCGAGCAGGTCCTGCCGATGCAGGGTGTCTCCTCGGCGGATTGTGAAAACCCGTTTTTTAAATTCTTCCGGGTCAGGCAATGGCAGAGAAAGATCTTCATACGAAAGGCTTAATAGGCGCGGAGATTGTGCGGAAAAAAGCAATTCGTACAGGGTATCCATGCGGCCGGGATTGGTTTCGGGAAGATGAAACGTCTGCGCTCCGCGCGGGGCAAATTCCCGGGCGGCGTTGTCAAAATCGTCGGTTTCGGATGCGGTTACAAAAAGGGCATTTTCCCCTTGGTTGAGGTATTTTTGGCAAACAAAATACGCCTTCGCGGCGCCGTTAGGCAGCCCGTAGTAATAAATGGGGCACTCCTGTTTTTTGTTTGTCATACGCCAAAGCGTTTCAAACGCAGCAGGCGGCAACCGTTAAAAACTTTGCGGTTCCGTTCCTGCGATAAACGCTTCCAGAAATTTGTTGCGTTCCGTAGGCATAGCCAGTTTTCCTGTAGCGGGATTGATATAGGCAAACGAAATTCCTTCCGGAACGGCGAAATCTTCATTGGGTTCGTCTTTAAGCACTTGTTCCATGATAGCCGTCCACCAACGGGCGGTGGTGCTGCCGGTAAAACGGGCGCCTTTTTCGTGGGAGGTGTCGTCGTCGTATCCCATCCAGGCGGCGGCGGCCGTGCGGGGAGTCATTCCCACAAACCACATATCGCGGTGGCTTTGGGTGGTACCGGTCTTGCCGGCGATGTTGCGCCCCAGGCGCGATACATAGGCGCCGCTTCCGCGCTGGACAACGCCCTTCATCATATTAATCAATAAATAAGAATCCTGCGGCGAGAATGCCGCTTCTTCTATCGGAATATGTTGTTCGAGTACGCGGCCGTTGGCGTCTTCCACCCGTTCAATGTAGTAATTATCGGTATGAATGCCGCCGTTGGCAAAGGTGGTTAAGGCGGCCAAATGTTCGTCCATAGCCACTACGCTTACCCCCAGCGCCAAAGCCGGTACGCGCGGCAGCGCGGCTGTAATGCCCGCCTTGCGCGCCACCCGCACTACGGAGGGAACGCCTATCGCGTCAATCAGATTGACGGCTACTAAATTTTTGGATTTCTCTAATGCTTTGCGCAGGGTAATCCAGCCTTCATTTCTTCCGCCGTAGTTTTGCGGAACCCAAACATTGAAATCTTTGCTGGCGATGAACGGCTGTTTGGCTAAATCCAGCGAATAGAGGTCGGCGTTTTCGTTGAAGGTGTGCCAATTGCGGCCGTCGTAGTAGAACATGGTGGGCAGATCTTTTACTAACGTAGCCGGAGTATATCCTTTTTGCAGGGCGGCCATCCATACATACGGTTTAAAAGAAGATCCCGGCTGGCGTTTGGCTTGGGTAGCGCGGTTGAATTTGCTCTCGTCGAATCCGCGTCCGCCCACCAGTACGCGCACCGCGCCGGTTTTTACGTCGCGCACCATAAAAGCGCCTTGCAAGCGGGGATATTCAGCCTCCGGATCTGCAGGTTCGTTTTCTTCGGGGGCAGTTTCTTCCGTATCGGCTTCGGTATCGTGCGGATCTATTTCAATCCCCAGTCCTTTGGCCACTTGCTCGTCGTATTGCTGAAGATACTCGTTCATGATTTTTTCGGCGGCGGCCTGTTGGTCAATGTCGATGGTGGTGTAGATGTTTAACCCCGCTTTCCAGAGTACGTCCATTCCGTATTTAGGTTCCAAAATGCGGCGGATATGTTCAATAAAATACTGGCCGGGCGCTTCTTCCGGCACCGGCGGTTTTTCGGGCAGCAGCTCTTGTTTGGCGGCGTCCAATTCGTCTTTTGTGATATAGTTCTGCTGGTACATTACGTCCAAGACCAAATCACGCCGCTGGCGCGCGAGTTCCGGATTGGCAAACGGATTATAGCGACCCGGCGCCGGAATGAGGCCCACAAGCAATGCGGCTTCGCCGGTGGTAAGTTCCTCAAGTTCTTTATCGAAGTATTTTTTGGCGGCGGCTTTTACCCCGTATGCGCCGCTGCCCAGATAAATTTCGTTTAAATAGAGCTGCAGAATTTCCCGCTTGCTGAATTGGTGTTCAATTTGAATGGCCAGAATAATCTCACGGATTTTACGGATAATTTTCTTTTCCTGCGTCAAGAATACGCCGCGGGAAAGCTGTTGGGTAAGGGTGGAGGCTCCCTGTTTGGCTTGTCCCGTCATGATGTCGTGCAGTAAAGCGCGCAGGATTCCTTTTACGGAAAAACCCGGGTGCGAAAAAAACTCCCGGTCTTCCATCGCCACTACGGCGTTTTGTAAGTCCACCGGGATATCTTCCAGCGGCACCATGCTGCGTTTTTCAATAGAAAATTCGTGAATGAGTTTATTGTTGCGGTCGAATACTTTGGTGGTAAGAGAGGGGGTATATTCTTCCATTTCGTACACGGGGGGCAGCCCCGAAAAAATGTAACGCATAAAAACCGCAGCTAAAATAATCAAAATAAACAGCCCCGCCAGCGCGGAGAAAACGATGGGTTTGGAGGTGATAAATTTTTGAAAAGCTTTCCACATATTCTAAATTATATCAAAAATCCCTGTGTTTATCTGCCGGCGTTCCCGTGCGGGTGTTGGTAGTAAAAAAGGGTAAAACTATTGTAAAATAACAATTAGGATGTATTAGAGGCTGCTTATGATTAAAAAACGAATTTCCCAAAAAAAGGAAGAACGTTGTCGCGTTTTCTCCTGTCCTCAATGCAAAAAAACTTCGCTCGTGCCGGGTGTGGAACAAGCACTCGCGCTGGGCATACAGGCTAATGACCTGAAAGCTATTAAAAAAAACGGTGTGGAAGGGTATGACGTCGTGGCTGTAATTGATGCCAAAACCCGCCAGGTGGCTATTTTCAGCAATGTATCCGGCCGGGTTACTTTGGAAGATTTAAAAGAAGCCCGTTCGGTGCATCAAAAGGCTTTTAAACAAGCGCTCTGCGGACATATACATCATTATGAATGGGGATTGGAAAAAGCCGATAAGCATTATTTTTACCAAACGACGCTGATTCCGCTGCGAAGCGAGCAGTCAAAAGTTTCCAGCGTGCTTTCTCTTACGCGGGATATTACGCATTGGGGGGGCGCTTATCAAGGCGGGGACATGCTGCGCGAAGGAACCCCGCCGCGGACATTTTCCCAGATTTTGTTGGCCGCCCGAGAAGCTGAAAAGAAAGAAATTTCAAAAGCGTTGCATGACGAGATCGGCTCCGCCGTTGTGATTTTGACGGCGCTTTTAAGCCTGGTAAAAGCCAGCGTAAAAGAAGGCGACCGGAAACAGGCGTTGGCGGATATCGCTAAATTAGACGCCCAAATCAAAGACAGTATTGACCGGGTAAAAAACATTGTTGTTTCCCTGCGCCCGCCCAGCTTGGAGAATGATGGCGCATTAGGCGGTTCTATTCGGGAACTGCTCGAAAATATCAGCGGCTATGTGCATATTCCTTATACGTTTGAATATAAACCCACCGCCGGTGAAAATGGCATTTCCGACAGTGTAAAGATTTTGCTGTACCGAATTGTACAAGAAGCGCTGAATAATATCGTTAAACACGCCCGCGCCAAGAATATCTATGTGCTTTTGGCGCGTAAAGGAGATCAAATTCGGTTGGTGGTAAAAGACGACGGCGTCGGTTTTAAGCAAATTAAACAGCGTTCAATCCGCAAAGTCGGCCTTTTGGCCATGAAAGACAGCGTGCGGCTTTTAGGCGGAAGTATATCTATAAAAAGCGCGCCGGGCAAAGGAACCCACATTGAAGTGATATGTCCGTGTGTCGTGTATGGGGGAAAAGAATGAAAAGAAAAATCGTGCTGGCAGATGATCATGCCATCGTTCGCAACGGCGTGCGCGCGGTGTTGGAGAAACTCGGTAAAAATATGGAAATCGTAGCCGAAATTTCTAATGGGAAAGATTTGGTGGAATATGCCCAAAAGCATGGCGCAGACGTATATGTGGTAGATATTTCCATGCCTGTTTTAAACGGAATTGAAGCGACCGAGCGGATTGTCAAACGCAACCCCGAAGCCAAAGTGGTTATATTGAGTATGTACGATGACCGGGTATCGGTGGAAAAATCGCTGAAAGCCGGGGCGAAAGGTTTTATCGTTAAAGTTTCCACCGCCGACGAAATTGTGGACGCTATTGAAGAAGTGGCCGCCGGTCGGTTTTATTTGTGCAGCAAAGTGTCCAAATACATTGTACAGGGCTTTTTGGGGAAAACTTCTTCCCGCAAGCGCGACGCCACCGGACTGACCCCCAAAGAAAAAGAAGTGCTGCAGCTGATTGCCGAAGGATACAGCAGCAAGCAGATTGCCAAGTCGTTTAATTTGTCTTTAAATACGATTCATGTGCACCGTAACAACATTATGAAAAAACTCGGCATTCACAAACAGGCCGAATTGGTGCGTTACGCCATTAAGGAAGGAATCGCCCAATTATAAAGGAAGGATATGCGTATTATTGCCGGAACAGCCCGCGGAAGAAGGATATTTTCCGTTTCTAAAAATTTGCCCGTAAAACCTATTTCGGACAGGATAAAACAATCCTTGTTTGATATTTTGCGCCCGCGTATCACGGGTGCGATCATGCTGGATTTGTTTGCCGGTACGGGGAATGTGTCATTGGAAGCCTTGTCGCGCGGGGCGCAAAAAACCGTAATGGTGGATAAAGAACCCGCGTGCATTAAAAACATTCACCGCAATTTGGAGCATTTGGGCTTTGCAGACCGCGCCAAGGTGCTCCGCGGCGACGTGTTAAAACCGCTGGATTGGTTGATGCCTTACAGCGACAACGAAGGCTATGATATTATTTTTATGGGGCCGCCTTACCGCGATATCAACAATAAAATGCTTTCTCTTTCCCAGCCGGCCTTGGCCAACGTGGCGGCTTCGCGGCTGCTGGCCAAAAACGGTATTGTCGTGTTGCAAAACCACAAAACCGAAGAATTTGAAGTACCGGAAGGATTGGAAATTTACCGCGTAGAAAAATACGGCGATACGTTGGTTCATTTTTTGCGGGAAGCGCAAGCCCCAAAAGAGGATTCCCATGTATAGCGATGTGTATGAGCTGAATTATTCCAAAATCAAAACTTATTTGGAATGTCCGGTATTGTATAAGCTGAAATATGTGGAAGGAAAACGCGAAGGATTGGTTCCGGCTTCCTCTTTGGGAGTATCCATTCACCGCGCGCTGGAGGAATATCACCGCAATTCGAATGATCCCTCTGAATTGCTCTCGTATTATGACGATTGTTGGCTGGGGGCGGGATACGCCAGCGCGGGCGAGCAGATGGAATGGTATTTGAAAGGCCAAAAGATGCTGGAAACCTATGCCGAAGCGGA
Source organism: uncultured Elusimicrobiales bacterium (assembly GCA_944326765.1). Taxonomy (GTDB): domain Bacteria; phylum Elusimicrobiota; class Elusimicrobia; order Elusimicrobiales; family Elusimicrobiaceae; genus Avelusimicrobium. The sequence continues at coordinate 32,130 of CALVFE010000008.1, read as the reverse complement.
GTATGAACGCAAAACCACGGTGGACAGCACCGAAAGAGAATTTATTTTTCAGGAAGGACAGTGGACGCTGCGCGGGAAAATAGACCGTATTGATAAACACCCCGACGGTTCCTGGGAGGTAATTGATTACAAAACCGGCACCGATGTTGATTTGTCCCTGCCGGTAACGGATTCGCTGCAGTTGGGCATCTATGCCGTGGGGGCGCGGCGTGCGTGGAATATGCAAAAGGGGATCGCTACTTTTTATTTTGTGGCGTTTAACCAAAAAATGAGCGCGCCGTTTGAAGCGTTTGACGAAAAGAAGATTTTGGAAACGTTTGTGGATATCGGCAAGAAAATCGAAGTAAACGATTTTGAACCCAATTTGCAGCATTGTGCGGCTTGTCCGTTTAATACGCGTTGTGAACATTCCTGTATAAAGCCGCAGCCGGCAGCATAAAGAAATTTAGATCTTAAGCCCCCGCCTTTTGGGGCGGGGTTTATTTTTTATGGGGAGTTTTATGAAGGATTTAATTAAAAAGGCAAAACGGATTGTCATTAAATTTGGCACAAACGCGCTGACGGCGGAGAACGGCGATTTGGCTTTGTCCCGGCTATATTCTTTTATGGAGGACATCGCCCAGTTGCGCGCACAGGGGAAGGAAATCTTAATTGTTACTTCCGGTGCGGTGGGAATGGGTAAAAAAAGCCTGGGGCTTACCGCCGCACCCGACGTGTTGGCGCTCAAACAGGCATGCGCCGCCGTGGGGCAGATCAGCCTGATGAAATTTTACGAAGACGGTTTTAAACAGCTGGGCTTGGTGGCGGCACAGGTGCTTTTGACGGAAGACGATTTTGCTTACCGCAGCCGCTATTTAAGCCTGCGCGATACGTTAAACCGCTTGTTGGAACTGGGGTGTATCCCTGTTATTAATCAAAACGATACGGTATCGACCAATGAACTGCGCGGCTATAAAGAAAAAGGAATCAAGGTGTGTTTTGGCGACAACGATAAGCTCTCCGCTTTAGTAGCCAGCGGTATGGACGCCGATTTGCTGTGCGTGATGAGCGATGTGGAAGGGCTCTACAACGGCGATCCGCGCAAAGATAAAAACGCTCAATTAATTGAAGTGGTAAAAGGGGTTACACCCGAAATTGAAGCGCTTGGTTTTTGTGCTTCTTCCCGCGGCCGCGGCGGAATGAAAACCAAGTTGGAAGCCGCCAAAGTGGTTACGCGGTCCGGCGCGGCGATGGTAATCGCCTACGGCAAACGTACGGGTGCGGTGGCGGGCGTATTTGGTGCGGATTTTAAAGGAACGCTTTTTCTGCCGGTGGAAGATTTGCCCGGTAAAAAGTTATGGCTGGCATATGCCACCAACGTGTCGGGCGGCGTAACCGTGAATGCGGGCGCGAAAAAAGCTTTGTGTGAAAAAGGTTCTTCTTTGCTGCCGACCGGGATTGTGGCCATAGGGGGCGAGTTTGAAGCGGGAGACGCCATCTCCATCTTAGATGAAAAAGGCGTGGAATTTGCCCGCGGCTTAGCCAATTATTCCGCTAAAGAATGCCGCAAAATAGCCGGCTGCCGCTCGGAAGAAATAGCCAAAAAAATCGGCTATAAAAATTACGATGAAGCCGTTCACCGCGACAACATCGTTTTATTGTGAGGATCTTTATGAACGTAGCTCAAAAAGCGGCGCAAGCCAAAGAAGCTTCTTATGTGCTGGCGGCATTGCCGCCCGAAACCAAAGACCGCGCGCTAAATGCAATGGCCTGCGCGATGCGCGTTCACGCCGACGAAATTTTAGCCGCCAATGCTTTGGATTTGCAGGACGCCCGACAGGCGGTGGACGAAGGAAAAATGAACGCTTCTCTTTACGAACGGTTGAAGCTGACGCGTGAAAAACTGGAAACCGTCATCAAAGGGGTGGAAGAACTGGCGGCGCTGCCCGATCCGGTCGGCCGGGTATTGGCGGCGACGGAATTAGACGAGGGGCTTTCTCTTTATAAAATTTCTTGTCCGATTGGGCTTATCGGCGTGATTTTTGAAGCCCGCCCCGACGTGGTGCCGCAAATTGCGGCGTTGGCGGTTAAATCGGGCAACGCCGTTATGTTAAAAGGCGGCAAAGAGGCCGCCCACACCAACGACGCTTTGGCCCAAACGCTTCAGACCGCTTTGGCTTCCGTACCCGGTTACCCCGCCGCGGCTTTGCAGTTAATCCATACGCGGGAAGAATCGGCAGAGATGCTGGCTTTGGACCAATACTTTGACTTAATCATTCCGCGCGGAGGAAATGCGCTGATCGCATATGTAAAAGCCAACACGAAAATTCCCGTTTTGGGACATGCGGACGGCGTTTGCCACATCTATGTGGCGCCGTCGGCCGATTTGGAAACGGCCTGCCGCATTTGTGTGGACGCCAAAACGCAATATCCTTCCGCTTGCAATACGGTGGAAACTCTTTTGTTAGATGAACGCTGGCCGGAAAAAAATAAAAAAGAGTTGCTGGAAACCTTGTTAAAAAACGGGGTGGAACTTTTTGGCGCAGCGGATATCGCAGCGCTGGCCAAGGTGGCCGGCCCGGTAGCCGATTGGCATACCGAATATGGCGAAAAAAAACTGTCCGTCAAGCGGGTCAAAAATTTACTGGAAGCCATTGAACATATCAATCGCTTTGGTTCTCATCATACCGACTGCATTGTAACGCAAGAACATGAAGAAGCCCAGCTTTTTATGGATTTGGTGGATTCCGCCGGCGTCTATCATAATGCGTCCACCCGCTTTGCTGACGGATATCGTTATGGATTTGGGGCGGAAGTCGGCATCAGTACGGGCAAAACGCACGCGCGCGGCCCGGTGGGACTGGAAGGCCTGACGATCTATAAATACAAGCTGTACGGAAACGGTCAAATTGTGGCCGATTATGTGGGTGCGAACGCTAAACCGTTTACGCATAAAAAAATAGGGAGCAAGTAATGAAACTCGGATTTATCGGCGCCGGCGAAATGGGGGGCGCCCTCATTAAAGGATTACTCAAAAGCGGCTGGCCGAAGGAAGATGTTTTGGCGTCTGTTTCGTCGGCGGATTCGGCAAGACGATTGACGCAGCAATATGGGATAGCGGCTTATACGGACAATCGCCAAACGACGCAAAAGGCCGATGTGCTTTTGATTGCCGTGAAGCCTGCCGTTGTGCCGCAGGTGCTGGCGGAAATAAAAACGGCGGCCGTCAAACCTGTGGTGTGTATGGCGTTGGGTTGGACTCTTGAAAAACTGCAAACGGCCTTGCCGGGCTGGCCGGTGGTGCGCATTATGCCTAATACGCCGCTGGCGCTGGGGGAAGGCGTTACGCTGTTTGCTTTTGGCAAAGAAGTTTCCGCGGCGCTGCGTCGGCAAGTGGAAAGTATTTTTTGCCGGTTAGGGAAAACGGTGGAGTTGCCGGAATCCTTGTTTGACGCGGGAACCGCCGTTTCGGGTTCCGGTCCGGCGTTTGTATATGCCTTTATAGACGCTTTGGCGCAAGCCGGCATGTTGCAGGGGCTTGCTCGAGAACAGGCGGTTGAACTGGCGGTGCAAACGGTTATCGGCGCGGCTAAAATGGTGGCCGTGGAAAAAATTTCTCCGGCCGCGCTGGCGCAAAAAGTAGCCACACCCGGCGGCTGCACGGCGGCGGGCATGGCGGCGCTGCAAACGGCCAATTTAACGGACACTTTAGCGAAAACTGTCGCTGCTACGGTAGCGAAAGCCAAAGAGATTTCCGGTAAATAATCCGTTTGTTTAAACTAGAAAGGGAACAGAAATTGTTTCTGTTCCTTTTTTTATGGCAGGATATACATCTATTTCCAAAAATAGAAAATAATGATGGCCGCCCCCAACAGCCAGCGGTAATAGACGAAAATGTCAAAGCTGTGTGTTTTGATATATTTCATCAGCCAACCGATTACGGCCAACGCCCCTAAAAAAGCGCTTACAAACCCCCACAACAAAGGGGCGTTAAAATCTGCGGCGGAAAGTTTTCCTATTTCCAGCAAGGCCGCTCCGGCGATAATGGGGGTGGAGAGCAGGAAAGAAATCCGCGCGCCCGCCGGGCGGGAGAGCCCCAGCAAGAGAGCCGCCGTAATCGTAATGCCGCTTCTGGAAACGCCCGGCATAATCGCCAGCGCCTGCGCACAGCCGATGAGCATTGTGGTTTTAAACGTAATTTCTTGTTGATCATTTTTTGCGCCCTTTCGGTCTGCCCACCATAAAATTCCGGCAAATACGATTAAACAGCCGGCAATCATCAGCGGATTGCGGAAGGTATGTTCCGCCCAGTCGTTTAACAACAGTCCTGCCAGTCCGGCCGGAACCGTTGCCGCCGCCAGATACCACAACCTGCGGCCCTGCGGGGAAGCGGGACGGGTAAGCCCGTCTTTAATTAACACAAACCAGTCTTTGGCAAAATATAAGATGACCGCCAGCAAGGTAGCGGCGTGGAGCATTACGTCAAAAGCCAGTCCTTGATATTCCATACCGCGAAAGTATGGCAAAAGCACCAGATGCGCGGAACTGGAGATAGGTAAAAATTCACCCAATGCTTGCAAAAGTCCTAATAGAACGGCATCAAAAAGGGTCATGGTTTATTCTCCAAATAAAATTAGTCGGGGAGCTTGCCGGTCGGTTACGTTGAGCACGGCAAAAGAACCCGGCGCAAAATGATATATTTCATGGCACAGCAGATTCGTTAGATACGAAATGTTGGGATTGTGCCCCACCGCGGCGACGGTATCGTATTGATCCAGTTGTTGCGCCAAAAAATCCCATACGTTTTTTTCGTCGTACAGCCCGTTTAAAACGGTTTCTTGGGAAACGGGCGCGCCCAGCGTTTGGGATAGGATTTCGGCCGTTTGCGCCGCGCGCACCAGCGGGCTGGCAAAAATAATCTGCGGCCGCGGCTGTTTTCCCGCAAGCAGTTGTGCGGTGTGAAACGCTTTTTGTCGGCCTTGCTCCGAAAGAGGCCGTTCGGTATCCGTTTTTACGCCCGCCTCATACGCGGGCAGCGCGTTGGCGTGTCGGATTAAAATTAATGTTTTCATATCGTTTGACTAAACGCTTTAAATGTAATAAAAAAATAAGTATCTTTATTCTACAAATTTATGAAACTTTTTTACGCCCATTATCCTTCGCTGGAAGATGCCTTCGTGCGCCGCGTGCAAACGCAGCGTTCGGGAGTATTGTCGCGTTGGCTGGTGGTGTGTGCTTCTACGTTGTTGGCGCAGCGTTTGAAAGAACGGCTGGCACGCGAATTGGGCGCGGCGGCTAATTTTTATTTTTTAACGGCCGGGTCTTTGCTGGAGGAATTAGACCGCGAGGCGCCGGGCGATGCCTTGCCGCTTTTTCCACAGGATAATTTGCGCGATTTTTTAATCAGGAATTTACTTGGCGAGCCGGGATTGGACCGTTATCCCGTATCCAGTGGTTTTGTGCAGGCGGTAAAGAGCGCACTGCGTGATTTGTCGGACTCGCTGGCGGATCCCGATGTGTTGGACGAACACTTGCGTACAGCGCCCGATGCGGTTTTGGAACGAGACGGCGGCCGCTTGGCGTGGTTCAACCAGCTGTATCGCCGTTACCTGCAGGCCGAAGCCGCTGTAGCGGGGTTTCGTCCCTACCAACAGGTTTTTGACCGAGCGTTGGCACAGACGGAACACTCCGATTTTTTGCACAGTTTTGACGAGATTGTTTTCTACGGTTTTTATGATATGACCGGCCGCCAGCTGGAACTGTTCAATCGGCTGCGCGCTTATTATCCCGTTACGGTTTTCGCCCCTTATCTGAAACACCCGGCGTATCGGTTTGCCCAGAAATTTTTTGAAACCAATTGGTTGGGGGCGGCTGACGGAAAAAATGAGGACAAAGAAAATTTCGGCGCGTTGGGCGACGGCGGAAAATGTGTATTTTCTTCCGAAGGAAGCGCTCCCGCCGCCGGTGTAAAAATCGTCAGTGCCGCTGACGCGCGCGGCGAAGTGTTCTATGCCGCCAAAGAAATTTTGCGGCTGACGGAACGAGAAGGCTATTCTTTTGGCGATATTGCCGTTTTGACGCGGACTACCGCTCCCTACCAAGATGAAGTGCGCCGCGTATTTAAAGAGAATTGTATTGCCTTAGACGCCTCTTTTACTTATGCGATTTCCCATTTTCCGCTGGGAGTGTTTTGTTTAAATTTGTTTTCGTTGGCGGCGAACGGGTTTGACCGTCAGACCGTGTTTTCCATTCTGGCTTCTCCGTATTTTAAAAACAAACATAAGGAAAAATGGCTTTTTTCTGCCGTTAAATCGTTAGTCAGCCGGGATTTAAACCAATGGCGCGATCTGCTGCCCCAGGCTCCCCAATATGATCCGGCATGTTTAGCCTGGCTGGAAAAGACCAACACTTCTCTGCAGCGGCTGGGCAGCATAGCCGATTGGAAGTCCGGCGCGGCGTTGGCGATTGAGCTGTTGGAACAAAACACCGAAACGGAGGCTTTTGAAGGAAAAGATGCCGAAATTTTCCGCGCAGTCTGCGAGAAAATCAATAGCCTTTCTTTGTATGATTCCGTTCGGGAGCAGGTGCAAACCGGCGAGTTTGTGCGCGAGCTGACAGATACTCTTTCTGCGCTCTCTTTTAATGAGGCCGAGTCCGTACGCGGCGGCGTAACATTTATGGACGTTTCCCGCGCCCGCGGACTGCAGTTTAAAGTGGTTTTTGTATTGGGAATGAATGATAAATCATTTCCGCTTGTATTGCCGGAGGATCCGGTGCTGCGGGATTATTACCGCTATGTTTTGCGCGACGTGTTGGGGTATTGGATCAACCAGAGCCTAGACCGGGGCGATGAAGAACGGTTGCTTTTTTTCCTGGCCGCCACCGCCGCACAGGAAAAATTTTACGCCACTTATGCCCGAACCGGCCTAGACGGAAAAGAAGCCGTTCGTTCGCTTTATGTAACGGAATTGGCGCGGGCGTGTGAAATTGATTTGGAGGCGGAGAACGCTCCGCGCGTAAGCGGGCGGCTGTCCGAACGGCTTGGGCAAACCGAAAGTGCATTTTTAACGCCAAAAGAAATATCCTTTTCCTTTATCCTTTCGCCGCAAACTGCGCGTCAAAATTATGAGCAGGCCGGATTATTAACTGCCGAAATGACCGCTTCTTTAGAGGCCGCCCTTGAGCTAAACAAAAACGGCGCTTTAGGTAAATTAGACGGAGTGATTGCGTCCGGCGCGGAGATCTTTAACCGGGAAAACGAGAAAGGGTTTTCCCCTTCTTCTTTGCAGGAGCTTGCCCAGTGCCCTATGAAGTATTTCTTTGCCAAAGGGATCGGATTGGCCGAGGAAGACGAACCGTTGAGCCGGCAGGAACTTTCGCCCGATCGCCGCGGAACGGTATATCATGCCATTTTAAAAGATTTTTATGAAACGCTTTATCGGAAGCGGCTTACGCATGAACTGTTTGATGCGGCGGCGTTGGAATATTTGTCGCATTCGTTTGAAAAAAATTGCCGGCCGGAGAATTATCGCTTGTTTGGCCTTTATCCTGTTGTATGGGAATTGATTTTGCAGGATATTTGGGAAAAATTATCCGCTTTTGTGCGGGAAGATTTACGCGAACTGGGATCGTTTACCCCGTCGCGTTTTGAGATCCCGGTTTGCATAGCCCCCACAGACGAATTGCCGATTCGCCTGCGCGGCACAATCGACCGTATCGACATAGATGAAAAAAATAAACGCTTCCGCGTGGCGGATTATAAATCTTCGCGCAAAGGGAGCAAAGATTTGGCGTCGGATTTTTTTGCCTATCTGATTTTCCAGCCTTTCATTTATGTTTGGATTGCATGTCGGTTAGACGAATTAAAAGCATACGATTCGGCGGGATCCTGTCTGCTTTCCATCAATAAGGGATATTTGCGGCGGGATTTGACGGAAGAAGCTTTCCGAGAAATGCAGCCCCGCGCCTGCGGATTTTTGCAATTAATCACGCATTTTATCGAACGGGGTACTTTTTTTATCAGTCCGTCTGATTTGTGCGGCTATTGCCCGTATGCGGCGATTTGCCGCCGAGACAGCTTCAAATCTTTGCTGCGCGCCCGCAAAAGCGCCGCCAGTCAATCCTTACAGGAGGCCCGCCAATGATGACCGAAGACCGTACCCAAGTACAGACGCAGCTGGGAATCAATATGGTGGTGGAAGCCGGCGCCGGTACTGGAAAAACCACGCTTTTAATTGACCGGCTGTGTTTGGCGGTGCTGGCGCGAAACATCAAAGTGGAAAAACTGGTGGCGCTTACGTTTACCGAAAAAGCGGCTGCCGAAATAAAGACTCGTTTCGTGAGCAAGTTGCAGCATTTAATCGCCGCCGTAAAAAATAAAACCAAAGATCGTACGCTTACGCTGCTGCGGGACCACTTTTCCGTTTCCGATGAGGATCTGCTGTCGCGTGCTGAAGCCGCCTTAGCCCGGCTGGACCGCGCCAGTATCGGGACCATTCACGGTTTTTGCGCCGATATTTTAAAAGCTTTTCCGCTGGAATCCGGCCTTTCGCCGCGCGCCCAAATTGACGCCGGACAGCGGGCAGATCGAATTTTTGACGTACGCTGGAATGCATTTTTAGATCAAGAATTGGGCATCGCGGCGCCGCGCGCCGCCGAATGGAAACAAGTATTGCGCGAAATTTCATTGCCCGATTTAAAGGATTTTGCCCGGGAGTTGTGCAGCGGAAAAATCGAATCGTACGATTATTACGCCCACAGCAATTTGCTGGCGTCTGTTTGTTTGGAACGCGCGAAACGCGCCGATGAAATAGCCGCCGCGTTTACGCGGCCTGACAAAAAGGCGCGTAAAGCGGAATTGGCCGTAGCGGCGGCTGCGGCGTCGCTGCGGAGAACACTGGCTTTTTTGGAAGGAAAACGTGTAAGCGATCCTCCGCAGGATCCGGCGCCTTCTTTTCCGGCGGCGGCTTATAAGGATTGGGACGAGGATTCTTTCGAGGAGGCAAAATCCATAGTTTCTTTCGCGGGGAAAATCACTCCGGAAAAACAACAAGTTTTCTTGGCCGCTTTTCGTTTGGTAAAAGAAGTAACCGATAGCGTTCGCGCCGATTACGAGCGCGAAGGAATTTTAAGTTTTGACGATTTAATCGTAAAAACCCGCAATTTGCTGCAGCGCAATTTGCAGGTGCGGAGATTGCTGAAAGAAAAATTTGATGCGTTGTTTATTGATGAATTTCAGGATACCGATCCGGTGCAGGGGGAATTGTTGCTTTTTTTGGCGGAGGAAAAGGAATCTTCCGCGCTGCGCTGGCAGGACGTACGCCTGGAACCCGGAAAATTGTTTGTGGTGGGCGATCCCAAGCAATCCATTTATCGGTTTCGCGGAGCTGATATTACGGCATATGAATTGTTTACTGAGTTGATTTTGCAACAAGGCGGCATCAAATGTTTTTTGCAGAAGAATTTCCGCAGTGAATTGGAAATTATCGAAACGGCCAATGCCGTCTGTTCCCGCGCCATGATTCAGCAAACGGCTTTCCAGCCGGCCTATGTGCCCATTTTTACCGAAAAAACGATTCGTTCCGGCGCAGTACAGTGGTTGTTCGTGCCGCCGCCGCCGCAAGAGCCTTCTGCCGATGATTTGCGCCATAATCAGGGAGAACAAATCGCGGATTGGATTGAACAAAATGTGGGCAAAATGACGTTGTCCGACGGGAAAAAATTGGAATATCAGGATATTGCCCTGTTGACCCGCGCTTCCACCACCGCCGGGCCTTATACCGATGCGCTGCGCCGCCGCGGCATTCCTTTTAACGTGGAAACAGATAAAGATTTTTACCGGAAACAGGAAGTAAACGATTTTTTAAATTTACTGCGCGCGGCAACCGATAAGACCGACCGTACCGCGCTGGCCGGGGTATTGCGAAGCCCGCTGTTTGGCTTTTCAGACGAAGAAATCTATCAAATTGCCCGCCGCGGCGAGCTGGTTCTTTCGGCTAATCCTACTGATGAAAAACTGGCTTCCTGTTACCGCATGCTGCGGCAATTGGGGCGGCGCGCCGGACGCCTTTCACTGAAGGATTTTTTGCAGGAAGTGCTCGACGCCACTTTCCTGCCGGAAGCTTGCGCCGCCGCTTACGAAGGCGAACAAACCCTGGCCAATTTAAACCGTTTGGTTACCATGGCGCAAGGTTACTCCGCTGACGGCGTCGCTTCGCTGCAGTCGTTTTTGGCCGAGGTGCAAACCCTGTTGGAGGACAAACCGGAACGTTTGGGCGCTCCGCTTCCTGACGATATGCTTCATGCGGTGTCCGTATTAACGATTCACAAATCGAAAGGCTTGGAATTTCCCGTAGTTATTTTGGCGGATTTGTCCAAAAAAGATTCCGCGGCGGTTTCCAAACCCGTACGCCATATTTTTTCGTGGCAATATAATATGCACGGCCTCAGAGCCGGGAAAGTATGTGATGTGAATTTGGCTTTTTTGGAAGAGGAACAAAAAAAACACAGCCGCTGTGAGGAAATTCGTGTATTGTATGTCGCTTTAACGCGCGCCAAAGAGAAGTTATTGTTAACGGCCGATGGCCGCACCGGAGCTTTAAAATCGGCAGCCCCTTTTGGGGCGGCCGGTTTATTTCCAGACGGCGAAACCCGGCCGGAAGTGCTGCAGGAAGAAGAACTGGAACTGCCGGTTTGTTATGCCGTTTACCGCAATCCGGAAACTTTCCTTTACCAGCATGCCGTATCGGCCGTTGCAAAGCGGAGCGCCTGCGACCCGCAAACTTGGCGGACGGCGCATGAACGGCGCAAAAACCATTACGAACAACTTCTTAAACAAAATCTTAAATATGCACCCAGTCAGGAATTTTCGGCTGGAGAGCCGCTTTCTGCGCCCCAGCAGGCTGCGGCAGAGCTGGGAACGGTTTGCCACAGAGCGCTGGAGCGGATTTTGGTTTCCGGTGAAAAGGATGTATCTCAAATCGTACGCCGAGCCGCCGTCCAAGCCGGCGCCCCGCAGCGGGCGGACGAAGCTGCGTTGATTTTACGGCAGTTTTTGCAGAGTCCTCTTTTTATGCAGATCCAGTCCTGTAAACGCTTGGCGTGCGAGATGCCCTTTTCTTTTCTGGCGGCGGATAATCATATAGAATCGGGCGTAATCGACGCAGTATTGGAACAAGCCGACGGCTCAATATGGATTTTGGATTATAAGACCGATCAGGTCAAACCCGGCAAAGAAGCCGATTGGCTAAACCAGAAATACCGCCACCAGTTGAGCGTTTATTTGCAGGCCGGACAAAAATTGTTCCCTGAGCGCAAAGTGCGTTGCAGTGCGGTGTTTTTGCGAACGTTTGCCGCGGCAGACTTATAAAAGATAAAATATAAAAAATATCTTATAAACGAGGTTCTTATGTTTGATAAGCTTGGACAGTTAAAAGATTTGTGGAAACTCAAAAGCCAAATGGAAGAAATTAAAAAACGACTGGACAATATGGTCATTAAAGTGGAAAGCCCGCGCCATTTGTTTGAAGTTACCATTTCCGGTTCGCAGGAAGTAAAAGAAGTGCGCGTTGATGCGATGGTAAAGAATTTTACGGAAGCGGAAATCGCCGAAGATTTGAAAGCGGTTATCAATAAGTCCGTGCGCGACAGCCAAGCAATGGCGGCGCAGACCATGGGTAATTTCGGTATGCCGCAAGCCTAAGTATGTACGAAAACAAAACGATCGCTGTATTTGGCGTATCGTCAGATCCTTCCAAATACGGGTACAAAATTTTTAAAACGCTTTTAGCCAAAGGGTTCCGCGTGTTTGGCATTAATCCCAAAGGCGGGAGCGTGGCGGAACAGCCCGTTTATGCCAATTTGGCCGACGTGCCGGTCAAACCGGAAGTGGCGGTAATGGTAATTCCGCCCGCCGCCCTTACAGCCGCCGTAAAACAATGCGTAGAGGCCGGGGTAAAAGAAATTTGGTTTCAGCCCGGTGCGCAATCCCAAGCGGCTTATGAACAGGCCGTGCAGGCCGGAATAGACGCGGTAGAGTCCTGCTTTATGGCCGATAACGGGCTGTGGTAAGGTATGAAATACAACCGATTGGGAAATAGTCCGCTGGTGGTGTCTGCCGTAGGATTGGGGGCTTGGGCGTTGGGGGGAGGTTCCGATTGGGGAACTGCAGATGCCGCGGAGGCCGAGCGAACAGTGGGCGCCGCGTTGAACGCCGGTATTACCTTTTTTGATACCGCTCCTATCTATGGGGAAAGCGAAAACCGGTTGGGGCGTGCGTTAAAAGGCCGCCGGACACAAGTGGTGCTGGCCACCAAATGCGGACTGGTAAAAAACGGGTCGTGGACAGACCACGACTTACGCCCCCAAACGATTCTTTCTCAGTTGGAACAGTCTTTAGCCCGCCTGCAAACGGATTATATAGACTTATATCAAGTGCATTATCCGGATCCAAAAGTTCCGTTAGAAAAGGTATTGGAAGTCTTGCAGCGTTTGCAGCAACAGGGCAAAATCCGCTATATCGGGCTATGCAATGTAATGGCAGAAGAAGTGTGTGCCGCGGCTGCGCACATTATTTCGGTGCAAGATGAACTTTCTCTTGTACGCCGGCAGAAAGCCTTTTCCGTACAGCCGGTTTGTGAAAAATTAAATCTCGGATTTATAGGATACGGCACCCTGTGCGGCGGCATTTTAAGCGGCAAATACAAAAAAGAGCCCAATTTGCGACGGGCGGACGCGCGCAATTATTTTTATAAGTGCTACCGCGCAGATGCTTTTCGGCAGGTGCAGCGAACCGTCAGCCGCGTATGTAAAATGGCGCAGCGACTGGGAAGATCTCCGGCGGAGACGGCCGGGGCGTGGGCGTTGGCGCAGCGAAATGTGTCGTGCGTTTTGATGGGCGCGCGCACGCCGCAACAGGTCGTTCAAAACGCCGGTTCGGCGGACATCGCTTTGACCGCCGCGGATTTGCATTTTCTGGAGGAAGAACAATGACGGGGCAGGCGGCGGAAGAATATATAACGGCACTTTTACCCCAATGCGGCGTAAATAAACGGCGGGAGTTGGTGCGGCTGGTGTATGAAATCGCCAAACGGGACAAAATTACCCCGCAGGAAGTATTGCCCGCACAGAAAAATTTAAGTTTTGAGTCCGCCAAAAAACAATTGCTGGCACGCCGCTATCCCGTTACTTTTAAAACCACTTCCAAGGACCGTTTCTACTTGCCTAAATTGGAGTTAAATCCCGATTTGGAGGCCGATTTAGCCCCCCGGGCGTTTTATCCCAAAACCATCTATATTGAATCGTCGGTGCGGGACAGTGAATTGGCCGCCCGCGTACGCGCCGCTTTTCCAGCGGCGGATTTTAAAGAAACCGACGGTAAAACCCAAGTGGGAAGCCCCAACTTTTCCCGCCGGTTGGATACTTTATTGATTCATCGGGAAAAATACGATTTTCTAAAACCCTGTCCGTGCAGCTGCTCGGCAGCCTGCTGCGGATATAATTTAATCAATTTGGGGTTTGGGTGTCGGTTTGAGTGCGAGTATTGTTTTTTGCAGCAATACCAAAATTTGCACGCGGTGTTGCTGCCGGCCAACTTAGAGGAGTTTTTGTCCAAAATAGATGAAACTCCTTTTCGCAAGGGACTGTTTGACCGGCCACGCATCGGAAGCGGCGAATTTACCGACTCGTTGGTCTTTGACGATTTGACCCGCTATTCCCGGCAGCTTGTTCCGTTCTTTCGCAAGCGCCCGCATTTGCAGTTTGAATTTAAAACAAAAAGCGTCAATATCGGCGGTTTGCTGGAGGCGGGGGGATGTGAAAATGTGGTGGTGTCGTGGTCGGTCAATTCAGCTAAAATCACCGATACGGCCGAACATTTTACGCCCGCTCTTTCCGCCCGATTGGCGGCTGCGTGTGAGGCCGCCAAAGCCGGATACCGACTGGGATTTCATTTTGATCCCGTTATTATTTATGACGGCTGGCAAGCGGATTATGCCCGTACCGTGCAAGAAATGGCCGATACGTTACCCAAGGAAAAAGTGGCTTGGATCAGCGTGGGCACGTTGCGTTTTAGCCGGGAGCTGAAGAAAATGATTGAAAACCGATTCCCGCAAAATACGATTTTAGACGGCGAATTTTTGTTGGATTTTGATGGGAAAATGCGTTACAGTGATTTACAGCGCAAAGAGGTCTATCAATTTTTGTTGCCGCTTTTGCGAAAGATTTTTCCCCATGCGCAGGTGTATTTGTGTATGGAAGATCCCAAGTTGGTCCAGTCGTTTTAAAGAGGGTCGCCGGTCACTAAATGTTTCACAAAAAGCCCCGGTTAACGGGGCTTTTTGATTTTTTCGTTACAGCTAAAAAATTATTTGGTCAAACGATATAATTGGTCGTCAAACTCTTGGGCTAATGTCGGGCTGAAACCTTCCCATACCCGTACCGCGCGGTGTTTTTTGTCAAACAAAACCGCGTGCGGCAAGCCGGTTACTTCCATGATTTGCGCGGCTTGCTGGGCATTGTAGAGCGTTTTGACTTTTAAGTCGTTTTGTTTCGCTGCTTCCAATACCACTTTCGGATCTGCGTCCATAAAAGCCCCCACGATTTCCGCCTTATCGGCATATTTCTCCGCCACGGCATTTAAGGCAGGCATAGACATTTTGCAATACGGGCACCACGACCCCATATACATGATCAACACCGGTTTCCCTTCATAGTCTGTAGAAGTCCATACGGCTTCTTCTTCTGCGGCTACGGGGATTTCTACCGTACCCAATGTGGGAACTTCCGGCAGTTTCATACAAGCGGCTGCCAAAAGTACGCCTGCTGTTAAAATAAGTAATTTTTTCATCTTTTCTCCTTTCATGATACGAAAACTGCCCTTGCGGGCTCCGTATATGATAGAATACAAAAGATGGGTAAATTAATCAATTCTTTAGGCCGCCTGTTGGAAGAACGCGTGGATATTCTGATTATGCCTCGGCTGGGGTCTTCCAAAAAGTTCAAGGTGCGCGTGCTTACGCTCGTGCTGGTTTTTATTTTGTGGCTGATTGTTACCTTATGCGGTTTTTTGTTTTTTATCCGGGCATATGATTATAACATCACCAAAGCGGACAATAATCTAATGCGCGTAAAAATGAAACTGATCGCCGACGAATTGGAGCGCGGCCGCAAATACCTGGAGCTGACCCGCACCACTGATACCCAAATGCGCCAGATGTTGGGAATGCCCGGCGGAAAATTTATTAATTTGCCAAAAGGCTGGGAAGAAGCCAAAGCCAAAGAAGATGCTCATTTTAAAGAAGAAATGGGCAAAGATTTAAAAGACTTGAAGGTAGAAGAATTTGAGAAGTATGTTGATTCTATAGAGGATAGCGCCAAAACCCGGTTGGCCAGTTTCCAGGAAATCGCCTGGTACTACGCCAACCGCCGTGAAGGACTTAATTCGATTCCTTCCATCCGCCCTTCTGCGGCGCGCATCAGCTCCGGCTTTGGCTACCGGTTGGATCCGTTTGGACATCGTACCACCAAGCGGCACAACGGCATTGATTTTGCCGGCAAGCCTGACAGCCCCATTGTGGTTACGGCTGACGGCGTAGTGCGCCACGCCGGCTGGGTGCCCAGCTATGGACAGGCCATTTTGGTGGATCATGGATTGGGATATTCTACGCTTTATGCCCATACTACGCAGATCCGCGTGAAAGCCGGCGACGTGGTAAAACGCGGCGACCGAATCGCCACCATGGGTTCCAGCGGCCGTTCTACGGGGACGCATTTGCATTATGAAGTCTGGAAAGACGGACAGGCCGTCAATCCAAGGGATTATTTTAAATAAATTTAGGAGGACGTTATGGGATTTTTAAAGAAAGATTCTGATTTTTCTTCCGGTGAACATTTTTCCGTGGTCAGCGCGGAGTGTTATTTCCAGGGAACGCTTAGCGTGCAGGGGTCCTTGCGGGTGGACGGGACTTTGGAAGGTTCGGTCGATAACGCGCGACACGTCATTGTGGGAACAGATGGAAAGATCGTGGGAGATGTAACCGGACAAATCGTTGTGTGCGGCGGAGTTATTGAGGGAAACGTCTGCGCCGAAATGCTGGAAGTCCTTAGCGCCGCTTCTATTAAAGGAGATATCCGGGCTAAGAAAATGATTGTAGAAGAAGGCGGCCGTATCGACGGACAATGCTTAATCGGCGCGGAAGACGCACCTGCGTCCGCCCCGGCTGAAAACGACGAAACGGAAAAGGAAAAATAATCACGGGAGTCTGATATATGATTTCGTTCTTAATTAAACATAAAAAAATAATCCTTATCATTACGCTGGTGTTTTTCTTGGGCAGCATCGTTTATTTGGGAGCAAGCGCCTATCGCCGCGGAAATTTTAATAACACCGTGGCGCAGGTGGGATCTGCCGATATTTCGTACCGCGAGCTTTACCGCGTTACCGAAGAACGTGCCCGCACTTTGCGTAACCAGGGGGTTGATGTAGATGAAAATGTAATGAAGTTTTTGCGTCAACAGTTTTTGGCTGCGCTGATTAGCGAAGAAGTGCTTAACCAGGCTGCCCGTCAGGCCGGATTGGAAGTATCCGATTACGAAGTGGCTTATGATATTCAGACGTCGCCCTTTTTCTCTCAAAACGGTCAGTTTAACAAAACGGCTTATGAATATGCCTTGAAACGAAATGTGGGAATGACCCCCGCCGAATTTGAAAATCAATTGCGCCGCGGAAAACTGGCCGACCGGTTCCGCGGGGTGTTATATTCCTATTATAAACTGACGCCGGAAGAAATTAAACACGCATACAAAGTGCAGCACGGCAGCCTGAAAGATTTCGATGAAAACAAGGCGGATTTTGCCGAACAGCTGATGGATACCAAAATGCAAACGGCTCAACAGGGATTCTTTGATCAGTTTAACAACGAAGTGGAAATCAGAACTTTTTTACAGGATTAAACCGTGAATAATGAAGTGTTAGTGGTGGGATCTGTGGCTTTTGATTCTGTCGAAAACGCAAACGGCAGCGTGCAGCGCGTATTGGGCGGCGCGGCCAGTTATGCTTCCATTTGCGCCAGTTACTTTGCCAATCCTCGCGTGGTGGCCGTAGTCGGAACTGATTTTTCCGAGCAAGACCGGGCTCCTTTTCTTAAGCGCGGCGTAAATCTGGAAGGATTGGAAGTGCGGGAAGGAAAAACCTTTCATTGGGGCGGCAGCTATGATAAGGATTTTAATACCGCCGTTACCCGGTTTACCGATTTGAATGTGTTTCAGAATTTTAATCCGGTTTTAAGTGAAGCACAAAAAAACGCCAAAGCGGTTTTTTTGGCGAATATCAATCCGGAACTTCAACTGTCCGTTTTGGATCAGGTAAAGAATCCTTCTTTAGTAGCTTGTGATACGATGAATTATTGGATTTCTTCCAAAAAAGAGGCACTGCTGGAAGTAGTTAAACGAATTGATGTCTTTTTCTTAAATGAGAGCGAAGCCAGACAGCTGACCGGAGAATATAACCTGATTAAGGCCGGGCGGAAATTGATGGATCAGGGCGTTAAATACGTCGTCATTAAATTGGGATCCAACGGAGCAATGCTGGTCAGCCAAGAAGGCCTGGCTCAGCTGCCGCCTTATATCCTGGAACATGTACACGATACAACTGGCGCAGGGGATACCTTCGGCGGCGGATTTACCGGATATCTGGCCAGTTTAAAAAAATGGAACAGTTTGAATGCGATCAAACGGGCAATGATGATCGGCAATGTGATGGCGTCTTTTACTATAGAATCCTTTAGCGTAGATCGTTTGGCGGATTTAACTCAGCCCGATATTGATAAGCGTTTAAAAGAATATACTTCCATGTTAAAATTCTAATGTGTGAAGGAACGTTTGCGGGCAGCATAGAAAAAATTTTATTTTAGAAAAAAATTTGCTAAAATAAAGAAACAGTAGTTATGCCGGGGTGCTGGAATTGGTATACAGGATGGTCTCAAAAACCATTGCCCTTTCGGGCTTAAGGGTTCAAGTCCCTTCCCCGGTAAGATTTTAAAAATAGATCCTTTGGCCTTTTGGTCAAGGGATTTTTTTCGGATGAGCGGAAAGAATGGGGAGAGGTCGAAGAAAGGGAAAATTGACGAAAATTCAGGAAAAATATTATAATTCCTTAATCTTATGCAAAGGAGGTTGTATGAAGAAATTATTTGCCGTACTCGTTTTTAGTGCGCTGGCTGTGCCAAGTTTTGCCCAGTTGTCTGCTACAGATCCCTTTTTTATGTTGCAGAAAAAAGGCATGCTGTTAGACAGTGAACTGTCTTATGACAACAATTATCAGGGCGGAGACGGCGCCAAACAATGGCTTTTGAAAGAAACCTTCCGTTATGGATTGGATCCGCGGTGGGAAGTGTATGGGTCGCTGGGAATCGCTAACTTGAAGATGGACGGCGGTTATAGCGAAACGGCTTTAACCGACCCGGATTTTGGCGTTAAGTATCGCGCCTCTGAAAACCTGGCCAATCGGGGATTACTGCTGGATTTAAGCGCGCATCTCAGTCCTTCTTTGTTTGATTCTCCGTGGGATAATCATCCGGACGGAGTCGCCAAAGGTTCGACCGATTTCGGAGTCAAAGCTATGGTTGGCCAAGAAGCCCGATCTTATAAAGAATGGACGTGGGGCGGATTTGCGGCCTTGGATTTCATCGGCAGTACGGATCAGGGAAAAAGCGCCACTGATTTTTATGTGGGCGGCGTGGGCAAATACTATATGGACGAGGTAAGCTCTATCGATGCCGAAGCCAGCCTGGGCTTTTTGGGAAAACGTTTTGACGGCGATGACAGCGATACGACACTCCGTTTGGCGGGCGGGTACAGCCGGGTGCTTACTTCCGACCTAGATTTAAGCGGTTTGTTGGGATTTGCTACCCACAGTGCAGACGGTGATAAAACGGAAATCTTTTTAGCAGCCCGCTTGCGCTGGCGGATTTAGTAGAAAGTAGTTTTTTTAATAAAAAACGCTCCGGGTAACGGAGCGTTTTTATTTTTGACTTTTTGGAGTTAAGGTTTTTTGCGGAGGGCAAGGAGAAACAAAAAAGACTCCGTTTGTAGATTGTCGTGCCGAAAGGATAATCCAGAAAACGACGAGAGAAAGGAAAAAGATAATCGAATTGCATTATTTAAAGGGAAAAGGGATCTTGTTAAAATATTAGTATATGAAACGGATTTTACTGGTAGGCGTGTTGCTGCTGTTAGGTTGTTCTTCTTCGTTTTCCCAAATCTATCGCGCGCAAGAATATTATGCAGATGAAAAATTATTACACCGCCAATCTTTTTCCCGCTGGGAAATTTCGGCGGGAGTAGTCGGTTCGCTGACGGAGCTGCGGGATTTTGTAGATCAGTCATTAGCCAAGGGAGAAATCGGTGCGGAACTGCGTGTATTATATGGGGTGTGGGATTGGTTCGCATTGGGGGTGGGCGCTTCTTTGGCTCGTCCTATCAAAACGGCAGAATCTTTGGATTCTTATCAATCAAGGTATTTGGAGGGACTGGGTAAAGTGACGCTTACTCCTCAGACCAGTCCGCGTTCTTATCTGCTCATTGGCGGCGGCGTATTATACCGGGAAGTAGATTATTTTGAGGATTGGACGGATTCTTCTTCCAGTCCTTATTTAACGTTTGGCTGGGGTATAGAAACAGATATCGGTTCTTTATGGTTTTGCGGGTTAGAATTGAGGGGAAATTATCTTTTGACTTCGCCCAGCAATACTTATTTTTATTTTTCCACCCGATGGGAAGCCGCCGTTCATCTGCGTACGGGGTTGCGTTTTTAAACGGAGTGACCGAGGGGTTTAAAAAACCGTTCTTCCCGGTTTTTGAAAGGCATTGCGGCGGGAAGATTTTTTCTTTTCGGTCGGATTGACCCCATAAAAATTTAAAATTCCTTCATATAATGCCTGTACAAAAACAGAACGTCCCTCCGCCGTTTTAGCCATTTCTTCTTGTTCGGGCAGAATCAGATAGGCATTTTCCACCAAAATACTGGGCATTTGCGGGATCCGCGGAATAAATAGAACATCATTGGCAATCATACCGTTATCTGCAATGGGAACATGGCGGGTAAAAGCGTCATATACCGATTGTGCCAGCTGAAAACTGTGCGGATAATTGTAATATACGGAATAACCGCGCGCCCGTGCGAGCGGATTAAGTGTTTCTGGCAAGGCATTATAGTGCAGACTCACAAAAATATGTGCTTTTTCCTTTAATGCCAGCTGATAGCGCTTTTGTAAACTCATCTGATTGTGGCCGCTGCGCGTCATAATAACGGTAGCTCCGGCTTTTTCCAGCAGGGGTTTTAATTCTTCGGCCAGAGCCAGATTCGCTTCATATTCCAAATACCCGGTTGGGCCAACTGCCCCATCGTATGGAATGGTGCGGCGGGGGCTATGCCCGGCGTCTAATAAGATGCGGGCGCCTTTCAGCGGGGCGTCTTTTTGAGAGGTTAATACGGGGGGGTGCATCAAATCAACTACGAGGTTGTTTTCTTCAAAGTCGTAGGCGTGTCCCCAGAGGGAGGCTCCTTTCTTGAAGTAAATCTTAAATAACACCGTGTCGCGCGCCGGTTCAGACCAGGTGATATTATCAATGATCGGGCTGGTGGTATCAAAACTGTAATTTTCATCAAATCCGCTGGTGTAGTACAACGTTAGTTCCATACGGTCGTTAAATTCGTGTATGCTAATGGGGATTTGGCGGCTGCCTGAAAAGACCAGACGTGTTTTTTCAGCCGAGGCAATCGTTTTTAGGTCAGTAACATGGTTAGGCTGGTAATCGGAGAAAAAAGAGGTTTTTAAATGGTTTTCTTCCAGCCAGGCGGATTCTTTCTCGTTGAGGGCAATACGATACTGCCCGTTCATTCGTCCGTTGAGAAGCACTTCCCCGTAGGCGCGGTAAAAGGGATACAAATTTTCTCGCGCGGTAGGGATTTTACGCAGTTTTATGCCGGGGGAAAGCACTTCGGCGCGGGTAAAGGGATCTTCTAAATCCAATACTTTAATTCGGGCGGGCGCCGTAATTTTGGCATCGGTTCCATTCGGCCCGTTTTTCATACGGTAGGTAACTTTCGCCGTTTTGGGTTTCTGCTCCGCGTCAATAAGATATTTCGCGCGGTACATTCCCGGTGCGGAAACATCTTCTTTCATGGGTATATTTTTTGCTTCTTTCAATCCGGAGAGGGTAAAAGCAACCTCGGCGCCGGGGGTACCCCGCACATACAGACCTATTACATCTCCGGGCACCAGTTCCACCGGAGTCTGCGGGAAAACTTCTTCGGGATCAAATTCGGCCGTTGCAGAAAAATCTTTAATATCGACGCCCGGTACTATAATGCGCCGCACCGCTTGCAGGGTCTGCTGCGGGGTGGAAGCGGTCAATACAAATTCAAATTCTCCGCTTTTGACCGGCAAAAAAGCAATAAAGGTTCCATTTTCGTGTACGGGTACTTTTTCGCCGTTGATATCCAAGTCAACCGGGGCGGGAAGATTAATTTGACCGAATAAAAAGATATGGCTTGCCCCGCGGGTTACGGTCATTTTCTCATAAGGGAACTGTACCGTAATAGGAGCCGGCGAAGGCGATGAACCTTTTTGGGCGGGCAAATAAGGCGCGGTAGGAAGATCTTCCCCGCGTGCCGCCGCACAAAATGAGAAGAGAAAAAGTACTAAAAAAAAGGTTCTTTTCATTCTTATAAAATGATAACATAATTCTATGGTTAATTGCGAAGACGTCATTCATTTTTTGGATACCTATCTAAACAGTGCCCGGATTCCCGATATCAGCCGCAACGGTTTGCAGGTGTCGGGTACGGAACGGGTGGGGAAAATCGTGTTTGGTGTTTCGGCTTCGCTGGAATTATTTCGAAAAGCCAAAGTTGCCGGCGCCGATATGATTGTGGTGCATCATGGGCTGTTGTGGGGGCAGGAGCAGCCTATTACCGGCTTGTTCCGGGAACGGATTTCTTTTTTGCTTAAGAATGATTTGAATTTGGTCGGGTATCATCTGCCGTTGGATATGCACCCGGTAGTGGGACATAATGCGTGTCTGATGCGGGCTTTGCGGGCGCAGCGGATTAAGCCGTTCGGGGAATATCACGGATCTGAAATCGGTTTTTGCGGCTATTTGGAACCGACCCGTTTGGAAGCGGTAGCGGAAACCTTGGAATCTTATTGCGCCGCCCACGCCCAAGTGTTGGCCTATGGGGATTCTAAAATAGAAACGGTGGGCGTGGTCAGCGGCGGTGCCTATAGTATGATTCCGCAGGCAATTTCCCGGAAACTGGATTTGTATGTTACCGGCGCGCTGGACGAACCTGCCCAGGAATGGTGTCGTGAAGGCAAGATAAATTGTATTGCGTTGGGGCATTATAATTCCGAAAAGCCCGGCGTATTGGCTTTGATGGAGCTGGTCGCGAAACGTTTTGACGTAAAAACTGAATTTATAGATATACCCAATCCGCTTTAAACCGGCGGACGGAGGAAAAATGCAGAAAGAATTATTTAAAAAAATAGATTCCTATAAACAAACAGTTATTGATTTGCAAACCCATATGATTGCGTGTCCGGCGGTTTCGCCGCATAACGGCGGCGATGGCGAAAATGCGAAAGCCGCGTATTTGATGTCCGTACTCCAAGAGATGCCTTTTGATGAATTGTATATGATTTCCATTAAAGATTCCCGATCCAAATCCGGCTCGCGCCCGAATATTGTGGCCAAGTATTACGGGCAGGATAAAACAAAAACTTTGTGGGTAATGGCTCATTTAGACGTAGTGCCGCCGGGGGATTTATCTCTCTGGAAAACGGATCCTTTTAAAGCAGTTGTGAAAGGAGATAAAATCTATGGGCGCGGTTCCGAAGATAACCAACAAGGTTTGGTATCCGGATTGTTGGCGGTAAAAGCAATGATGGATTGCAATGTCCGCCCCCCTTGCAATTACGCTTTGTTACTGAATGCCGATGAAGAAATCGGCAGTACTTACGGCATTGAGGCCATTCTTAAAAAACATGCTAAGACCTTCGGCAAGCATGATGCCTTCCTCGTGCCGGACGGAGGCAACCCAGAAGGAACGATGGTGGAAATCGCCGAGAAAAATATGCTTTGGGTTAAGTTTACCGTTTCAGGCAAGCAGACGCACGCTTCCACTCCGCACAGCGGAATTAACGCCCATCGCGCGGCGGCGCAGCTGGTGGTGAAGCTGGGCGATCTATATAAGAAATTTAATAAGAAAGATAAATTGTTCGCGCCCGAAAGCGGCAGCACTTTTGAACCGACTAAGCGCGAAGCAAATGTGCCGAATGTAAATACGATTCCGGGAACGGACGTGTTTTATTTAGACTGCCGCGTACTGCCGTGCTATAAAAACGCCGACGTATTGGCGGAAATTGATAAAATTTGTAAGTCCGTGGCAAAACAACTCAAGGTAACCATTAAAGCAGAAGCGGTTATTAATGAACATTCCAAGCCGACCGATAAAAATGCAGCGGTGGTAAAACTGACGCAAGAGGCGGTGAAAGCCGTCTATAAAAATACGCCCCGGGCCATGGGAGTAGGCGGCGGTACGGTAGGCGCTTATTTGCGTAATGCCGGTTATCCGGCCGTAGTATATTCCAAATTGGACGAATTGGCGCATCAGCCTAATGAATATTCCAGTATTAAAAATACATTGGGTGATGCCAAAGTTTTTGCGTTAATCTCATTAAATTTTAAGTAGAGGTGTCTATGAGAAAAGGATTTACGGTAACGGAAATTCTCATTACGGTAGTGGTGTTTGCGCTGTTGCTGGGGTTTACTGTGCCGAAGTTCAT
This sequence comes from uncultured Elusimicrobiales bacterium, assembly GCA_944326765.1. Classification (GTDB taxonomy): domain Bacteria; phylum Elusimicrobiota; class Elusimicrobia; order Elusimicrobiales; family Elusimicrobiaceae; genus Avelusimicrobium. Next base: position 8,308 of record CALVFE010000008.1, on the reverse strand, counting down.
GGTGTTGGTGCATAAAGCACAGGAAGGAAGTACCAAGCATAAATTAGTCAAAGTAAGAAGCGCGATTGCGGCTTATTACGGCGAACATCAAGGAAATTATCCTACAGATGATTTGTCCAGTTTGGTGCCTGCATATATTGAAAAAATTCCACAGGCTACTATTCCGGGTTATCCTCCTTCGTCGCATGTTTCAGTCGGTTCTTTTGAGGAGTGTTTTACGAAAACCGGAGGCTGGGCTTATGTGAATGATCCGGCCGATCCGCGGTATGGAGATTTTTTCGTAAATACCGATAAAGAAGACAGTTACGGAAAAGCGTGGAACACGCATTAATTTAATCCCCGCTCTTTTGGGTGGGGCTTTTTATGTATGAAAACGGGAGTATTATGGATACTTTAATTTTAGTTTTCGCCGCTGTTTTCGGTTTATTGTTCGGAAGTTTCTTAAATGTATGTATCTACCGTATCCCGCGGGAAAAATCAATCGTCTGGCCGCCTTCTTCGTGTCCGGGCTGCAATGCGCGGATTAAATGGTATGACAATATTCCGGTGTTAAGTTATGTGTGGCTGTTAGGTAAATGCCGCAACTGCAAGCAACCTATTTCACTGCAATATCCGACAGTGGAACTTTTAACCGGTTTGTTAACGTTTTTATTTGTATGGCGGCTGGGAATAAGCGTATGGACATTTGTAGTGCTGGCGGCGGTGTATGCGCTGATTATTCTGTCTGTGATCGATTTAGAAATCATGATCATTCCGGATCGGTTTTCCCTTGGCTTAATCGGCTTGGGGATATTGTTCGCTTGGAGCAATCCCAATTTTGCCGGGATTTGGTGGCAGAAAGAGTTGGCTTCCCTATTGGGGGCGGGGGTGGGGTTGTTCGGCACGTTGGCCATTGCCATTCTCGGTACATGGATGTTTAAAAAAGAAGCGATGGGCGGGGGCGATATCAAATTGATGGGCGGCGTAGGGGCGCTGCTGGGTTGGGAAGGAGTCATCACGACGATTATTTTCGCTTCTTTCTTAGGGCTTGTGTATGCCCTGTTCTTGATTATTTTTAAAGGGAAAAAAGGAGGAGATGCCATTCCCTTCGGCCCGTTTTTAAGTTTGGGGGCGTTAATCAATCTATTTTATTTGGTTAAACCTTCGATGCTGGTAATTGAACTTTAAAAACAATCATCGCAATATGAAAATCCTCCGGTTTATAGCCGGAGGATTTTTATCAATGCCTTTCACAAGAGTCCTAGTCGTAATCCCGCGGGAATTCAGTTCTTATTTTTTAAAAGAACCAGATGATCCGCGAGTTTTTTGAATGCCTTGGCGCGGTGGCTGATTTTATTTTTTTCCTGTTCGGACATTTCCGCCAATGTTTTTTGAGAATTTCCTACGAGAAAAATAGGATCATATCCAAATCCGTTTTCTCCTCTGTAGCCAAAGCCGATAAATCCGTCCAGCGTTCCGTCGAAAATTTGTACACGGCCATGCGGGGTAGCCAAACAGGCTACGGTGCGAAAGCTGGCGGCGCGCTCCGGTAATAATTTCCCTTCCAGTGCAGCCAGCAGTTTGCGGTTGTTGTCGTCGGCATCGGCGTGTTCTCCGGCGTAACGTGCCGTATGGACACCCGGAGCCCCGTGCAGAAACTTTACTTCCAGGCCGGTATCGTCTGATACGGCCGGGATCCCACTTTCCCGGGCGGCGTAAATGGCTTTTATTTCCGCATTGTCTTCCAACGTATTACCGGTTTCCGGCGGCAAAACCAGACCTTTAAAATCATGTAAACTCAGATATTCTATGGGTGTCCCGTTTTTTAATTTTGCGGGCAAAATGTGTACTATTTCTTTAAATTTATGCGGGTTGCCCGTAGCAATTAAAATTTTCATATGGGATATTATCTCATCATGACCACTTCATCAGCCAAATTGAGCGCCACAATATATGCTTTGAACATATCTTCTTCGCTCAGCCATTCCGTAAAAGCGTGCGGGTTATTTTGCCCCGTGAACAGGGTATAAGCCCCTTTGCCGAGTTTGAGCATCAACATCGAAGCCGTGGTACCGGCGCGTTCTTCCCTGAAATTAGGCGTAATGCCGGCATTCTGCAGCGCGTTGGTTACCACTTGGCGGGCTTGCGGGTGAATGCTTTCAGCTACGTTGCCGTATTGTTTAAATACTTCCCGTTCAATTTTTACGTTGAACTGATCACTTATTTTTCGAGCAACGCTGTCTGCATAGATTTTCCACGCATCGATATTTTTTTGTTCAAAATCGCGTAAGCGGAAATCCAATTCCGCGATGTTTACTCGCCCGCCGCTCATATCCATGTGGTGTAATTCCACATATCCTTGTCTGCCAGTGCTGTTGTTAGGCAGCCATTTTTCTTGCGCGCAAGCCGCACCGAGTTCGCAGGCAGGTTTCCAAGCATTGCGGTAACCGTTTTCGGCCGCGAAAGATTGGTGCCCATTTACTCCGTGTACTTTGTAAATTACTTTTTCCGCATTGAAGTTGCCAACTACCACTTCCCCGTTTACGCCGCCGTCGAAATCAAAGGCGATATCCGGATTGTAGGGGGTTTCTTCGATAAAATCAGCCGAGCGGCCGACGTCTTCGTTGGGAGTGATGACGATTTGAATTTTTCCGTGTTTTTTAGATGGATTCTCCGCTAAGGTTTGCATAAAGGTAACCAGTACGGAAACGCCAGCTTTATCATCGGCAGACAGCATGGTGGTGCCATCGGAAGTAACGATGGTTTTTCCAATCATATTTTTTAGATACGGATCCGTTTCGGTGCTGATGACGTGTCCGTTTTTAAGTTCGATGGGACTGCCGTCGTATTTTTCAATTTTTTGCGCTTTAATGCCTCTGCCTAAAATATCCGGGGTAGTATCATAGTGGCAGCTGAAACCCAGCGTGGGGGTCTGCCATTCCACGTTAGACGGAATTTCGACATAGATATAATAATTTTTAGTCAGTTCCGTTTTGAAACCGAATTTTTGAATTTCTGCGTATAATTTCTTAGCCGTTTCGATTTGTTCTGGGGTAATGGCTACGGCATCGCTGCTTTGGCTGTCGTAGGTGGTATAGGTAAGAAAACGATTGAGCATGGTTGCCCGATATTTTGCAGCGAGTTTGGCGTTTTGCTGGCCGATATTTTTTCTGGCGGCGGATTTAATATAGGCGCGCTCATAGGGAGCAGAAGAAAGAGAGGCCGCGGCGTATGCTTGGCTGGCAAAAGAAGCGCCGAACAAAAATACGGATAATACAGCTAGTAAGTTCTTCAAATACATAAAGTCTCCTTTTATATAAAATCCATTTTAATTTTATTGTATTAATCTGTTTCCAAAAGACGCAAGGGCCAAAAGACCTAGATAGGGGTAGGCCTACTACTGAAATATCAAAAAAGAACCCCCGCTCTTATTTAGAGCGGGGGCAGACAAGCGGAAGAAGTTGTTATTGAACGTTACCGCTGTTTCCTTGTATATTCCATAAGGAAATCAACCGCAATACCGTGCGCAGCGAGGCTTCCATTACATCTACGTCTGCATATTCCCGTTCGCTGTGAATGTTGTACTGTCCCGCAAAAAGATCCGGGGTAGGCAGTCCCATAAACGAAAGAGAGGAACCGTCTGTTCCGCCGCGCGCCGCAGTAAGAACGGGGGTAATATCTTCATTTTTCATCGCGAGCTGCGCCAACGAGATCATTTGTTCCGGCAAGACGGATTTCATATTTTTGTATTGGTCTTCAAACGTCAGGTTAAACCCTTTTCCTTTGTAATTCATTGATTTTACCGTATTGAATGCCCGCGTTACTTCTCCCGTCAGTTCCTGCATTTCTTCTTCCGAAAAGGCGCGGATAATGCCTTTTATTTCGGATTTATCCCCTATCGTCGTGATGGAATCTACCAGAATAAATCCGCGGCGGTCGGCGGTGGTTTCCGGCCGGCGGTGGCGGGGAAGCAGGGTGTGAAAGTCTGACGCCATCAGCAAATTATCCGAGAAAGCGGAATTCATAGCGTCTCCGGGGTGAACGGCACGCAGCCCTTCAAACTCGACCGTAAAAGATTTTGCGTTGAAGGTTTCATTCGTCAATTCTCCCAGATCGCCGCCGTCTAACGTGTAAGCGTAGTCCGCGCCGAAGGAAGCTACGTCAAACTTTTCCACGCCGGCGCCGGTTTCTTCGTCGGGGGTAAACGCGATTTTAATCGTTCCGTGCTGCATTTCGGGGTGGTCGTTTAAGAACTGAACCATCGTCATAATAATCGCTACGCCGGTTTTATCGTCTGCTCCCAACAGAGTGCCGCCTGAAGCGGTAATGATATCGTGGCCGCGGGCGCGCGCCAGCTGGGGGGAATTGCCGGGATTGAGAATCAATTTCCGCTCGGCGTTAATTACGATATCGCCGCCTTGATAGTTGGTGTGGACTTGGGGTTTTACGTCTTTTCCAGATGCTTCCAACGCTGTATCCATATGCGCCAAAAAAGCCACGGCGGGGGTGTTGCGGTTGGAATTGGCGGGGATTTCGCCCGTTACAATGCCGTTGGAATCCACCTTCACGTTTTTAACGCCGTTTTTTTTGAGCTCTTTTGCCAACGCTTTCGCCAATTTCGTTTGTCCGGCGGTGCTGGGAACTTTAGCGGTTTGGTCGCTGGATTGGGTGTCGAACGTAACATATTTGGTAAAGCGTTCGGTCAGCTGTTTTTTGGCTTCGGCTTTGTTGTAACGGGTAACCGACTTCCAATCCATTTCCTGTGCGGCGGCTGAGAGCGGTAAGAGCAAAGCTGCCGCCAAAATTGCGGTTTTGACAAGTTTGTTCATTAGGCTAAGTCCTCCAAGGAAGCGGTTGCTTGGGCGAGCGCCACTTGGGCAGCCGCCAATTCATTTTTTGTTTTTTCAATTTGCTCCTTCGGCGCGTGTTTGATAAAGTTTTCCTGCGCCAACCGCGCTTCGCGCGAGGCGATGTTGGCTTTGGCGGCGGCCAGATCTTTTTCCAACCGTTTCTTTTCTTTTTCAAAATCAATCAGCCCTGTGAGCGGTACATAAACCGCGATATTTTCAAACACGGCGGTGGCGGTTTGTTTGGGTTTTTCCAAATTGACGCCAATTTGCAGCTTTTCGGCCTTTGCCATCAGTTTGATATATCCTTCATACGCTTTGACGACGGCCAAATCATCTTCGTTTTTAGCGGAAAGAACGGCAGTGATTTTCAGGCCGGGCGGTACGTTAAACTGGGCGCGGATCGTGCGAATTTCGCGCGTAACCCCTTGAATAATTTCCATTTTGCGCACCGCTTCTTTATCGCACAGCGCGGGGTCAAATTCCGGATAAGCCTGCTGCAATAAAAATTCGCCTTCCGCTTTTACATACGGGCGCAGCGAAGAAGCAATCTCCTCGGTAATGTACGGAATCAGCGGGTGAAGCGCTTTTAGGGTGTTGTAGAGGATATTGACGCACAGCGCCATTACTTTTTCCTTTTCGGCGGTTTGGAAACGCTGTTTGGCCAATTCTACATACCAATCGCAGAAATCGCCCCACAGAAAATGGTAAAGCGTGTTAGCCGTCAGTGCGAGGTTGTATTTTTCGATTCCTTCGCGGGCGGTTTTGACGGCGTTCGTAAAGCGGTCTAAAATCCACTTGTCGGCCAGTTCGGTTACGTCTTTGGGCATAGCCAGCGGGCCTTTGATGCCTTCCATATTCATCAAGATGAAGCGGGAGGCGTTGTAGATTTTATTGCAAAAGTTACGCGCCCCGGTAATGCTGTCCTCGGAGTAAGGGATATCTTTGCCGGGAACAGCCTGCATTAAAAGCGAGAAACGTACGGCGTCCGTACCGTATTTGGCGGTCATGTCCAGCGGATCGATTACGTTCCCCAGCGATTTAGACATTTTTTTACCCGTTTTATCGCGTACGATACCATTTAAAAATACGTCTGTAAACGGCAGTTTCCCCGTAAATTCCAGCCCCATCATAACCATGCGGGCTACCCACAGATATAGAATTTCATATCCGGTAACCATGGTGCTGGTAGGATAAAAATACTTGAGATCTTCGGTGTTTTCCGGCCAGCCGAATACGGACATCGGCCACAAAGCAGAGGAAAACCATGTATCCAATACGTCGGGATCTTGTACCAGGTCATGCCCTGCGCAAACGGGGCATTTTTCCGGTTTGTTAAAAGAAACGATCGGTTTGGCGCCGGCTTCAAAAGAAACTTTGGTCAGTTGTTCCTTTCCCTGTTTGTCTGTGGAAAAAGTCAGTCCTTTTTCACTGCAGTGGCGGCAATACCACACCGGAATGCGGTGTCCCCACCAGATCTGGCGGGAGATACACCAGTCCTGCAGGTTTTTGAGCCAGTTGACAAACGGCGTTTTCCACGATTCGGGGTGAAATTTCAGCGCGCCCGATTCGGCCGCTTCAATGGCGGGTTTAGCCAGTTCGTCCATTTTTACAAACCATTGTTCGCTTAAGTACGGCTCTATGGCGTTGTGGCAGCGGTAGCAGGTGGAAACGGCATTGTTATATTTTTCTTCTTTGACGAGAAGCCCCGCCGCATCTAAATCTTTTACGGTTTCTTTGCGGCACAGTTCTCTGTCCATGCCCAAGTATTTTTCGGGGCAGTTGATCATTTTTCCTTTGTCGGAAATGACTACCAGCGTTTGCAGGTTGTGCCGCTGTCCCACTTCGTAGTCGGTCGGGTCGTGCGCCGGCGTGATTTTTAAAGCGCCGGTACCGAACTCCATTTCTACGGCTTCGTCGGCAATGACGGGAATGGCGCGGCCGGAAAGCGGAATAATAACTTTCTTGCCGACTTTATTTTTGTAGCGTTCGTCTTTGGGGTTGACGGCGATCGCGGCGTCGGCATAAATCGTTTCCGGCCGGGTGGTGGCGATTACAATGCCGTCTGATCCGTCTTCTGCTTTATAACGCAGGTGCCAAAGTTTGCCGGCGTGCTGTTCGTGTTCCACTTCGATGTCGGACAGCGCAGTAGAACAGCGTACGCACCAGTTAATCATGCGTTTGCCGCGGTAGATGTATTTCTTTTCCCATAAACGGCGGAAACATTCATAGACGGACTGGGCGCGTTTCTCGTCCATGGTAAAGCGGATATTTTGCGGGTCAAGATCCAAGCTCCAGCCCATTTTTTTAAATTGGTTAAAAATGGCGTTGCCGCATTCGTTGTACCAATTCCAAACCGTTTTGACAAATTCTTCCCGTCCTAAATCGTGGCGGGATTTGTGTTCTTCTTTGGCGAGTTTCTTTTCAATTACATTCTGCGTGGCGATGCCGCCGTGGTCGGTTCCAGGTACCCAAAACGCTTCCTGGCCAAACATGCGGTGGGAGCGGATTAAAGCGTCCTGCAGGGTGTTGTTCAGGGCGTGCCCCATATGCAAAGCGCCCGTAATGTTGGGGGGCGGAATCACAATGACAAAAGGTTTTTTAGTTTTATCGGCTTTGGCGGCGAACAGTCTGGCTTTTTGCCATTTGTCCGCGAGTTTTTGTTCTACTTCCTGCGGTTCATACGCTTTGGGTAACATAATCGGTAAGTCCTCTTTACTTGGTTTCTTCGCGTAATGTAACGTTACGCGCTTATCTATATTTTACCAATTTAAAAGTGAGAAATTTTATTTTCTAATGTATTATCCGGCTGTGCAAATTTCGCCGATTATGCCATAATATATATTATGGAAGAAAAAGAGATTATCCAAACCGAAGAAATCATAGAACCGGAAGTTTTAGATGAAAACGGAAACCCCATTTCCGCCGAGCCGGTACGAGATTCCGCTCGTCCCAAAGGCGATACGGGGGGGCTTTTGGGCGGTTTTTTTGTACTGGCGTTTGGATTTATCGTTACGTTGTTTGTGGCGGTGTTCAGTGTTTGTATTTTGTTGCCGCTGATGTTACTGGGGCGGTTGCTCGGTATGCAGATAAAGACATTCCGGCATTGAGATTTTTGTTTGAATATACCCATAAAGAAAGCCCCGTTGCGGGGCTTTTTAAATGGCGGAGTGTGTAGTGTAGGCAGCAATATGCTGTATTTTATGGGTTAAATTCCCTGATATGCAGGGAAAATACAGGGAAAATGTTAATTTTTAGGGTTTTTTGAGCCATTTTTTGCCCTGTTTCCCCTATACAACTTGTATAAATTCCCTAAAAACAAAACAGGGAATTAATAGAAAATTTAGCCAAAAATTCTTAATTCCAACTCTGTTTTCAGGGATTTATAATTGTTGTAATTTAAATGCCTTGAATAAGAGGTAAAATCTTTCAATTTTACTTTAGAAGAATTAAAGCCATATTTGGAATAGGAAAATGCTAGG
>CALVFE010000007.1 GCA_944326765.1 uncultured Elusimicrobiales bacterium | reverse complement strand
TTTTTTATGAAAAAAGGTTTTACGTTGATAGAGTTATTGGTCGTAGTTTTGATTATTGGGATATTGGCGGCGGTAGCTTTGCCACAGTATGAAAAAGCGGTTAAAAAAGCTAAAGTTACCGAGATTATGACGATTTTACCTCGTATTGAAGAAGAACAAACGATGTCTTTTCTGGCAAACAATTATGTTTCTCATGACATATATGTCGATATAAAATCCTCTTATCCAATGAAATATTTTCAAATTGGTTCTTGGTCGGGCGGCGCCAACGGATCTTTTGCTATGCTGTGGGAGCTTGAAAATAAGCGCAACATTTCTATTTTGGCTGACTTCCGGAATGGAGAGGCACATTGGTATTGTGCGGGAGATTGCAAAGATTATTTTTCTCTGCCAGGATGCCAAAATTCCACTTACACTAACAATGCTATGACTATTTCTAGCGATCCTAAATGTATAATTAAATAATTGAAGACACACAATAAAGATCCCCGGCTATAAGCCGGGGATCTTTATTGTGAATACGACAGTTAGATAAACAGTAATAGTTTTCTTATATAAAGCGAAATTATGGATAACGGTAATATAACGTTACGATGGGACTTCCTGTTTGATTAAGGGCAGCGCAGCAGAACAGTAGCAGTAGCTCTATCAGACGGATGAATATAGAATTTTGAGATGAGGTTCGCCAGTCTTTTCGTAAGAGTGTGACAGTACAGAAATAGTGTGGCTTAAAGGAATCGTGCTAATGGGCATAGAGTCGGGAGGCCAACCTTTGGCCAGTTGTTTTGTAAGGGTGCGACAGTACAGAAATAGTGTGGCTTAAAGGAATCGTGCTAATGGGCATAGAGTCGGGAGGCCAACCTTTGGCCAGTTGTTTTGTAAGGGTGCGACAGTACAGAAATAGTGTGGCTTAAAGGGATCGTGTTAACGGGCAAAGAGTCGGGAGGCCAGGCTCTGGCCTTGACTTTTTTTTTTGATAAACTTCCTCTAGCGTTGATTTGCAGGCAGCAAATACAGGACTTGCAAATAAGCCTTTAAATCAACGCGCTGAGGGGTTTTCTATGAAAAAAGGTTTTACGTTGATAGAGTTATTGGTCGTAGTTTTGATTATCGGGATATTGGCGGCGGTGGGTTTGCCGCAATATGAAATGGCTGTAGAAAAATCTCGTGCTGCTAAAGCAATTGCAGCCGCAAGAACTATTAAAAATGCCGAAGAAGTTTATTATATGGCAAATGGTATATATACAGATGATATGAATGATTTAGATGTTGAGGTGGGGGAGATAGAAGGTTTTTTAATGTATTTGGTTCCTTCTGCTTCTAATGCAGAGAGCAAAGTTCAGTTTGACCGTCAATCGACTGAATTTCCTTATGATATTATTTTTGGGTTTGATTATCGGACCAGCAACAAAGGAATTGCCTACTGCGCCGCGCCGGTATCTTCCGCAAAAGCAAATCGTTTGTGTGCGGGATATGGGGATATGTTTTTAGAAGATTCCAATTATAAGCGGTATCGTTTGAACTAAAGCAATCCTGTTTTAATGCAGTGTTTGGCGCCGTTCCAAGCGGGCGGCGAGCCAGGTAAATAATAAACCAGGGATTGTTGCCAGACAGCACAACAACACGGCCGTTTTCAGATTCCAATAATCCGAAGCCTGTCCCACCAACATGGGGGATAAAGCGTCTCCCAGTGCGTGAATAATAAATATATTGACGGCAAAAGCCATGGAGTGTACTTTGGTGCGCGTAGAAGACACTAGCGCCGCGGCAATAGGACCCGTGGGTAAAAATAAGAAAATAACAGCCACCCCGAACCACGTCAAAACAATCCATGCCGTCTGAGCTTGTACGCCCAGCCATGCTGGCGGTAATAACAAAATTAACGCGGCGGCCATAACCCAAAAATAGGCTTTTGGCGTAATCGGGAGCAATTTGTCGGCTATTTTTCCGCCGAGGTAGGTTCCCACGGCTCCGCATACAACTACTAACAGACCAAATACGGTTCCGGCACGGGCTACGTCCATTTCCAGGTAGCGATGCAGATAGGTGGGCATCCAGGCGGATAAGCCTCCCGTAATAAAGGTAATCATAGCGTGTGCCAGACAGATAAACAAAAAAGGTTTGTTCCTGAGTAAAGCTAAATAATCTTTGAGGGTGGGCTTTTGATCAGCAATCTGCACAGAACGGCGCTCGTCTTTTAATTGGGTGAAGGCTAAAATACCCAACACGAAGCCGGGAATGCCGGCTAACAAAAAAGCCGCACGCCAGCCCCAATGCAGCCCAATGACGCCTCCTAATAAATATCCCAATGCGCTGCCGGCCGGTAACGCCAACCCAAAGAGAGCCAAGACGGTTGCCCGTTTTTGGGGGGGATAATTTTCTGCTAGAAACGGTTGGGCGATTGTAGTGAATCCAGCTTCGCCGACTCCGATAAATCCTCTGGTAAATAAAAGCGAAATATAGTTTTTGGCGGCGGCACACGTCAAGGTGGCGGCGCTCCAAAGAAGCGCGCTGGCGCCGATCCATCTTTGACGGGGGGAACGATCGGCAAAGTATCCCACCAGCGGAGCATAACACATATAGACCAGCATAAACACCGAGGCCAACGTACCCAGTTGCCAGTCATTTAAGCGCAAATCGGTTTGCAAGAGCGGGAACACGGAATAGAGTACCTGTCGGTCTATATAATTAAATAAGTTGAGTAAAAATAAAATCCAAAATAATTTCTTTACATTCATATTGCCCAGCCTATGAGGTTTGTTTCATTTTATAAAATTAAAAGAGCCGCTCGTTAAAAAAGAAGGCACTGTTCATAAAAAGGGCAAATTTATATAATAAACTATCTTGCTAGGAGGCTTTATGAAACAAGGGTTTACTTTAATTGAATTACTGATTGTTATGGTTATAGTGGGCATTTTGGCAACCGTGAGTTTGCCCAAATATTACGCTTCTATGGAGCGCGGACGCGCCACGGAAGGAATTGCCAATTTGCGGGCGGCCAGCGATATCATAAACGCGCGCTATGTGATAAATGGAAATTCCTATACCCATGTGGGGGTGGCAACGGCTACTTCCAATGGCTCTTTTGTCGCGGGGGATTTTACCAAGAATCAGTATTTTACGGCTCCCAAGCTTACTCTGATTCCTGGCACTTCCGGTTCCGCTACGATTACTTTGTCCCGCACCGATGGAAGCTATACCTTAAAAGCGTATAATTCCGGTGGGGATTTGCAGTATATTGAATGTAGCGGAGATACCGCCCTTTGTCAAAATATCGGTATGGAGTTATCCAACGGAAAATATCAGATGAAATTTAACTAATTTGTTTTTCTGCGAAAAAGCCCGCTTAGTAGAGCGGGCTTTTTTATGGATTCATTTTTTTAGCCTGTTGCCGGATAGCTTCAAACAGCACGATTGCGGCAGAAGAAGATAAATTTAAAGAACGCACTGGCCCGGGCATGGGAATGGTAAAAAGACGGTGTTGGTAACGCGTGTAGAATTCCTTGGGTAATCCAAACGATTCCGCTCCGAAAATTAGAAAAGCGTCGGGCGGGAAAGCGGCGTTCCAGTAAGTGGTTTTCCCTTTTGTAGAGAGAAAGAACATTTTATCTTCCGTCGGTTTTTCCGCTTCCAGAAACGCTTCCCAGGTTCCATAGCGGCGGTAATCCAAGTTTGGCCAATAGTCCAGCCCGGAACGCCGTATTTCTTTGGAGGCAATTTTAAACCCCAGTTTCCCTACTAAATGCAGCCGCGTGCCGGTGGCTACGCAGGAACGGCCGATGTTGCCGGTATTAAAAGGTATTTCCGGATTTACAAGAACAATGTTCAGCATATATACCAAAAAACAACCGGGAAAATAACCGACTTGCGCGCAAGCGGACATTTCCCCGGCTGTGTTGCGTAAGATGGATTCCGTTTCTTATTTAAGAAAAACGGAAAAAACTACTCTTCCCAGCGGATAAAAAGAGGCGTCAGCACGTTGGGAATGTCGTTGTTAAAGGGCAAAATGCGCAAAGCGTAATCTTGCCGGCCGCTGTTGAGCGGAGACATGGATACTTCATACAGATACGCATCGCCGTCTTTGCCGGTACAGGTCATATCGATAGCGTCTTCTTTGACGATGTCTCCCAGGCTGCCGCGCTGCCCCAAGTAAAGTTCCACTTGGATATCTTCCGGTGCAAGGCTGCCTAACACTACACGAGCCTTAAAGTTCACTTTATCGCCCATTAAAATGGCCGTTTCAGGCTGCGGCGTGATATCCGTTACGCTCACGCGGTACCAATTTTCCGCAATTTTACGCCGCCAGGCCGCCACGGCTTCGGCTTTTCCGGGCTCGTTTAAAATGAGCCCGTAATTGTTGGCCGGTACATAGAATCTTTCGTAATATTCTTTTACCATGCGGTTCGTATTGAAAACCGGCGCAATATGCTTAATGGACTCTTTCATCAAAGACAGCCACGGCAGCGAATAATCGCTTCCGCTTTCTTTAGCGTAGTAGGCGGGAGCGATGTCCTGTTCAATGAGATTGTAGAGTGCTTCGGATTCTACGGCGTCGCGTTCGGCTTCGGTTTTGTAGTTTTCCGCCCCGCCGATAGACCAGCCGTAATCGCACGGGCCTACTTCGTCCCACCAGCCGTCTAAAATAGAAAGCGCCAGCGCCCCGTTAAGAGCGGCTTTCATACCGCTTGTGCCGCTGGCTTCCATCGGGCGGATCGGGTTGTTGAGCCACACGTCCACGCCTTGCACCATATAGCGGGCGGTGTTCATATTATAGTCTTCCACAAAGACGATCTTGCTTTTAAAACGGGGATCGTTTTGTGTAAGGCCTACAATCATTTTGATAAATTCTTTTCCGGCGGTGTCGGCGGGGTGTGCTTTTCCGGCGAACACAAACTGCACCGGCCGCTGGGGATTGTTGACGATTTTATCCAGCCGGTTTAAGTCTTTAAACAACAAAGTAGCGCGTTTGTAAGTGGCGAAGCGGCGCGCGAAGCCGATGGTCAAGGTGTCCGGGCGGAGCACTTTACTGGCTTTTTTAACGCTCATTACGTCAAAACCTTGGCGGGTCAGCTGGCGTTTTACGCGTCCGCGCACCATATCGATAAGTTTGTTTTTGCGAATGGTGTGAACGTTCCAGAGTTCGGCGTCGGGGATATCGGATATTTTGCTCCATATTTTTTCATCCGAGGGATCCACTTCGCCGCGTTGGTTGTTATTAAATAAGTATTTGCGGTACAATTCATTGAGTTCGTGTGAAATCCACGACGCGCTGTGAATGCCGTTGGTAATGCTGGTAATCGGTACTTCGCTTACCGGCAGTCCCGGCCACAAGTTGTGCCACATTTCGCGGCTGACTTCCCCGTGCAGTTTGGCCACTCCGTTGCAGAAAGCCGACAGCCGCAGCGCCACTACCGTCATACAGTAGGTGGCCGAGTCGGACTTTTCTTTTCCCAAGGCCAAAAATTCGTCCCAGGAGATTCCCATTTCCCGCGCATAAAAATCCATATATTTGCGCACCAAAACCGGATCGAAGTGTTCGTTACCGGCGATTACCGGAGTATGAGTGGTGAATACGGACGTCGCCCATACAATTTCGCGCGCTTGGGCGAAGGAGAGGTTTTTCTCTCTCATAATATCAATAATGCGCTGGAACAACAGAAACGCGCTGTGCCCTTCGTTGATGTGATATATCGTGGGAAAAATACCCATCGCATTTAAAGCTTTTACGCCGCCGATGCCCAAAACCACTTCCTGGCGGATGCGGTTTTCGCGGTCGCCGCCGTATAGCTTTTCGGTAATGGCGCGCTGGGCGGGGGTGTTTTCCTGCAAGTTGGTATCCAACAGATAAAGCGAGGTGCGCCCGACGGGTACGCGCCAAATGCAGGCTTTGACGGTTTCGCTGCCCAAAGGAATATCTACGGTAATTTCTTTGCCGTCTTTCATCACGCGTTCCACCGGCATATGCGCCCAGTCGTTATCCGGGTATTCTTCGTTCTGCCAGCCTTCGCGGTTGAGTACTTGCTGCACATAGCCCTGTTTATAAAACAACCCAACGCCGATAATGGGCATTCCCAAATCGCTGGCGGATTTGATATGGTCGCCGGCCAGCATTCCCAGCCCGCCGGAATAGATGGGCAGTCCTTCTCCGATACCATATTCCATGGAGAAGTAGGCGGCTAGCAGGTTGCCGTTTTCGTGGCGGTGTTCTTTGTACCAGGTATGTTGGTTGTTTTTATAGTTATAATAAGCTTCTTTGACTTGGTTTAAATCGTGAACAAAATTTTCGTCTTTGCTGAGTTCTTCAAAGCGTTTCTGCGGCACACAGCCCAGAAACCATTTCGGGTTGCGTTTGGCAGCCGTCCAGAGTTTGGGATCCACTTGTACAAACAGCAAAATGGCCTGCCAGTTCCAGGTGAACCACATATCATTGGCCAACTCTTCTAAAAACTTAATGTTTTCGGGCAGGTTGGGCTGTACGTTAAAAGAATGGATTTTCATAAATTCTCCCCTGTGTGATATATATAACCAGATTATATAAAATTAGCGGTTTGATTGCCGTAAAACCGTTAAAAAGCCGCCCCCCGGCTTGGGGAGCGGCTTGTTATGGAAAAACAATCTCTTATAAAACGGCGCTTAAAATTACAAAGTAGACCATCATTACCAGCGCGCCTAACGCCACGGCGGCTTTCGCCCATTCTTTGCTTTTAATGCCCAGTTTGGACGCGCAGATGATGTTGGGAATATTGCCCGGAATCAGCATTCCGCCGGAAACAATTAAGCTCATCAGCAAAAACGTCAGCGTGCGGGTGCTGATGTCGGGGGTGACTTCAATGGCGGCCAAGGTGGCGTTGTCCAACACGGCAGACAGGGTGTTAATCCAATACAGCCAGCCGGCGGACAGGTGGGAAATGGTTTGCATGGCAAGCGGTTTGAGTCCGTCGCCCAAGAAAACGAGCGCCATTACAAACAAATAGACCTTTGCGGCGCGAATGATAATGCTTTTGACGGTATGTTCATTCTGCCCAGCGTCGGCGGGTTTGGGGCCGGGCGCTTTTTGAATGGTATTTTCGCGGATAGCGCTGGCCAGCCCGGCCATAAATAAAATTCCGCCCAGCACAAACCAACCCAGGTGTTCAATCAGAAAAAAGAAATTCGCATAGTGCGGCGCACCGGAAAGTTTAGACAGCACCACCGTTCCCAGCGGTTCGCCGATGGAAGTCAGCACTGCGCCCATCCCGATGGAAAAACACGCATAGACCACCAATTTTACGCGGCCTTTGCGTTCCAGCGGCAGCATAACCGCCACTTCCGACAAAATCAGCGCCGCAATAATGGCCGTAATCAAACTGGAGGTAATTCCCAATAAAAATACGATGGCAAATAAAGTAAAGCGCAGCCCCAACGCTTTGACGGCTTTTTGCGTCAATTTTTGCAGGTGTTTATTAAACTTGCGGAACAGCAAACCGGCTACCAGTACGGCTGCGGTGATTTTGATGGGGTCTTCCAAGGCGGCCAACACCAAATGTCCGCTCCAAGCTTGGGAAACGGTTACCGCAAATGCACCGCAGAGAAACAAAAAAGCTTCCAAATTTTCTTCCACTTTATGCACCGTAAGCGGCAAAAAGAGCACTACGGCAATCAGCAAAGACAACAGCGTTATTTGTACTACAGAGAGTTCCATACCTACCTCTTTATGAATAGTTAAACGGGTAATTATATAAATTATATAAAAAAGGGAACTGCCGCGTCGTTCCCCTGCGAAAAATAAAATATGGTAGAATAAATAAAGAAGTCCCGTTCGTCTAGGGGTCCAGGACGCCGCCCTCTCAAGGCGGAGATCACGAGTTCGAATCTCGTACGGGACGTTTTTCATTCTTTACCCCGCTTTTCGGCGGGGTTTTGTTTTTTCTGGGCGTGGTAGCGGCCGGCTTAAAATGGTAAAATATAACTAATTATTCCGTTTTATCATTTGTCCAAGGAGTCATCTTACTATGGAAATCGGTATCGTCGGTCTGCCCAATGTGGGTAAATCCACCCTTTTTAACGCGCTGACCTGCGCAGGTGCGGAAGCCAGCAATTATCCGTTCTGCACCATTGAACCCAACGTCGGCATTGTGCCTATCCCGGATAAACGGCTGGACAAGCTGTTTGAAATGTTTCAGCCTCCCAAGAAAACGGCCGCGTTCATTAAATTTGTGGATATTGCCGGTATCGTCAAAGGGGCGAGCCAAGGCGAAGGGCTGGGCAATAAATTTTTAGCCAATATCCGCGAGGTGGACGCCATTATCCACGTCGTGCGCTTGTTTGAGGATGACAACGTAACCCATGTGATGAACTCCGTAGATCCGCTGCGCGATATTGAAATTATCAATACCGAGCTGATGTTGGCGGATCTGGAAACGGCCACCAAAGTATGCGACCGTTTGGGTTCTAACGCCAAAAGCGGCAAGAAAGACGCCGTGGCCGCGTGGGAACGAATGAAAGAAATCAAGGCCGCGCTGGAAAACGGCAAGCCGGTCAGCTCGCTGGGATTAGAACCCGAAGAACTGAAGGATTATCAATTTTTAACCGCCAAGCCCGTGCTGTATGTGGGCAACAATTCCGAAAAACGCAACGTGCAAAACGCCGAAAAAGTGGCTAAATACGCCCAAGAAAACGGCGCGGGTTTTGTGGAGCTGTGCGTAAAATTTGAAGCCGACATCGCGGAATTTTCCGAAGAAGAAAAGAAGGCGTTTTTGGCCGAAACCGGCAGCGATTATACCGGGCTTGAAAAAATCGTGCGCGAAGGGATGAAACTGTTAAACCTTTGCACCTATTTTACCGCTGGCGAAGAAGTGGAAGTGCGCAGCTGGTTAATTCCGGTGGGCTGTACGGCGCCGCAGGCGGCGGGCAAAATCCACAGCGATTTTGAAAAAGGTTTCATCCGCGCCGACGTGTACACCTTTGACGATCTGGCCCAATACGGCAGCGAAAAAGCGCTTCGCGAACACGGGTTAATCCGCTCCGAAGGCAAAGACTATATCGTAAAGGACGGCGACGTTTGCCTGTTTAAGATCAATGCCTAAAATTACCTGCAAACATTTCGGTCAATGCGGCGGCTGTGCGCTGTTGGACTTGTCTTACGAAGAACAAGTGGCTAAAAAACGCGCCCAACTGCAGGAAACCTTGAAAGACTTTTGGACGGGGGATATCCCCGTAACGGTAACGGACGATCCGAAGCATTTCCGCAACAAAGTGGAACTGGGGTTTTGCCACCAAGTCAAATGGCGCGACGATTACGATAAAAAAGACCCCGCCAACAAAACCCGGCCGTTGGAGTTTGAAAATGCCTTGGGTTTTAAATTAAAAGGCCGTTGGGACAGAGCCGTGGACATTACCGAATGCGCGCTTTTTAACGATCAATTGATTCCGCTTTTGCAAGCGATCCGCGCGTGGGCCAAAGCCGAAAATTTGGAATACTACGATCAGCGCAAACATACCGGCGTGCTGCGCCACTTGATGGTGCGCGAAGGCAAAAACACCGGCGAAGAAATTGTGGTGCTGTTCGTAACCGACGATTTCAACGAAAAAACCTTTGTCCAAACGGTGGAAACGGTAATGCCGCAGGCCAACATTATGACGGGCGTCAATACGGGGCTGGCCGATACGGCCGCGCCCGAATCGCTGCGGGTACTCAAAGGCAAAGACCATATTTTTGAAAAAATTATACTGGCCGATCCCTACGGGAAAACCGAACGCGAGGTGGTATTTAAACTTTCGCCGCAGTCGTTTTTTCAAACCAATACGCGTACCGCGCAGAAGATGTACTCCCGCGTGCGTGCCGTAGTCAAGAAAATTGCTCCCAAACGCATTTATGACTTGTATGGCGGCGCGGGCAGTTTTTCGCTTTCCTGCGCCGATTTGTGCGAAAAAAGCATTTGCGTGGAAAGCGTCGCCCCGGCGGTGTACAACGGCATTGAAAACGCCAAACTAAACGGCGTAAACAACGTACAGTTTTTCTGTTCCAAAGTGGAAGATTTTGTCAAACAACAACCCATTGAACGCAAGGACGCACTGATTATTTTAGATCCGCCGCGCGGCGGAATGCATCCCAAGGCCGCCAAAGCGGTGGCGGAATCGGGCGTGGAAAACGTACTCTATATTTCCTGCAACCCCGTTACGCTGGCCGCGGATTTAAAAATACTCGCGCCGCATTACGACATGCTGCAGGTGGAAGCGTTTGACTTTTTTCCGCACAGCGAACACATCGAAACTTTCGTTCAGATGAAGTTAAAATAATGGCGCGCGGCCGCGCGGGGAAAACCGCATCCGGTTGCGCAAAAATAGGATTTTTATGGATTTGCAAGACGCTTTAAAATCATTAACCCCCCAACAGCTGGAAGCCGTTAATTACGACGGCGGCCCATGCCTGATTGTAGCCGGCGCCGGTACCGGAAAAACCAAAACCCTCACGACCAAAATCGCCAAGCTGATTGCCGACGGCTATCACCCCGCCCGCATTTTGGCGGTTACCTTTACCAATAAAGCCGCCCAGGAAATGCGCGATCGCGTGGAAGCGCTTGTCCCCGGCAACGGCAGCCGCGTGTGGATTCATACGTTTCACTCTTTTGGCGTGCGGATTTTGCGCCAAAACGCACAGGCGTTGGGACTGTCGCGCGATTTTGCCATTTACGACGATTCCGACCAGAAAAAAGTCGTCAGTTTGATTTTGGAGCAGATGGGAATTAAAGACCCGAAAAAGGAAATCAACCAGATCGTCAGTGTAATTTCCCGCGCCAAAGACGATATGGTTTCGCCGGAAACTATGATGCAGAACGCCACCGCCAGCGGACTTGATTTTAAAATCCGTATCGCGGAAGTTTATCGCCGCTACGAGCAAAAACTCAAAGAAGCTGGCGCGCTCGATTTTGGAGATTTACTGGTAAAAACGGTTGTTTTGCTGCGTGATCACGAGGATATCCTCCATTATTACCAGGACTTTTTTCAATATATTTTGGTGGACGAATATCAGGACACCAACCATACCCAGTACTTGATTACCAAAATGCTGGCCGCCAAACACCGCAAGTTGTGCGTGGTGGGCGATCCCGACCAAAGCATCTATTCCTGGCGCGGGGCGAATATCCGCAATATTTTGGAATTCGAAAAAGATTTTCAAGACGTGAAAACCATTACGCTGGAACAAAATTACCGTTCCACTAAAGCCATTTTGGAAGCTTCCAACCGCCTGATTACCAAAAATAAAAAACGGAAAGAAAAAAATCTTTTTACCGATAAATCCCAAGGAGACCCCATTGAAGTGCGCGAATTGGAAAGAGAAGGAGATGAGGCGCGCTGGGTCAGCCAAAACATCAAAGCGTTGGTAAATGAAGGGGCGAGCCTAAAAGAGATTGCTGTTTTCTACCGCACCAATGCCCAGAGCCGCAGTTTTGAAGAGTCGTTCCGCCGCTATCAGATTCCGTATCGTTTGGTGGGAACGGTGCGTTTCTATGACCGAAAAGAAATTAAAGACATTATGTGTTATGCGCGCGTATTGGTTAATCCGGCCGATAACGTCAGCCTGTTGCGCATTATCAATACGCCGGCGCGCGGGTTGGGGAAAGTAGCCCAAGATCATCTGCTGGCGTATGCCGAAAATAATCGCGTGTCGCTGTATGATTCTTTGCAAAATGCGGCTTATGTGCCGGGATTAAGTTCCGCCGCGTGCAAGGCGGCGCTTAAACTGGTGCAGCTGTTTGACGGCTGGCGCAAGGATATGCGGGTAACCGATCCGGCCGACCTCTTTCATCAAATTTTAAAAGAATCCGGGTATGAAGAAGCCGTCAAAGCCGAAATTGAAAAAGATCCCGAAGCCGAAAGCCGTTTGGAAAACTTGGGCGCGCTTATCAACGCGGTAAAAGAATATGAGGAACGCTGCCATCGGGGAGAGAAAGAGCCTTCGGTAGCGGATTTCCTGCAGGAAATTTCGCTCCTGTCGGGCGAAGATGATTCGCAGGCGGATGAAAACGGCGCGGTAACGCTGATGACCGTACATCTGGCCAAAGGACTGGAATTTAATAACGTGTTTGTAACGGGGCTGGAAGAAAATTTATTTCCTATCGGGCGCGATAACGAAGACGATCTGGAAGAAGAACGTCGGTTGTGTTATGTGGCGATGACGCGCGCGCGCGAACGGCTCTTTTTAACCTATACCCGCATGCGCCGCAAATTCGGACAGTTGCAAGACAATCTGCCGTCCCGTTTTTTGTTTGAAAGCGGTCTTTTAGATGAAAACGAAGTCCAACAAAGACGTGCCCAGCCGCGCTATACCGATTATCGTTCCCGCTATGGTTTGTACGGTGCGGGCGCTGGCGGCTCTTATTCCGGCGGTCATTACGGCGGCGGATATGCCCGCGGAAAAAATAATTTCGGCAATAATCGTTATCAGCCTTTTGAAGGATACGCTTCCAAGAGCCGTTTCCAAAAACGCTACGATGAAGACGGCTACGAAATTCAGGAAGATTACGATTTGGATTATACGTCTTCTTCCTACGGCGGTTCCGCGGGTTTGGGGTCGCTGTATGCGAAACCGGCTTTTTCAAAACCGGCGGCTTCGCCGGAAGAACCCACGCAGACGCCCTCCCAGAAAGGCGGCGAACCTGCGGTAGGGGGGCTGGTCAAACACGGCGTTTTCGGACAGGGGAAAATTGTTGCGATAGCCGGTTCCGGCGACAGCGCCAAAATTACCGTACTTTTCGGCAACGGCGTGCGGCGCACGTTTATGCTTAAATTCGCTCCGCTGGAGCTGCTGTAAATTACGCAAGCAATCTCAAAAAAGCCCCGGCATTTTCCCGGGGCTTTTCCTTTAGTTGATTTGCATACTGTTTCTGATTTAGGCGGTAGCCAGCATGGCGGTTAAAAAAGCGATAATCGTACCGCCAAAAAAGATGACGAGCAAGATCGGCACCAGTGCAATAATAACCGTCAGCCAGCCGCAAAAACCAGCCCACCACGCTACTCGCCGGGCTTCTTCCATTCTTCCGTCGCGTGCCCAGTCTTGGGCGCGCAAAGATAAAATAAGCGCCGCCAAGGCGATCGGTATGGTAAAAAATCCCGTAAAACAGGATAAAATTACAGCAATGATGGACAGCGTAAACCGGCTGTTTAGGCAACCTTCGCCGTTGAGATTACATTGATAGTCATCACGATTATGCTGATGTTTGGCACAACATGTTGATTCGGTTTGTTTTTCTTCTGACATACAACCCCCTGCCGTTGGACATTTCCACACCCGGGCGAACCGTTTGTTGGGAGTAGCCAAATGGCACCATTATTATATAAAATATACTCTCAGAGGGAGTGTTTTATATGGAAATCACGAAGAAGGATGTGGAACTTGCCGCCAAGCTGGCCAAAATGCGGGTCAGCGAGGAAGAAGTGTCCATTTATCAAGAACAACTCGAAGCCCTTTTTAAATGGGTGGCCGAATTAGCTGCCGTTAATACGGACGCTGTAAAATTAACCAACGTAAACCATTGTGCGCATATGCGCCCAGACGTTGCTTCTTCCAACCTGGCGCAGGCGGCTGAACTGCGCGGCGCTTTTGACGAAGAACAAGACCAGTGTGCTAAGGTAAAAAAGGTATTGTAATATGATGACCGCTTTAGAAATTGCAAAAGCCGTTACTTCCGGCGCAAAGACCGCCGAGCAAATTACTCGCGAGTCGTTGGATATAATTGCCCAAAAAAATCCCGCCGTCAACGCTTTTGTGGAAGTGTTTGAAAAAGACGCGTTAGCGCGCGCCAAAGAAGTGGATGCCAAGCGTACCCGCGGAGAAAAATTAGGCGCACTGGCGGGGGTGCCGGTAGCCATTAAGGATAATATCCTTTATAAAGGGCATAAAGCCACCTGTTGTTCCAAAATGTTGGAAAATTATGTGGCTTCTTATACTTCTACCGTGGTAGAACGGTTATTAGCCCAAGACGCCATTATTATCGGGCGTACCAATATGGACGAATTTGCCATGGGCAGTACCAACCAAACTTCTGTGTATGGAGCGGTAAAAAACCCGGTTAATTTGGAATGCGTGCCGGGCGGTTCTTCCGGCGGTAGCGCAGCGGCTGTGGCGGCAGGAATGGTACCTGTCGCTTTAGGTACAGATACTGGCGGTTCGGTGCGTCAGCCAGCCGGATTTTGCGGCATTGTGGGCATTAAACCCGGTTATGGACGTATTTCCCGCTATGGCGTGATTTCTTTCTCTTCCAGCGCCGACCAAGTGGGTATTTTGGCTTCCACCGTGGCAGATGCCGCGGAAGTGTTGGAAGTAATTTCCGGCAAAGATGTGCATGATTCTACTTCCTTGGAAGCGCCGGTGCCAGCGTATAACGCCCAGTTTACGGACGGCTTGAAAGGAATGCGAGTCGGATTGCCCAAAGGATTTTTAGACGGTCTGGGGCGGGATATTAAGGATAAGATAACCCAAGCCGCCGAACGCCTGAAAGAATTGGGGGCAGAACTGGTGGAAGTAGAGTTGCCACTAGCCAAATATGCGGCCCCTTGCTATTACATTATTACCAGCGCCGAAGCCAGTTCCAACTTGGGCCGCTACGACGGAATCCGTTACGGATATGCTGATAATTCCGCGAAAGATTTAAACGGCTATTATGAAGGCTCCCGCGCGCCGTTCGGGCTGGAAGTGAAAAAACGTCTGATTATCGGTACCTATGCGCTGACTTCAGAGCGGTACGAAGAATGTTTTTTAAAAGCCATGAAAGTGCGCGAACTCATTCGCGAAGATTTCAAAAAAGCATTTGAACAGGTGGATGTCTTGCTGACGCCCACTTCGCCTACAACGGCTTTTAAATTGGGACAGCATGACGAAGACCCCTTGGCCTTGTACTTGGCGGATTTGTACACCTGTCAAGGAAACATCGGCGGTTTGGCGGGTATCAGTGTGCCGTTTGGCAACGATGAAAAAGGGTTGCCCGTCGGCATACAGTTTTATGGGCCGATTTTGGAAGAAGAAAAAATCCTGAACGCGGCCTATAATTTAGAGAAAGGATTATGATTGTTTCCGAATTTTCGTGCGGCGGCGTGATTTTGGACGGGCGGAAAGTATTGCTCGTACAAGTCAAAAACATGAAGGGGAAAAAAATCTGGACTTTCCCCAAAGGCCATATTGAACCGGGGGAAACGCCCCGGCAGGCCGCGTTGCGCGAAGTGTTGGAAGAAACCGGGTATAAAGCCGTTATCGTTCGGCCGATGATTCGGGTTAAATATGCTTTTACGTTTCAGGGTAATTACGTTAAAAAAATGGTTCAGTGGTATCTGATGAAAAAACTGGGACGCATTGGCAAGCACGATGCGTCGGAAATTTTGGCAATTCGTTGGGTGTCTTTGGTAAAAGCCCGCGAGCTGGTGCAATATCCCAGCGACATACGTCTGGTAGATATGCTGTTGGCTTCTTTGCATATAGAACCGACTGAAGAACCCGAAACGGAAATAGCGGAAGAATAAGTATTTTTCCCTTGATAAAAGCAAAAACCGGAACAAGATTTGTTCCGGTTTTTTGATAAATACCGCTTTTCAGAACCCTTGGGCGCAAGCCGGGGTGTTTTCTGTTTGTGAGACCGTAAAAAACCCCGCTCCAAAGAGCGGGGTTTTTGCGGTAGTTAAAAACTTATTGAATACCGTTCATCCATTTGATAACGAACTTCTTGATGGATAGCAAGAGCAGTCCGCCACAGACCGGCATGACAACCAGCCAAGTAAAGAACTGAATGTTGCTGATGTGGCCAAAGTAACCGGAGTAGAAACCGGCGGTAAAGTTCGCCAGCGCATTGGCCAAGAACCACGTGCCCATCAGTAAGGACGCGAAGCGCAGCGGCGCCAGTTTGGTTACCAAAGACAGCCCCACCGGAGATAAACAAAGTTCACCGGTTGTGTGGAACATATACGCAAACACCAGCCAGAAAATACCGACTTTGGCTCCGGTAATTTGCAATACATAAGACGCGGCTACCAGGATCAAGAATCCAAACGCCAGCGACATAAACGCCCATACAAATTTGGCGGGAGTAGAAGGTTCCAAGCCTTTTTTAGCCAGTTTCAGCCACAGTTTGGAGAACAACGGCGCAAACAAAATGATAAACATCGGGTTTACGCTCTGAAACCAAGAGGTGGGCATTTCCCAACCGAAAATGAAACGGTCGGTAAATTTTTCGGCGAAGATGGTCAACGAAGCCCCGGCTTGTTCAAAAGCCGACCAGAAGAAAATACTGAAAAACGCCATAATGAAAATAACGGCGATGCGCTGTTTTTCTTCGGTTGTCAGCGGCTTGTTGGGGTGTTCTAATTTTTCTTCTTTGGTTTGTTTTTGGGGTTTTTTGCCTTGTCCCTGCAGGTGTTTGTCTTTCCCCCAGATAAAGACGCCCAATCCCAAAATCATACCAAAACCGGCTGCGGCAAAACCCCAGCCAAAACCAATTTTCTCAGCCAATGTACCGGCTACAAAGTTGCAGATGAAAGCGCCCAGGTTGATACCCATATAAAAAATGGTAAACCCGGCATCGCGGCGGGGATCATTGGTTTCGTATAGCTCTCCTACAATGGTGGAGATATTCGGTTTGAACAGACCATTTCCCAACACCAATAAAAACAAGCCCGCATATAAAAAAGACAAAGTCGGGTTAGAGGCAATGGCAAACTGTCCTAAGGCAATTAAGATACCGCCTACAATAATGGCGCGTCTTTGGCCCCAAAAGCGGTCGGCGATATAGCCGCCCAAGAGAGGGCTGAGGTAAATAAGACTGGTTACTGCGCCGTAAAGTTTGCTTGCGTGGGATTCTGAAAACTGCATGACTTTAATCAAATACAGCACGAGAATGCCGCGCATGGCGTAGTAGCTGAAGCGTTCCCACATTTCAGTCAAAAACAAAACGTAAAGACCGGTGGGCTGCTTTTCGGTTTTAACGGTTGCTACTTCTGATGTCATTGATTTCTCCTTATAACTTAACAAGGTACACTATATTGTACAAAAATATGACGGACAGAGAGGAAAGAATCAAAATCCGCCGCCCAGCATCATCTGGGCGGTGTCGTGAATCATAAGAAAAGCATGGTAACATACCACTACAAAATAAATCCCTACCAAGACCAGCAGCCCCGTATAGATCCATTTGGCTGTTGTTCCAATGGTTTTGGAGAGCCATACAAAAGGCAAGGCAAACGGGCCTAATACAAATGCCATCAAAATAATGCCCGTATGCGAAAATAAGAAACCGGTTCCCGGTTTTAAACTGCGTCCGCAATGGCGGCAATAATTATCCGTTTCTTCTACGGGATTACAGCAGCGCGGGCACGGGTTCATAATTCGACTCCTTTGCTTCTTAAGTAGCGCTTAATATGGCTGCGGGCGCCGGCCGTTTTGGCAAATTCCAGCCAATCGCGTTTGGGAGCGCCGTTTTTGCGGGTAAGAATCTCGCACACGTCGCCCGTTTTGAAAGTATAATCCATTCGCACCATACGGTTGTTTACCTTGGCGCCTACATAATGGTCCCCAATATCGGTGTGAATGGCGTAGGCAAAATCAATCGGGGTGGAGCCTTCCGGAAGGGATTTGACATCTGCCCGCGGCGTGAAAACAAAAATTTGCTGCAGATTGACGTCTGTTTTAAAACCTTCCAAAAATTCACGCGGAGCGGTTAAATCCTGCTGCCACTCAATCCAGCGGCGAATCCAATTAATCTTTTCATCAAAATTTTTGTCCTGCTTTACGTTTCCCATTTTATACCGCCAATGCGCCGCGATACCGTACTCGCAGGTGCGGTGCATGTCTTCGGTTCGGATTTGGATTTCAATAATGTCGCCGGTGGGAGAAAGAACCGTAGTGTGAATGCTTTGGTACATATTGGCTTTGGGGGTAGCGATGTAGTCGGTAAATGTGCCGGCAATCGGTTTAAATACGCTGTGTACCAATCCCAGGGCGCGGTAGCAGTCTTGCAGCGTTTTGGTAATGATGCGTACTCCCAGGGAATCTTGTATTTCATCGAAAGTGCAGTTATGTTTTTGCATCTTGCGGTAAATAGAGTAATAATTTTTAGCACGCGCCAAAATGCGAAAGTCCATATTTTCTGCTTGCAATGCCGGTTCCAGTTGCTTCTTGAAGGCGTCCAACGCAGCTTGTCGGTCTGCGGTGCGGGCTTCCACCTGGCTTTTGATGCTGGCATATTCTTGGGGGTGCAAGTATTTAAAGGAAAGATCTTCTAAATCGGTTTTGATCGTGAACATTCCCAGCCGTTGGGCCAAAGGCGCGTAAAGGGAGATGGTTTCGTAGGCTTTGAATCGCTGCCGGTCGGGAGGCATTACGTCCATCGTACGCATATTATGCGTGCGGTCGGCCAATTTGATTAAGATTACGCGCACGTCTTCGGCTACGGCAATGAGCATTTTGCGCCAGTTTTCTACCGTTTCTTCGTCCGTGGAAGAAAATTTCAAGTCGCTTATTTTCGTTACGCCCTGCACCATGTGTGCAATTTCTTTGTTAAATTCCCGTTTCAAATCTTCCAGTTTGATGGGGGTGTCTTCTACGGTATCGTGTAAGAGTCCGGCGCAGATGGTGTCTGCGTCCAGGTTGAAATCCATCAAGATATTCGCTACATGTTGGCAATGGGTAAAATACGGCTCGCCGCTTTCCCGTTTTTGCTGGGCGTGTGCTTTTTCGGCAAAGTGATATGCTTTCTCGATCAGGGAAGTATCCTGATTGGGATTATATTCTTTGAACTTGCGCAGCAGCGTCTGCAAATCGGGTGCTTCGGCCATAAATTACTCGTGTTTCAGATCGTTTAAAATTTCCGCGGCGGCTCGTTTGGCGACTCCGGGTTCTCCCAAGGCAGCGCGCAATTTTAAAAGGGCATCGCGCATGGCCGCCAATTTGGCGGGATTTTGAAACATAGCCATTGTTTCAGCCGCCAGCATACGGGGGGTGGCGTCGTATTGAATTAATTCCTTAACGAGCGGTTTTTTAGACAGCAAATTAACCAGCGAAATATACGGCACCTTGATGACCATCTTGGCTATTTGGTAGGTAGGCCAGAACAGTTTATAGGCTACCACCATGGGTATGCCCAGCAGGGCATTTTCCAAAGTGGCTGTACCGGAACACGCCAGCAGAAAATCCATCTGCGAGCGAAGCTGATAGTGTTGGTCTTTGACCAGCTGGAAATTGGGGTGTGGTTTTTCCCCAATCAGCTTTAGAAAAATTTTTTCATCGGCGTCAGGCAGCAGAAACATATAACCTTGGGTGTTGGGAAATTCTTTTAATACCTGTTTAAAGGCTTGATAAAATACGGGTGTGAGCCGTTTGATTTCGCCCATACGGCTGCCAGGCAGCATACCCAGTTTCCACGCATGATGTTTATGGTCTTTGATGTCGTAATTTTTTTCCAACGGGGCAGGCAGCTGGTCTAAAAGCGGATTTCCCAAAAACACGGCGTTGCCGCCGAACTTTTGATGAAATTCCGGTTCAAACGGATAGATGGTAAACATCTTTTTGGTTAATTGCGCCAACTGTTTGGCACGGTACTGCCGGCTGGCCCATACTTGAGGCGTTACATAATAATACGCCGGGATACGACGGTGTTTGGCCATTCCTAAAATTTGATGGTTAAACCCGTAAAAATCCACCACGATAAGCGCCACCGGATTTTGCGTTTCCATATAGTCGCGGATCTGATTCATTAGTTTTATCCACAACGGCATTTTCTTCAGCGGTTCTACAAACCCGCTGGCTCCTTGGCTGGCTAAGTCATACAGGAAGGTGTCGCTGACGGCTTGAATATGTTTGCCGCCGACGGCGGTAATATGAACGTCCGGATCAGCTTCTTTCAGCGCGCGTATAAGCCCGGCGGCGTGAATATCGCCGGACACGTCTCCTGCAACAACCAGGATATTTTTGGTAATAGGGGTAATGGTGGACATTAGTTATCGTCTCCTTTTAGATGCCCTAAGGTTTCGTCCAGTACGGCTTGTGCCGCGCGCGCGACGGTGCTGATGGCTTGCAGCGGTTTGGGCGTATGCAAATGCCCGGTTTTGGGAATATCGAAACGGTTCATTTTTTCGCAGATTTGCAACGCCAGATCTAATGCTTTGGTGCCTTTTTCGCCGCTGGGGGCGGGCGTTTTGGCGGTTTTAATGCAGTCAATAAAATGCAAAATTTCCGCAGTAATGGGCAGCTGTTTTTCCACTTTCGGATAGTTTACCGTAAGGTCGTTCATGTTTTCCACGACCGGTTTTTCCTTGCGGTAGGTTTTTACGCGCGCGTTCATAAAATCCACGGACACATATCCGCTGGGCTGAAACAGGTGCATATAACGGGCGCGTTCAAAACTGGCGCGGCTGGCGGTAACGTCGGCCACCGCTCCGTTGGCAAAACGCAGACGTACGTTGGCGATATCTTCGTGGGGAGAAAATACGCTTAGCCCCACCGCGTCAATGGAAACCACTTCACTGGGCACGATGGTATAGAGCAAATCAATATCATGGATCATCAAATCCAGCACAACGCTGATGTTGGCCATGCGCCCGTCATAAGGCCCTTGGCGGTTGATAGTAATAAAACGGGGATCTTGAATATATTTTACGGCTTCCACCACCGCGGGATTAAATCGTTCTACATGGCCTACTTGCAAAACAAGCCCGTGGCGTTTGGCACACTGAATTAAATCGCGCGCTTCCTGCATGGTAACGGCAATCGGTTTTTCCACCAGCGTGTGAACCCCGCGTTCCAAACAGTACATGCCGATTTGATGATGCAGCTGTGTGGGGGCGGCTACGATAACGGCATCTACCTGCCTGACCAGTTCTTCGGGTTTAGAATAGGGAGTGCAGTTGTGTTCCCAGGCGAGTTTCTGCGCGCGCATGACGTCGGGGTCGCATACGCCTACCAGCGAAACGCCTTTCATTTTAGCCAGCGTGCGGGTGTGGAAAGTACCAATTTTGCCGGCGCCAATCACGCCGAATTTAATAGATTTTTCTTGAGCCATAAAATTCATCTCCGTTTTATCTATTATACCTTAATGTGTCGGGGTATTGGGAAAAAATCCTTCGCGTTCGTAAAAACGTTGACAGGGTTTTTAAGATTGGTATAA
This sequence comes from uncultured Elusimicrobiales bacterium, assembly GCA_944326765.1. Taxonomy (GTDB): domain Bacteria; phylum Elusimicrobiota; class Elusimicrobia; order Elusimicrobiales; family Elusimicrobiaceae; genus Avelusimicrobium. The sequence goes on along the minus strand of CALVFE010000007.1, from coordinate 23,909 downwards.
TGTTTACATATGAGATATATGGAAAGAACGCTTGTTCTAATTAAGCCTGATGCCATTGAAAAACGCATCAGCGGTCTTATTTTAGACCGGTTGGATCACCTCGGCCTGCAAATGACCGGGGCTAAAGTGGTTTCGCTGACCGAAGAGTTGGCGCGCGCACATTACAAAAATTTAGAAGGGAAACCCTTCTTGGAAGAAGTCATTCAATATATGATGGGTGAATTTAACAATGTGCCAAACCATAAGATTTACGCATTTGTTTTCCAAGGCGAAAATGCGATTGCCAAAGTGCGCCAGGAAATCGGCAGCACCAACCCGGAAAAGGCCGCTCCGTGGACAATCCGCGGCAGCTTCGGGCGTTTTATTGGCGATGTAATGCAAAACTGCGTGCACGCTTCCGGATCTCCGGAAGATGCGGAAAAAGAAATTGCGCTTTGGTTTAAACCCGAAGAGGTTTTGGACCGTTAACATGTTTTGCCGTTTACTGAAAATAGCCGCACCGGCAGGGGCGCTGGCGCTGTTGGCATTTCCTGCATGGGGTGCGGCTGCCAAAGAACAACCGGTTGTCCTGTCCACGCAGGACGGGTGGGAAATTGCGGCTCTGTATCAGCCGGCAGACGACGGATCAAAGACCGTCGTTTTGTTGCATGACCTGGGGAAAAATAAAGAAGAATTTTCCACTTTTAAATCCAATCTGAAAAGAGAAGGATTCGGTTATTTGGCTTTGGATTTGCGCGGTCATGGAAAAAGTATTAATAAAGGAGAAGCCTTTTCTTTTGCAAAAGAGGGAGTGGATAACGAGTACAATAAAATGACGCGTGATGTGGACGCGGCCATTTCTTTTTTGAACAAAAAAGGAATTCCTTCTTCCGAAATAGTGGTCTTGGGCGCGGGGCTGGGGGCGAATGTCGCCGCCAAAAGTATGAGTTTTTCGCCGGACATTGCTGGATTGGCGTTGATTAGCCCCACTACCAATAATAAAGACGTTCTTTCTATTCCGGCCATGCGTTTGTATAAGGGTGATATTTTAATTGCCGCCGGTGCGGCTGATAAAAAAAGTTTTTTGGAAGCCAGTGTGATACGCAATGTGGCTTTTCTAACCGCAGGCGAAGGAAAAGTAACTTTTTTGACAGCCTATGATTTAACTTCGCATGATATGTTGGATAAGTATCTTCGGCCGGCGGTCATTCAATGGCTCAAAACCCCGCATAAGCCGGAAGTGCTGCCTGACGCGCCGCCGGCAGATTTGACGGTTCCTACCGATACGCAGGGTTTTTTGGTTCCGCCTTCCGGAACGGAAGAATCGCTGGTCCCTTCGATATTAGGGGTCGAGTAGAGAGCATGATATCCTGGAGAAAATTATGAAACCCGCGCGCATTGTTTTTCCCGGTTTTTGGTTTGGACAGAGCAGTTTGCAGGAAGCCGAAGAATTGGCTCGCCGGGGGGTGGGCGGCTTTTGTGTGTATGGCGGAACCGCCCAGCAAACGCGTGATTTTACCAAACGCATGAGCGACGTTTCCCCTTACGGAAGATTGTTGTTTTGCGCGGATATCGATGAGGATTTGAGTGAAATCGTAACGGACGCTCCCGCCTTGCCGGCTAATGATTCTTTGCAGCATTTTTCTTCTCCGCAAGACGGCGCTTACCGCAAAGGCAATTTAATTGCCCGGATGGCGCGCAGTATGGGATTGGATTGGGTGCTGGCTCCCGTGGTGGATCTGGGCTACGCGCCGCCGGCGTTTTCCGATGTGCCGCTGACCGTTACGCATTTGGCCGGCGATTTTATTGCCGGGCTTTCCAATGGGGGTGCGCTGAATTGCATTAAGTATTTTCCAGGTGTTTCCGGAGTGCTGAAAACGTTGGCGCAGATGGAAGATGAAGAATTTGTGCCTTATAAACATATTTTCCGCCGGGCGGACGCCATTATGCCTTCCAATATGATTTTTCCCAATATAGATAATGATCATCAAGCGATGCTGTCCGACCGGGTTATCAAGGGATTGTTGAAAAAACGGTTGAATTATAAAGGGTGCGTCGTCAGCTTTCCGTTGTTTAAGGGACGGCTTCGCTACGAAGAAGCCAGCGCCATTAAAATGTTGCATTGTGGAATTGAAAATATATTAGCTCCTAAAAATGCGGCGGCGGTGGTGGACTCGGTGGAACGGGAAGCCGATAAAGGCCTTTTGATGGACGAAATCATTCACGCTGTTTCCAACCACGAGATGTTTATCAGCAAAGTGTATGTCGGCCCTGAGCCAATGGAAATAAAAGAAGCGTTTGAAATGGCAAAAGCTTTTTGCAAAAAATAATCATACAAACAAAAGAGAAGACCGCCTCGGTTAGAGGCGGTCTTTTTATGTCATGCATTGATTAAGAGACGAGAAACAATTTGTATCTTTCGTTGGATGTAAGTTTTTCTTAGTCGGGAGAAAAGCCTCTGGCTTGTCTTATTGTAAGAGCGCGACAGCACTGCAACAGTGTGGCTTAAATAAATCAGATTAACGGGCATAGAGTGAGGAGGGGCGGCCAGCCTCTGGCCTTGACGCGTTTTTTTTTTTTGATAAATTTTGGCTATGACCGAAATTTATCAAAAAAATCATTGCCTGACGGGAAAAATGCCGGATTCACGCTTATAGAGCTGTTAGTAGTCGTTTTAATCATTGGGATATTGGCCGCGGTGGCGTTTCCGCAATACGAATTGGCGGTGGAAAAAGCGCGTGCGGCAGAGCCGTTGGCTGTTTTGCGTAGTTTGCGCGACGCGCAGGAAGTTTATTATTTGGCCAATGGAACCTACGCCGTTTCTTTTGATGAGTTGGATATAGAAGTTCCGGAAAGCAAAAATTTTAGTTATACAATTGGAGGGGTTTCTTCTTCTTCCTCGCAAGTTGTGTCTGTGGGGGTATATTCCAATAAAAAGCCTTATCTGCTGGCGTACCGTGTATCTGAGGGTGGGTTGCGTTATCCGATTATATGCGGTACTGACAATGGCGCTAATGCAGATGATTTGGCCTATGCTAAAAAGATTTGTGCAGTTTTGGGCGCCAATATAGCAATAAATGAAGCCGGAACAAATAATCGTCCTCGCTGGCCGATTGGAAAATAGTTTTACCAGCGGTTTTGCTGATTGTGGTTTTAAAATAAAACGAAAGATTTTTTGAGGAAACAAAAACCCCGCACAGGTTTTGTGCGGGGTAAGTTTTGGCTGATTTGTTATTCTTCGTCTTTTTTGAATCGAGCCGTGATTTCATCTTTGCGGCGGTTGAATTCCTTGACGACTTTTTCTTTTCCTTCCGCCAGCCGTTCGCGTGCGTCTTCCGCGTGGGCGGAGATTTTTTCCTTCAGATCCGCGGCGTGTTCCTGGATTTTGCCTTTCAAATCCGCGGCGTGTTCCAAAACATATTCCTTTTTTTCTTCGTAGGTGTCATCGGCCCAGCGTTTAAGTTTGCGGCGGGTCGTTTCTCCTTTAGCCGGTGCAAATAATACGCCTGCCGCCGCCCCTACAATCGCTCCTAATAAAAATGCGGCCAAGCCTTTTCCGGCACAATCACATTTATGGCACATAATATCCCCCTCCTTTTGCTTTGCTATAATGTTATATATATTGTACAACAAATACAGGGAATAACCGTTCCTAACAAATAGTATAACTGTAAAACATTTTTTTTACTCTCGCTATTTTGAATTAGATGGAGGAATCCTATGCCTAATCCGTCCGCACCGCGCCACAACGGGAAACAATTAGATCCCGAAGTGCGCAAACATAACTTTGAGGAAGTCGCTCAAATTTTTACCAAAGAAGAAGCCTTGGCCGAAGCTGACCGCTGCCTGCATTGCAAAAATGCCCGCTGCCAAGCCAACTGTCCGGTTGGCGTGCAGATCCCGGATTTTATCGCCCTTTTGAAAGAAGGAAAAGTAGGCGAAGCCGCCAGCAAGATTATGGAAACCAGCCTGCTGCCCGCCATTTGCGGACGCGTTTGCCCGCAGGAAAAACATTGTGAAGGAAACTGCATTTTAAAAGACCGTTTTGGGTCGGTCAATATCGGCATGCTGGAGCGTTATACCGCCGATACCGCCCGCAAAGAAGGCTTATTGAAAGCCCCGCAGACGGCTGCTCCTACGGGTAAGAAAGTGGCGTGTATCGGCTCTGGCCCGTCTTCCATTGCGGCCGCGGCGGAACTGGCGCGCGCCGGGCACGAAGTAACCGTGTTTGAAGCGTTGCACGCGTTTGGCGGCGTGCTTCGCTATGGGATTCCTTCGTTCCGCTTGCCGCGGGAAGTGATTGACCACGAAATTGAAACCGTTAAATCGATGGGCGTTAAGTTCGTTACCGACGTGTTGGTCGGCGCTACGGAAAAAATCGCCGATCTGTTAAAACAGTTTGATGCCATATATGTCGGCAGCGGCGCGGGGCTTCCCACGATGACGGGTATCCCCGGCGAAAATGCGGTGGGCGTGTATAGCGCCAATGAATTTTTAACCCGCGTCAATTTAATGCAGGCCTATAAATTCCCGGAAACGGATACGCCTATTCAAGTAGGCAAACACGTGGCGGTGCTCGGCGGCGGGAACAGCGCGATGGACGCCGCCCGCTGTGCGATGCGCTTAGGGCCGGATACCGTAACCATTGCTTACCGCAGAAGCGCGGCGGAGATGCCCGCACGCGCGGCGGAAGTGGAACACGCCAAAGAAGAAGGAGTCCGATTTGAATACTTGGTTACGCCCAAAGAAGTGGTAACCGACGAAAGAGGCCACGTAGCCGGTTTAAAATGCACCCGCAACGAATTGGGCGCGCCCGACGAAAAAGGCCGCAGACGGCCGGTGGAAATCCCCGGGTCGGAATTTGTGATGCCGGTGGATACCATTATCGTGGCGATTGGCCAGAAACCCAATCCGATTATCGCCAAAACTACGCCCGAATTAAAAACGACCGACCGCGGCGTTTTGGCCTTAGATGAAGAAGGGAAAACCACCTTGCCGGGCGTTTATGCCGGGGGGGATATCATTCGCGGCGGCGCTACGGTGTTGTTGGCGATGAAAGACGGCATAGAGGCTGCCCGCCGTATTAACGCCTATTTGAAAGAGGGGAAATAATATGGAAGAAAATACCATTTTAGTCAAAGAAAATTTAAGTGATGTGGTGGTAAAATTCATCGTTTATAAACCGCTGATTGCGGCTTCGGCCAAAGCCGGACAATTTGTGATTCTGCGCGGGCGCGAGGGCGGCGAACGCGTGCCGGTTACGCTGGTGGATTGGGATAAAGAAAAAGGCACCATTACCGTTATTATTCAAGCCATCGGCAAATCCACCTCTATGTTTAACTCGTTTAAGCAAGGGGAGAAATTTTTAAACATTGCCGGCCCTTTGGGGACGCCTGTGGAAATTAAAAATTACGGTACGGTGGCCGTGGTGGGCGGCGGCGTGGGAATCGCCGAAGTCTATCCGATTGCCCGCGCTTTCAAAGAAGCCGGAAACCGCGTGATTGCGGTACTTGGCGCGCGTACCAAAGACCTGCTGATTTTGGAAAAAGAAATGACGGATTTGTGCGATAAAACCGTCAGCACCACGGACGACGGCAGCTATGGAATGAAAGGAATGGTTACGGATGCCATTCAAAAATTACACGATGAGGGCGAAAAAATCAACGCCGGGTTTATCATCGGGCCGATTCCGATGATGAAGTTTACCTCGCGCCTGATGGACAAACTGGGAATGGAACCGCACGCCAGTTTAAACCCCATTATGCTGGACGGCACCGGCATGTGCGGCTGCTGCCGCGTGACGGTGGAAGGCAAAGTACGTTTTGCTTGCGTAGACGGGCCGATGTTTCCGTCTAAAACCATTGACTTTGACGAACTGATCCGCCGTACCAGCGAGTATCGCCCGCTGGAAGCGCAGAGCTTGCAGCTGTATGAAAAGGATCATGTTTGCAAGTGCGGTTTGCACTAAATTTAAGGTCAAATAAAAAAGCCCGCTGAGTTTCAGCGGGCTTTTTTAAAGCGACCAATTAATAGATCTCGCCAGGTTCCATTTCATCATCATAAGAAGGAATATATTCTTCCTCTGATATGGTTTGTTCCTGTTGTTCCATTAACAACTCATTCATTCGATTGGCTTCATCGATTTTTTTCTGCAATTTTTGATTCATCTCTTCTTGCAGGCGTGAAATCTTGGCATACTGTTTTTCTAAAGAGTCTTGGCTGTCCAATTCTTTCATAATTTGCGCCTTATAATCTTTAAACAGAACAGTGATTTCCTGCTTTGCTTTCAGACCGTTTTGATAGAAGAAAAATTCCTCAAAAACTTTTTGGTCTGCTTCTATTTGTTCTGCAAAAATCAGCCTCATATTTTCCCGCATTTCTTTTTCCATCTCCAAAGATTTTTCCTGGCGCGTTTTATTTTGCTGGCGCATTGCGCGGTTGAGCTGAATGCGCGCCGCCATTTGTTGGAAAAGCGCCTGATCTTGTTCCGATACGAAGTTCAAGTTTCCGAATCCTTCCGGTAAGCTGTGTCTGGCGCTTAAAATCGGAAATACCAATAACGCCCCTTCAGAAGATTCTTTCTGCGTTCCGGCCATTTCATTATAGGTGGTTAATGTTTGTTCTTTGACGGTTCCACCGGCTTCTACAATGGCCTTTTTCTCTTCCTCTGCGGCTTTGTTGTCTTCTTCCAATTTTTGGGGATCGAAAGCATCGCCGTGTTTTTTCATTTCTTTTTCTTGGTCTTTCTGTGCGGCGGAAGCAATCCACAATTTCATTGGAGAATAGGTAATCATATCCAATCCAGCCCACGCGCCGAAGAAAATGACGTTAGCTTTGAATCCTTTCCAGAAGCGTGTGTTAGCCGCAAGTGCTTTTCCCGCCGGCAGTGCAAAACGCCAATTGGACGAAGCCGCCTGCCAATAATTGGCATTTGGTACATACTTGGGCAGTAGATATTTGCTGATGCCTTTGCGCTCTACTTCTTTAAAATAGTGCTGGATCAGAGTTTGCTGCCAGTTGTTTTGTATCAGCTGTTCCGGATAAAGCTCGACCGCATTAGCCAACTTGGTTGGATCCGTTGCTGAAAGGGCAGCCTGGCGGCTAATTGAAGGCGTAAGGATTATTTTATTTATTTCATCGGTTGCCAATTTATTACCGGGCTTGCCCAAGCGGGTTGTGTTCCACCATGTAATCGTTTCGCCTTCGGCCACGGCACCCGTTCCATATACCGGGGTTTTTATAGGAACCCAGGCATTGAATGCCCCATTTTTTCCCGCTTCTTCCATCGCTTGTCTGAGGGCTAATTCCTGATACATTGCTTTGCGTTCCACAAAGTTAAAAAACTGCGGAAAAGCGTGTTGGGTCGGATCCTGAATAGATTGGAAACTGCTGCGCAGTTTGCGCCAATCGTCCCAATTGCGTACTCCTTGGCTTAAGGAAGTACCGGTTACTTCGGCGGTACCTTGGCTGATTCCAAATCCGGGGGTAACCTGTTGAAATGAGAAGCGTGTGATTTGGGGCGGTTCCTTGCCGATCCAACGTTTAGGATTCCACTTGGAGTATTGCCCTTTCAACGCGTGTTGTGAAGAAATGACTTGCACGGAAGAAACCGTTTCCGGCTGATAGGTCGCTTTTACGGGCAGTTTCGGATTTTTGACCGATTTCTCTGCCACACGTTCCGCTACCAGCGTTGCTCCGCTTTTAGCCAGATTTTTCTGTAAGTTGGCAAAGCGTACCCCTTTTTGAATTTCAATGCCAAACGACATCGCCCGGCGCCCTTTATTGGCGGTAGCGGCGGCTTTTACCGCTTTGGGAAGAACCATCATAGCTCCTTTGGTGCTGCGGTAGGCCGTTCCGATAAATGTAAAGATTTCTCCTCCGTATATCCAGAAAATGGCATTGCCGACAAATACGGCGAATTTGGCATTGAATTCATCGCTGACTTTTTTAGAATTTAAGCCGTTTTTAAGTTGCATTTCCACCCAATTTCCGTTGGACATGCGTCCAAAACCGCTGATCGTTTTTAAAGAACCGTCAGGCAGCTGAAATTGTTGGCCGCGATTTAACGGAAGCAGCCGCGGAATAGAATTCTTTCCATTTAAAATCAGGGTTTTTCCATCGGCCCCTTGATCCAGCACATAACTGTTTTTCATTCTGGGGCGGGAAGTGTCCATCTTTAATTCATCATTCGCAAATCCGTTATAAATATAAGCCAATTTGTCCGCCAGCAACTGCATTTGTTTGGAGTCTAATCCATAGTCTTCTATTGCGGCAAAGTGCGTTTTGGTGAGGGGAGCGTATAAGTCAACCGTACGCTGGGCAAATAAGGCGCGGCGATCGTCGTTTTGTTCGTTCCCGCTGTTGCAGCGAATAAAAATCGGGTATGCGGCAGACACTTGCGGACACGCCTCGCTGGAGCTATACATCAGGCTGGCGGCCTCCAAGGCGAAAACGCGGGTAGGAACAGAATATTTTTCCGGGTTGGAAAAATCTGCCAGCATTGAAAGAGTCTTTTCCCAGGTGCCCGTATTGGGGGTCATATATTTCACGCTTTCAAACACGGCCGTAAATACGGCATTGAGCACAGCGCTATATGTTTGTTTGAAATCGCCGGCGACCACTTTGCCCGTTAAAGAACGTTTGGGGCCTTCGTCTAATACTTTAACAATATCTTGCACCTTTGTCGGGTTAACCAGCATTGCATATACGGTAGCATAGTCTGCCAGCGCCAAAAGCAGTTGATATTCTTGAGTTCCTTCCTTGGGTTTTTTGGCTTTTAATGCGGAGAGTTCAGACAAAAACTGATTGTTTATTTTTTCAAAGATATTCTCCGGCAAGGCGGAGTTCCCTTGTTGGTAAGAATAAGACGGAGCAAAGAAAGAGGGATTCCCGTCTTTTAATCCACTGGGATTGGGGAGAAAGGAAACCCCTTGGGAGAAATTATTGGATTTTGGCGCCAACAAAGGATCCTCCTGCCCCGTTTGCACATAGAAATTATGCATTTTCCAAAACGCGATGCGAAGCGAACCTGCCGCCATTACCTCGTAAATCGAAGAATAATTTTGTTTCGTTAATTTATTTAAGCGATATAAGGCGCGCAGCTGTGCCAGCAAAATAATACTGTTGAGTTCCATGATGGTAAATTCATCGGGCTGCATGAGAAAAGCATCTAACGAATTGCCCAAAATTTCACTGGCATAAATAATGTTCTGCAGGTTATATTGCGCCGGATCAAACGGATCGATATAGTTAATCATATCATCGATGGTCAGCTCGTCTTTGGCCAACCGGGCGAGTACTTCGTTTTGTTCCAACGTTTTAACGGCGTATGGATTTACTTTCGGCGCAACATAGGTGGAGGAACGCTGAATTACATAAGGCTGCTGCATGTCTTTTTCCAGCAATCGTTTCTTTTCTTCCTGTTGTTGCGCAGCGTATTTTTTATCCATGACTTCATGCAAATTGATAACGGCTTGTTTTAGCTCGTCAACTCCTTCGGCGTTTTGCAGTTCTTCTATCGCCAGGGCAACACTTTCCTCGAGTTGTTGGGAAACGGTGTGAGTAACGCGTTGTTGAATTTGCGCGGAGAGATCTTTACCCGCAGCCGGCTGCGCCCAAACGGCGGGAGCGGGTAACAGACAGTTTAGCGCAAATATAAATGCCATGATACGACAAAGGAACGATTGCATAAAATTCTCCTTAGTAGGTTTCTTCTTATATTGTACCGTTTTTGTCGTCTTTTTCCAGAGGCCAAAAGACCTATCTCAAACCGGAGAAAAGGCCTATCTTCAGATAGGCCTTTTCTCCGGCTGAAGCAAAGATTTATAACAATTTTGAGGCCAGATCCGCCAAGTGGCTGCGTTCCGTCTTGGTAAACGTAATGTGCCCGTGGCTTTTTTGTCCTTTCAGGCGATCCACCAGATAGGTCAGCCCGTTGGATTCCACATCTAAATAAGGCGTATCAATTTGATACGGATCACCCGTTACGACGACTTTAGTTCCTTCGCCGGCGCGGGTAAGAATGGTTTTCATTTCGTGCGGCGTCAGGTTTTGGGCGTCATCTACGATCATATATTGCCCTGGCAGCGAGCGTCCGCGCATATGCGTAACGGAGGCGATTTCAATCTTGCCGCTGTCCAATAAATAATGGGCTTTTTCTTCTCCTTCTTCCGGGTTTTTGCGGTCTGCCAAGAAAGCCAGGTTATCATAGATAGCGCCCATCCATGCTTCCAGTTTTTCTTCTTTGGTGCCGGGAAGGAATCCCAAGTCTTTTCCTACCGGCACAATCGAACGGCATACTACCAAGCGGCGATAGGCGTTTTCGTCCATAGTGCGCTGCAGGCCGGTTGCCAATGTGATGAGCGTTTTGCCTGTTCCGGCGGTTCCGACCAGTGTTACAATATCCAAGCTGTCGTCGAGCAACAATTCCATGGCAAAGCGTTGTTCTTTATTCAAGGGTTTAATGCCCCAGGCCGTCGGCTCCTGCGAGGAAAGTGGGCGCAACACAAATTCCGCTCCGTTGGAAACGCGCCCGATGGCGGATTTTTTGCTGCCGTCAGATGATTTTAAAATAATAAATTCATTTGGGAAGTAAACATCCGGATCTACGGGCAATTTTTTATCGCGATAAAAAGCGTCAATCTGATCCGGCGAAACTTCCATTTCCGCTACGCCCGTATAGAGTTCGTCCATGTTTACTTTATCGGTGGTATAGTCCTGCGCGGCCAGCCCCAGCGCTTCGGCTTTTAAGCGCATATTGATATCTTTCGTAACGACAATTACCGGTGCCGTATTTTTTTTGTAGGAGCTTTCTTTTTTGCTTAGCGTATAGGCGATGTTGAGAATAGAGTTGTCGGCTTTGTTAAACGCCAAAGATTGAGGCAATGCATTGGGCTTGTCCAATTCGATTTTTAAGACGCCGCCTTTAGACAGTTTGACCCCTTCGTTGAGACGTCCTTGTTTGCGCATTTCGTCTAATGCACGGGAAACCATACGGGCGTTTTTGCCGCGCGTATCGCTTTCGCTTTTGAACGCGTCTAATTCTTCGATGACCGCCATGGGAATAATGATGTCGTTATCCTCAAACGCGTGCAGACAATTTACATCGTGTAAAAGAACATTGGTATCTAAAATAAATGTTTTTTTCATAGGATCCCCTTTGTGTACCCTGTCAGGAGGGTCTTTTTATAGTATAAACGCGCCGGCGTTGTCGTCAAGCCCCTTTCCTGGCGACGCATACAGAGCTGTGCATATTTTAACATTAATTGCTATAAATATATATATGAAATATCTTTGCATACACGGACACTTCTATCAGCCCCCGCGTGAAAACGCCTGGTTGGAAGAAATTGAAATTCAGGACAGCGCCGCGCCGTTTCATGATTGGAACAGCCGTATTTGTGCGGAATGTTATTCTCCTAACGCTTTGGCGCGTGTGCTGAATGGGAATAAAGACTTAATCGATTTAACAAATAATTATGCCCGGATCAGTTTTAATTTCGGACCTACTTTGTTGTCTTGGATCGAAAAACAGGAACCGGAAGTGTATCAAGCCGTGTTGGAAGCTGACAAAATCAGCCGAGAACGTTTCGGCGGTCACGGCGGCGCAATAGCGCAAGTGTATAATCATATGATTTTGCCGCTGGCTAATGGGCGCGACAAAGTAACCCAAGTTAAATGGGGAATCGCCGATTTTGAAAAACGATTTGGCCGCAAGCCGGAATCCATTTGGCTGGCGGAAACCGCCTGCAATACCGAAACGTTGGAAGTGTTGGCCGCGGAAGGAATGAAATTTGTTATCTTGGCGCCGGGACAGTGCAAACGGGTGCGTAAAATCGGGGAAGAAAAATGGCAGGAAGTGGGTGCCGGAGTAGATCCCAAGCACGCCTACCAATGCAGTTTGCCCAGTGGGAAAAAGATCGCTTTGTTTTTTTATGACGGCCCCATTTCCCAGGGAATTGCTTTTTCGGATACGCTTTCTTCCGGTGAGAAATTTGCCGCCCGTCTGTTAAGCACATACAATGCCGGCGAGGAACCGCAGCTGATGCATATCGCCACCGATGGCGAAACGTATGGACATCACCAAAAATTCGCCGAAATGGCATTGGCTTATTGCTTGAAAAAAGTGGAAGAAACGCCCGAGGTGGAGCTAACGGTGTACGGCGAATTTTTGGAAAAACACCCGCCGCTGTATGAAGCCCAGATCGTAGAAAATTCTTCCTGGAGTTGCTTTCACGGCGTGGAGCGGTGGCGGGCAAACTGCGGGTGCAATTCCGGTATGAAACCCGGCTGGCACCAAAAATGGCGCGGGCCGTTGCGCCAGGCGTTGGACTATGTGCGCGACGAAATGATTAAGACGTTTGAAAACCTCGGCAGCCAGTATTTCAAAAATCCGTGGGACGCCCGCAACGATTACATTGATTTGATTTTGGATCGTTCCCTTGACGCCCAACATAAATTTTTCTTAAAGCACGCCACCGAAAAAGCGTGGAATGACCGCCCTTCGGCGCTGATGTTGCTTGAAATGCAGCGCAACGCCATGCTGATGTACACCAGCTGCGGGTGGTTTTTTGACGAGATAAGCGGCATTGAAACGGTGCAGATTATGCAATATGCCGCCCGCGCCATGGAGCTAAATCGCATGTTGTGTGGGGTGGATTTGGAGCCTGTTTTCCTAGAGAAATTGGCCGAGGCGCCCAGTAATTTAAAAGAACTGAAGAATGGCGCGGCCGTATATGAACGCTATGTGAAACCGCAGGCGATGCCGCTTGAAAAAATCGCGCTGGAACACATTGTGTCGCTGTTGGCGGATGATACGGTCAATCCGCAGAAAGCGTACGAATGTGATGTGCTGAATTATGCGCCCCAAAAATTATCGGCGGCGGGCGTGCATCTGTGCTATGGCGATATTACGTTAAAATCGCGCACCACTTTGCTGGAACGGAAAATGCACTTTGCCGTGTTCCAACAGGGGGCCACCGGTTTTTTGTGTGCGGCGGGCATGGAAGGCGCCCTGGACAGAGGAAGCGTGTTTGGCAAAATGGAAGAATTGTTCCGCGCCGAAAAATACGAGGAGTGCGCCGCGCTGATTCGGCAGTCTTTTCCCAAACAATATCCGCTGGTATCCATGTTCCAAGACGTGCGGCGAAAAGTAGTGGATTTGGTGCTTCGAAAAATGGACGAAGAAACCGACCGGAAATTTACCCAAGTGTTTGAAGAACAATATCCGGTGGTGCGGGGATTGCAGCTGATCGGGGCGCCGATCCCAAAACCGTTTTTGACGGTGGCGGAGTTTGTGCTGTCGGCCGATTTGGAGGCGGAGTTCCGGGCGGCGGATATTAATGTGAATGCGGTGGAAGAATTAATGGAGGACGTAAAAACCCTGGGGTTAGACGTTTCCAAAGGCGCGGTGCGCGAAGCCGTCAGCGAAAAATTAACGCTGCTTGCTTTTGCGTTTGCGCGCAATCCGGACGATAAAGCCGCCGCGCTGAAACTGGTGGAATTTTTAAATTACGCTGAAATCTTTGGTTTTGAACCCGATACCGTACGCGCACAGGAATTTGTGTTTTTGGGACTTAGGTCTTTAGGGGAAGAAGCCAAAAAGAAGGATATTCTGCGCGCCTTGGCGCGAAAGTTAAAAATTGCCTTGTAAAGAAGTTAAGAAAATCCCGGCAACGAGGATTTGAACCGCCCATGAAAAACCGGCCGCCCACTTTGTGAGCGGCCGGTTGATTTCGGGGCAAATTAACGCCGGCGCATAGCTTCGTCTTGCAATTGTTTGATTTTGCGTTTAGCCATGGGTTCGCCTTGTTTGGAGGCCAAAAAATAGTAGTGAAGCGCCAGCTTGTCGTTCTTTTCCGTTCCGACGCCTCGTTCGTATAGATCGGCGGTAAGAGTCTGTGCGATGGGGCTTTTTTCATCGGCGGCGGCTTTCATCACTTCAAATCCTTTGGCTTCATTTTTTTCCGTACCGATGCCGTTAATATAGCAAACTGCCAGATTGACGCGGGCTTCAAAATCGCCCGTCGCCGCGGCGGATTGATACCAAAAAAAAGTTTTTTCGGGACTTGGCTGTTCGCAGCCGTGTCCGGCATGATACATACCGGCCAGCGCCGTCATGGCGCGTACATTTCCGTTTTTGGCGGCGGTGTCAAACCAATTAAGTGCCTGTACATAGTTTTGTGGGATATGTTTTCCCAAATAGTATAAACGTCCCATTTCATATTGGGCGGTTGGATCGCCGGCGGAAGCTTTTTCCAAGGTTTTCTTAAACGGATTATACGAGTGTTTGCGCAGGAAAAAAAGGGCGATAGCCAAAATAAAAATAATTGCAAATCCCGTACGGGTTTCTATTAGTTCCATTTAGTCGGACTCCTTACGTTGATTTTTTTTCGCTTCTTTAGCCCATTTATTCGCTAGTTTTTTATTGACCGGCGTGGCGATTCCCGCTTGGTACATTGCGGCCAGCTGTTCTTGCGCGGGGGGAAACCCTTCCAGCGCGGCCAGCCGCGTCCAGCGAAATTGCTGCAGGATACTTTTTTCGACGCCGTATCCCGCTGCGTACCATTGTGCTATTTGCCACTGGGCGGGTGCATAACGCTGTTTGGCGCAGAGAAGCATGTAATTAAATGCTTGTTGCGGATTGACGGGAGTGCCCTTTCCCAACTCGTAGCAAAGCGCGGTTAGGTATTGGGCGCGCGCGTTTTCCAGATCGGCCGCTTCTTTTAACAGGAAAAATCCGCGGTTCGGATCTTCTTCCAGTATTTCTATCCCCAAATACAACAAACCGGCGGGCAGCCGGTAATTGGCGGCTTTTTGAAGCCATTGGCGCGCTTGAGTGGGGTCTTTTTCACAGCCGTTTCCTTTTTGGTAGGCGCGGTACATTTCCAACGCGGCCGGCGCAAAACCGTTTTCCGCCAGCTCGCTGAACATAGCAAATGCTTTTGGGGGGTTTGGTTTGACGCCTTGGCCATACATCAACATAAAGGCTTGGGAATAAGCGGCGTAAGAATTGCCTTGCCGGGCGGCTTTTCGGTAATATCTGTAGGCTTTTTTGTAACTTTTTTTCGTGCCGATTCCTTCATAATAAAGGTCTGCCAAGTCGATTAAAGAATCGGCAAAACCGGCTTTCACTTCGCCTTTGACTTGTTTAAAGGTCTTTTTTTCGGCGGTTTGGCGGATTTTATAATGCTCTTGTTCCGCCTCGGTTTGCTGCCAGTCAGCCAAGGCAAACGCGGTTATGGGAAGCAAGCAAAAGAGAATCAGCAGTTTTTTCATTTTGTTTTTACCAATTTGCGGTTTTCCAAGGTGTAAACTTCATCGGCGTAGTCGGCGGCGTGGATATCGTGGGTCACCATTAAAACAGTTAATCCTTTCTCGCGGCTCATACGGGAGAAATCTTCAAATACCTGCTGTTTGCGCGCCGTATCTAAATTGCCGGTGGGTTCGTCGGCCAAGAGAAGCGGCGGATCGTTGCGCAGGGCGCGCGCGATGCTGGCGCGCTGTTTTTCGCCGCCGGACAGATCGGCCGGCAGTTTGTGACTCATGGCGCCCAATCCTAAATTTTCCAACAGCTTTTGGGCTTTTTTAGGATCCGGTTTGCCGCGCATCAAAGCAGGCATATCGACGTTTTCCAAGAGCGAAAATTCCGGCAGCAGGCCGTCAAACTGGAAGACGAAACCCATCTTTTTAAGCCGCAACGCGGAGCGCGCTGTTTCGCTCTTCATCGCGGTGATGTTCTGCCCGTCTATGCGGATCGTGCCGGAAGTGGGTTTGTCCAGCATGGCAATCAGGTTAAGCAGCGTACTTTTGCCCGAACCGCTGGGGCCTAAAAGCACCGTAAATTTGCCGCGCGCGATTGCGAGGGTTACATCTTCCAGTACGCAGAGATTTTCATTGCCTTGCCCGTAAATTTTTGTTAAATGTTCCAGTTCAATCATATTCTTATCCGTATCGAATGGCGTCGGTAGGGTGTACCCGCGAGGCTTTCACGGCGGGGTACAGCCCGGCTGCAAAACAAATCAAACAGCTCCCGCCGATGACAGCCAGGATATCCCACAGCTGCATGCGTACGGGCACTTTGGTTAAATAGTAAATATCGCCCGGCAGTTCCACGATATTAAACGTGGCGATAATCCAACACAACAGACACGCCAACAACAGTCCCAGTACGATGCCCAATCCGGCGATGACCATCGCTTCCCACATAAATACTTTGCGAATCATACGCGGGCTGGCGCCCATCGCGCGCAGAATGCCGATATCCCGCAGCTTTTCGGTGCCCAGCAAAATTAAGTTGCCGGCGATATTGAGAGAAGCTACGCCAATAATTAAAAACAGAATGATGAACATCATCGTTTTTTCCAGCTTCAACGCGGCGTAGAGCGTACTGTTGAGCTGTGCAAAGGTGCGTACGGAATAACCATGGCCGATGGCGTCTTGGATTTGGGCGGCGGCTTTATCGGCGTCGTTGATGTTGTGTAGTTTTACGGCGATTCCCGTGGTGCCTTGTTTCAAGCCCAAAAAATCGCTGGCGTGGGATAAGAGCGTGTAGGCGATGGTGTTGTCGAACTCGTAATATCCGGTACGCAAGAGGCCGCTGATGCGGAATTTTTTCATTTTCGGGAACATTCCCGCCGAGGTGGAAATAGACTGGGGAGAAATCAGCACGACATCGTCGCCGATGTCCGCCCCCAAGTTGGCGGCCAGTTCGCTGCCCAGTACCAAAGGCGGCGGGGCGTCTTCCGGCCAATCGGGGGTAAAAGAACCTTCTTCCACCGAGTCCGCCAGCGTGTTTATTTTGCGTTCCTGTTCGGGGTCTAAGCCGCGGACGATCAGCCCGACGCTTTGCCCCGCATACGTAATAATGCCTTGCCCGTAAATATGTGGTGCGGAGGCTTCCACCAGCGGCAGCTGTTCAATGGTTTGAATATTTTTTTTATAGGCGTCTTGACTCATTCGCCCAAATACCAAAATATGGCTTTGCGCGCCGATAATTTTATCTTTGATATCCGTTTGAAATCCGTTCATAACGGATAAAGTGGTAATTAAGGCCGCCACGCCCACGCTTACGCCCGCCACGCCGATAAGCGTAGTAATAAAGGCAAAGAGGCCTTGGCGGCGCGTGAGGTAGCGTACGGCCACAAAACGTTCAAATTTCATAGTTGTATTTTACCTTATATGGAGCGAATTGTCCTACACGCCATTTAAAACGGGATTTCGGGGAAGTACGGCGCGTGCGGTTGCAAAGAAAAGAGCTCGGACTTTTTGAAGGACTTTTGTTGGTAAAGAGGCTTTTGAGCAGTGTGGCTTAAACCAGTCGTGTTAACGGGCAAAGAGTCGGGCGGCCAGGCTCTGGCTTGTTTTTTCGTAAGAGCGCGACAGTACAGAAATAGTATGGCCTAAAGGAAGCGTATGAACGGGTATAGAGTGGGGCGGCCAGGCTCTGGCCTTGACTCGTTTTTTTTTTTGATAAATTTTGCGTATGAACAAAATTTATCAAAAAACCTATTTCGGCAGGGGAAATGCCGGATTTACGCTTATAGAGCTGTTGGTAGTCGTTTTAATTATCGGTATCTTGGCGGCGGTCGCTTTGCCGCAGTATGAGAAAGCGGTGGAGAAATCTCGTACGGTTCAGGCAATGACGTTGGTACGGTCATTGGCAGATGCTCAGAAGAGTTTTTTTCTGGCAAATGGGAAATATGCGTCACTATTTGATGAATTGGATATTTCTCTTCCCGGAAGTCCAACGGGATCTTCGTCCGATGTCGGGAAATTTCGTGTTGCTCTGCATTTCACGGACGATTCGGAATTAGCCCATGTTGAGGTAACCCCGCAAAAAGACGGCAAAGTCGTCGGCCCTTGGTTTATAGTTTACTATCTGAAACGTGATAAAATAGAATGTGCAGCTGCAAAAACAAATACAAAAGGAAATCAAGTGTGCAAATTGTTTAACCCGATTTTTGAGGATTGTTTGGAAACAGGGTATAATTGTTACAGCATACAATAACAGGAAAACCAAACACCCGGTTTTAAAACCGGGTGTTTGTGAATAGGGGTTACTTTTCTTTTTCTTCCAACTTTTTGAGCGTGGGAAATAAAATTATTTCGCGGATGGAATCTTGGCCGGTCAGCATCATAATAACCCGGTCGATTCCGATGCCCATTCCGCCGGTAGGCGGCATACCGCTTTCCATCGCTTCAATGTAGTCGGCATCCAAGATGTCGGCGTTTTCGGCGTCTTCGCCTTTGGCAATGGCTTTGGCGGCGGCTTGGTCTTTCAGGCGCTGCAACTGGTCGGCGGGGTCGTTGAGCTCGGTATAAGCGTTCGCGAGTTCCTGCCCGTTCACAAACACTTCAAAACGCTCCACAATTTCCGGGTCGCCCGGTTTGGTTTTAGAGAACGGGCTGACCGCGGTTGGATAATCCAATGCGATGACGGGGTTGTGGTAATCCGCCAACAGCTTGCCTTCAAAAAGTTCGTCAAAAATATCGGAGTCGGAATCATCTGCGGTAAATTTGACGCCTTGTTCTTGGGCGACTTCTTCCAATTTGGCGCGGTTGAATTTGCGGCCGTCCAACACTTCGTGAATATCGCGGCCGAATTTTTCCTGCCACGCCTGCGGAATATAGAGGCGTTTATAAGGCGGGCGCAAATCCACGTCGTATCCGCGGAAATGAATGGTTTCTGCCCCGATGGCTTTGGCGGCGTTTCCCAAAATTTCGTCAAACAAATCCGCCATGGTGTTCACGTCGCCATAGGCCTGATAGAGTTCCATCATCGTAAATTCGGGGTTATGAGTGGTGTCGATTCCTTCGTTGCGGAACATATGCCCGATTTCGTAAATTTTATCCATTCCGCCGATAATCAATCGTTTGTGGTACAGTTCCAGCGCAATACGCATAAAAAGCGGCATTTTAAGCGCGTTGTGATAGGTTTCGAACGGCCGTGCAATCGCGCCGCCGGAGTCGGGGTTTAAGATGGGCGTTTCCACTTCCAAAAAGCCCTTTTCGTCCAGCGTTTTGCGAATGGAAGAAATGATTTTGGCGCGTTTAATGAAGATTTCTTTGACTTCTTCGTTGGCGATCAAATCCAAATGGCGTTTGCGAAAGCGCACTTCGGTATCCTGCAGTCCGTGGTATTTCTCCGGCAGGGGGCGAATGGCTTTGGATAACAGCGTCAGACGGGTTGCCTTAATGGTTTTTTCGCCCGTTTTGGTAACAAAAATATGCCCCGTAACCGATACAAAATCGCCCACAGAAATATGTTTTTTGAAAAAAGAATAGGCTTCGTCACCTAGATTGTCTTTTGCAATATACAGCTGTACCCGGCCGGAAAAATCACGCAGGTGGGCGAATGCGGCTTTTCCCATCAGCCGCAGCTGTATCAGGCGCCCGGCGGTAACGACTTCCGTTTCTTCGGCGGAATTTTTGGCGTCCAAGCAGGAAATTTGTTTTTCGCAGCGGTTGGGATAGGGGGCAATGCCCATTTGTCTGATTTCTTCTACTTCGGCGTAACGCTGGGCGATAATTTCGTCTAGTGCGTTATTGTGTGTGGGTTGCGTATTTTCGGTTGACATCGTGAAACCTCGTAATTGATATTAGTTTTATTTTACCAAATTTCGACGCAGGCCGCGCGAAAGGGATGAATAATTGATACAATAAATCACGGGGGATTTTAAATATGAAAATGAGTACCGTTTTAACTTTTTTGTTGGTAATCGTTGTTTTATGCGGCGGTCTTTATTTGCGCTATCACAATAAAGATACGGATGCACGCGGGGCCACGCGGTTAATGCGTTCGATAGAGAATCACGCCGGACTGGAGGATACAATTCGGCTGATTGAAAAAAGCGAAGACATCAATGTACGAGATAAATCCGGCAAGACCGCTTTGTTTTATGCGGCGCGTTCGGCACAAGATCCGCAGGTGGTACGCGATCTGTTGGAAGCCGGAGCCAATTTGCATATCGCCGATGAAAACGGGCAAACTGCTTTGATGGCTGCCGCGCAATATAATTCTTCTGTCGGAGTGTTAAAAGAATTTACTCAAAACGGGGCGCATGTAAACGCGGCCGACAACGCCGGAAATACAGCGTTGTTTTTGGCTGCCCAATATAATAATGCTGCCGTTATTAAAGCGCTGCTGCGCGCCAAGGCCGATCCCGATATTCCCGGCCCGGAAGGGAAAACCGTGGCCGAAGCCCTAGCGGAAAATCCGCAGCTTTCCGACCAGGAAAAAACCGATTATCGACAGGCTATGTTGGTGCTTTCCATTTTACAGCCGTCGCGGTAAAAAAACGCAAAACTTGCTGAAGAAAAAATTCTGAAAGGCCGCCAGCGAAGGCGGAGATATCAAAAAACCGCCTTGGCAGGCGGTTTGAAATCTGGTTCCGGGACTAGGACTCGAACCTAGAATTAATGCTCCAGAGGCATCCGTGTTACCATTACACCATCCCGGATCAACATTAATATTTTAGCACATTTTGAAGGAAAGAGAAAAAAATTCTCTTTTTAAAAGGCTTTTTCCCGGTCGGCGTTGTAATTTGTTATAATAAGAATAGCTTTAGCGCCTATAGCTCAATCGGTTAGAGCAACCGACTCATAATCGGTGGGTTCCAGGTTCAAGTCCTGGTGGGCGCAGTTTTTAACCCGTGCGCAAGCGCGGGTTTTTTGCGCCCCAGCGCACCAAGGGCGAAGGTGCGCGGCAGGACTTGAAAGGCGGAGCGATGTTTTGGTTTGCACCGGAAGCGCAAGGCCAAAACCGCGAGCCCGGCCTGCAGGAAAATACCGTCAGGTATTTTACCGGAAGGCAAGTTGCAAAAGGGCAGTTTTTAACCCGTGCGCAAGCGCGGGTTTTTTGCGCCCCAGCGCACCAAGGGCGAAGGTGCGCGGCGAAATGCGGGAAAAACCGCAAATTTCTTTTTATTTAGCATTGTTCCCAAAATTGCTACAATATACCTATTCGGGGCATGGCTCAAGTGGTAGAGCGCCCGCTTTGGGAGCGGGAGGTTCCCGGTTCAAGTCCGGGTGCCCCGATAAGGTTTTGTTATGGTTCAGCAAACGTCTTGGCGTTCGCCCGTTTTTAATGCTTTTCATACTCCCGCCGATATAGAACGGGAATCTTTTGCCGACGGTATTAAAACGGAAATATCGTTTCCGGTTCAAACGCCTTTTCTTTTTTCTTCTCTTGTTTTTTCCGTGAATTATGAAGCGCAGCAAGACGGATATATTTTGTTGGAAGCGCAAGTGTTTGTGCAAGGAAAATGGAGTGATTTTTTTCAGTTGGGACTCTTTGCCGCCGCTACTAAAAAAAGTTTTCCCGTACAGCAGACTTCTTTTGGGGCAGTAAGTATAGATGAATTATTAGTATCTCACCCGGCGGCGGCCTATCGTTATCGGTTAAAATTTTTCGGTAAAATTAAACTTTCATTATTAACGGCTTCGACCGTGCGCGCTTCTTTTAAATATGAGGCGCACGCAGCCGTTCATTTGCCGGAAAATTGTTTTGAAAAAAGCGTAATGCCAATTTCGCAGATGGCACTTAAACACCCCGACCGTCGGCGGGTGTGCAGTCCTGTTTCGCTGTGTATGGCTTTAAATGCTTTGGGCGTGGCGGTTACGCCGGAAGAAGTAATGCGGGGCGTATATGATGCCTCCGCCGGCATTTATGGAAATTGGATATTTAATACCGCTTATGCGGGTTCTTTCGGATTGCAGGCTTATGTGCGTCGGTTTGGCGCATTGAATGAATTAAAAGATTACGTTACGTCGGATTCATTGGTAATTGCCAGTGTAGCGTACGGCAAGGGGGAACTTTCCGGCGCGGCGATAGAACATACGGACGGACATCTGGTGCTGATCCGTGGCTGGGAAAAAGGGAAAGTTCGAGTGGCAGATCCGGCCGCTTCTACACGCGAAACAGTTTTGCGTGCGTATGATGCGCGGGAATTTGCAGAAGCGTGGCTCAACCATAAGCAGGGAGCCGCTTATATAGTGAGGAAAAAATGAAAAAAAGTTGGCTGATAGTTTGTCTGGTCGGGTTGATGTGCGCATGTACTCAGCCGGAAACGAAAGACTCGCTGGTGGTCGCTCATAAGGGAGAAATGGAATCGTTGGATCCGGTTTATTCCTATGATGGCGTAACGCACGGACTGCTCATTAACGTGTATGATACGCTCCTTAAATTTAAAGGCAGTTCGTTGACCGAATTGGAGCCGTCGCTTTCTACGCAAGTGCCCAGCAAAGAAAACGGACTTATTTCTGCAGACGGCCGTACTTATACGTTTCCGATTCGCAAAGGCGTGAAATTCCACGACGGAACTGAACTAACGCCCGAAGACGTGCGTTATTCCCTGTTGCGGTTTATGCTTTCCGACGTATCCGGCGGGCCGTCGAGCTTGCTGTTGGAACCGATTTTGGGTGTTTCTGCTACCCGCGATGAAAACGGAAATATTACGGTGGATTTTCAAGAGGCTGCCCAAGCGGTGCGTGTGGAAGGCGATAAGGTAGTGGTTACGCTTAAACGTCCGTTTGCGCCGTTTTTGTCCATCGTGGCGCGGTGGAGTTATGTGGTCAGCAAAAACTGGGCGGTTTCCCGCGGCGCGTGGGACGGTACGGAAGCCACTTGGAAACAATTTAATAATTTTTCCAAAGATACTTCTCCGTTTTTTGCCGCGTCTAATGGAACGGGCCCTTTTAAAGTGGCGCGGTGGGATATCGCCGCCAAACGCCTAACGCTGGTATCAAATGAAAATTATTTTGCGGGCGCCCCCAAGCTTAAAATCATTCATCTGATGACGGTGGACGAACCCTCCACCCTGCGGTTAATGCTGGAAACCGGCGATGCAGACGTAGCGGAGATTTCCACTAAATTCGCCGCCCAGCTTAAAGGAAATCCAGCCGTTACCGTTTACGATAATTTGCCGCGCCTGCGTACCGATCCCGTCATTTTCTTTACCTTGGACATTAATATGCAGGCCAATCCAGACGTGGGTTCCGGCCGGTTAGACGGACAGGGCATTCCTTCTGATTTCTTTGCGGACAAAGATTTGCGAAAAGGTTTTGAATATGCTTTTGATTACGAGGCCTTTTTGCAGGAGTCTATGGAAGGGCGCGGAGAGATGGCTATCGGTCCGGCGCCGGCCGGATTGGTTAATTACGATGACGGTTTTAAACGTTATCATTTTGATCTAGAAAAGGCGAAAGCGCATTTTCAAAAAGCGTGGAACGGACAGGTGTGGGAGAAAGGTTTTAAATTTACCATTACCTATAATACCAGCGGGGATATGCGCCAAATCGCCAGTGAAATTTTAAAACGCAATGTGGAAAGTTTGAACCCGAAATTCCAAATTGATTTGCGCGGTGTAACGTGGCCGGCCTTCTTGGAAAAAACAGCCAAACGCCAGATGCCTATGTGGGCGCGCGGCTGGGTGGCCGATTATGCAGACGCGCATAATTTTTATTTTCCTTTTATTCACAGCCAAGGCCGCTATGCGCTTTCGCAGGGATATCAAAATCCGTTGGCCGACAAACTGATCGAAAAAGCCGTTTCGGAAACCAATCTTTCCAAACGCAATTTGCTTTATCGCCAAGTGCATAATTTTATGCATGAAGACGCAATGCAAATCTATACCGTTCATCCCACCGGATTGTGGGCAATGCGTTCCAACGTAAAGAACTTTGTGGACAACCCCGTCTATATGGGGATTTATTTCTACCCGATGTACAAGGAATAAAGAATCGAATGTCTTAAAGCGGGCGGCGTAAAAACGCTGCCCGCTTTTTCTTTGGAGGCTTGTCGGCAAGCGGCGGGCGCGCGGTTGCATTTCTTCGGAGAAAGTGTTATAATAATAATGCGGGGTAGAGAAGCCTGGTATCTCGCAAGGCCCATAACCTTGAGATCACTGGTTCAAATCCAGTCCCCGCAAGAT
>CALVFE010000006.1 GCA_944326765.1 uncultured Elusimicrobiales bacterium | reverse complement strand
AATAAAAAATCCACGACGAGAAAAAAGTTCATCGTGGATTATATCTAATTAATTTACACTAGAGCACGGAGAGGGAGAGATTCGAACTCTCGATACGGTTTCCCGTATGCAGTCTTTCCAGGACTGTGCCTTAAACCGCTCGGCCACCTCTCCAAAAGGGGTTGCGGACTAAGTACTTATCTATTATAGCAAATTAATTTTTAGCTTGTATATCTTCCGACGGGAAAATAAATCCCCGTTATAAAAACGGGGATTTATTTCCAGTTAAAACATATTGCCCAGCATTAGCAGCAATAATCCTAAAAATACACAGCAGAGCAGAAATTTGGAAAGGCCTAAATGTTTTTTAAGCCAGTTGTTAAACGTGGCCGATTCTTTGCCGCACAGCGTCAGCACGAAAATCAATACCAGCGGCAATACAAACATCAAGTTGTACAAAATCAGATATTCGGCCGCTTTCCAGGATTGGCTGCCGGCTTCTTTCAAAATGACGACGCAGGTCGGCAGATACACCTGCCCCGTGCAGACTGCTTCCACCGCCGATACTACAAACCCTACCGCACACGCGGCCAATAACAGCCGCCACATAGAGCTTTGTTTGTCTTTTAAAAAGAAACGCATTACTTTATGAATATATTCTTTATAGCTTTTGGGCAGCTGCAAAAGCATTTTTTCGGATTTTTTGGTGCGCTGATAAATGATGAAATCATACAGGCTCAGCGCCAAAAAGACCGCACACAACGCAATCGTTCCCCATTGTACCGCCAGCGTTACATAGCGGAAGCCTTTCATCGCGTATAAGAAATGAAAAGCCCCCAATCCCATTAAGAGATATGCCAAAAAGACGGAGGCGCAGTACGCCGTTCCGACGACGATGATTTCTTTTTTGGTGTATTTATAGGCCGCCAGAAAGGAAACGAAAAATACAATGACGGCAAATGCACACGGATTAATGCCGTCCGCCAGGCCGGCTCCAATGATAGCCCAAAGCGTTATTTGGCTGAACAACGTTTCATGCGCTTGGAGCGGGTTGATTGTTTCGGCGGCGGGAAGGGAGGGCTGGACAGAGCCCTGTTCTGACGGAGGGGTGGCTGGAGCCGGAACCGGTTCGGCCGAAGGCTGGGCGGAAAGGGTTTCGGCGGATGTGTCCTGTGGTTTCGCCGCAGTCGCGATTTGTGCGGCCGGTTGAACGGAGGAAGATTTTAACCCGGGTACGGCTGTTTTTTCTTTAGCATAATAGGCTTTTTGTACGGCTTCATTGACTCCGGTTGCAATTTGGGAGGGATAGCCTTGCAGTACGGTTTTGCCTACGATTAACATGGGAATGCCGGCCGATTCCAACCCATATGCCTGCAGGGTCTGGAAAAACAATACATTATTGGCTTCTTCCGTTAAATCATATTCAATCAGTTCGGCTTTTCCGGCATATTTTTCCCGAAATTGCTGCGGGAAACCGTCCTCTTTGAGGTGGCGGCAGTGCGGGCAATAGGGCGAAGTAAACAACACCGCCTGTACGGGATTCGCCCAAACCGCCGAAGCAAAACCCAACAGCGCGGCGGCGAGTAACAATGGTTTACAAAAACGTCTTAATAGCATATCTTTGACTCCTAACATTGGTTCTGGCAGAAAGCCAGGTCTTTGGTTTGTTTTTGAGAATCATTTTCCCACAGATTCCAAGGATCTTGCGGGTCAAAATCGGACGGGGCAGTTTTACAATTTTTGCGGGTAACGCGGGTGACGGGATGTTCGTCGCAAACGGTCATCGTTTTGGTGCAGGAGCAGTCTGCCCCGCGGCATTCCAGTTGAGTAGAAATCAGAACGCTTCCGTCTGCTTTTTTGCACTGGGCATTTTGCCAAAAAGAAGTCTCCTGGGGGCGGGGCTGGCCTTGCAGGTATTCGCTAAAGCGTACTCCGGCAAGCCCGCCAAGCATTAATAATACCCCGGCGCAAAGTCCCCACGCCAGCGGTTTTATGAATGGGCGGGACAGCGGCTGTTGTTGCAGGCAATTCCACACGCGGCGTTGGGCTTGTTGATGTGGATCAAAATCCATATAGGCCATTTTTTCCAAAAAATCTTTCTCTTCGTTCATAACGGCTCCATTTGGCGGCGCACTTTTTGTATGGCGCGGTGTAACCGTGTTCCCACATTGGTCTCGCTTAATTGGGTTACGGCGGCGATTTGGCGGTTGTTTAGCCCAGAAAAAAACTTAAGCGATACTAAATCCCTGTCTGGATTAGAAAGGGTTTCCAATGCGTTTAGCAATCGGTGGCGCAGGGCATTCTGTTCCAACAGTTCCAAAGGAGTGTCATCTTTTCCGGGCAGGATATCTTCCGGGGTTTGAGCTAACGGGAAAAAATATCTTACCCAAAATAACCGCCGGTACATATTGGTTTCGTTCCTGGCGATGGTAAAAAGCCATTGGGAAAATGTTCCTTTGGATTCATCGTAAGAAGCCCGTTTTTCATAACATTTCTTCCACACTCCGGCGCATATATCTTCGGCGGCGGCTTCCTCGCGCGTGCGGGCAAAAACATATGCATAAACGGATTTAAAGTACTGATTATATAAGGCTTCAAATGATGTCATGCTACTTATACTATGTTTCATCGGGAAAAGTGTCACACTTTATTATTGTAGCTTTTATGGCGGGAGATTGCTTCCCCCTGGCTGGAGCGGGGGAAAAGCAATTAGTTTAAAGCGTTTAACCAAACCGTAATTTTGTTGTCCACGGCGTCGTCGTATTTGGCGGGCAAATTATTAAAAGATTCGCCTTTTAATACTTGGGCATTTTTAGCGTGTGCCGCAAAATCTTCAAAGAAGGTGCCGTAATTGCTCCCTTGGGTGGAGAACGGAACCACTTTTTTATTTTTAAAATCCATTTCCCGCAAAAATTGCAATACCGGTGTGGCGGCGGTGTACCACCAGATGGGCGAGCCCACAAAAACCACATCATATTCCGAAATATCCGGAAGCGGTTTTTTGATGGCGGGATAATTGCCGGTGGAAAGCTGGCGTTTGAGGGTTAGATAAAACCACGGAGTATTTGGTAAGGGGGTCTCCAGTTCAATGCGGTACAAATCCGCTCGGGTATATTGTTGAATTTGTTGGGCAATGTCTTGCGTGTGGCCTGAACGGGAATAATAAATGACCAGCACTTTTCCCAAATGGGCAGTATAGGAAAGCGGCTCTGCCTGAAAAGAGGCCATTTCTTTTTTGTTTCGTTGCGCCACGCGCAGCAGATGGATTGCTCCTGCCGCACCGCCAATCAGTCCGGCGGCCAAAATAACCAATAACATAATTTTAAGCATTTGAATTTTCTCCTGAAGATTTTTTTCTAAAAGGCCAAGCGCAGGTTAGCAGATACCTTCCCGCCGACAATAGAAAAAGAATGGCCAGATGTCCGGCTAAAAAAGAAAGAAAAGAACGCCCCCGGGGAATATGCGTAAAAGAGCCGATTCCCAAATGGGAGAAAACTTTCCAATAAAAAAGGGTACAGATTCCATAAAGAGCAGTCAACCCGGCGGCTATATACAGCCCTATCAGCCTGTCGGACGGGAAGATTCGTTTGAACAGCGGGGCGATTAAGCCGCCATGCAATCCTAGATGAACGGCGGACAGTACAAACCCCCAATACGCAAAGACCGAATGCCAGCGTTTTGCCGTCCACGATCCACCCAGCTGTAAAAAGGAAAAAATATCGCGGGAAATAAAAATTCCGGTCAAAATCAAACCCAGCATTGCAACCAGCAACAGCAGATTTATTCCCGTAAGAATTGCCCGGCGCAGATTATACTCCCCGCACAATGAGTGCTTATACCAGCCGGCGTTTAGCAGATTGTGCAAAATAAAAAAGATTCCCAGCGCCGTGCCTAATACTTCGTGTGGAAAACGACCCGTAAACGGATAAGCCAAGGAAAGCAAAAAGAGAACGGACATTGTAAAATCTATACTTACTTTAAGGCCTGTTTTTAGATTCATATCCGTTCTCCTTTTTATTTATTATAACGTTTATGGCAGGAGTTTTTCCAACCAGCTTTGTAATTTTTGGGGGTCGGCGCCCGAAGTGCGTCCGGGGAATGCGGCCGCCGGCAAGAACTGTGCCTGCGGCAGCTGCGCTTTCATATCGCTTTCACAACGCTGCATTCCGCCTCCGCCGTGCGTGAAAAAAGGGACAAGTTTTTTGCCGCCAAAATCATACTGCGACAAGAACGTTTTAACCGCCGGCGCATATGTGCCCCACCAATTGGGCGAACCGATAAAAACGACGTCGTACGTTTCCATCTGCGGAACTTGGGCTTTTAGCTCGGGCATAAATCCGGCGTTTATTTCCCGTTTGGCTTGGGCGGTTAAGTCGTTATAGCGTTCGGGATAGGTTTGTACCGTTTCAATGGCGAACAAGTCGCCGCCGGTGGCTTGCGCAATTTGCCGCGCCACCGCTTGGGTGTTTCCGGAATAGGAATAGTAGGCCACTAACACTTTTTTGCCGGCAAAAGATGGCTGCGGCTGCGCCGAAGCGGCGGAAGAGCCCGTTTCACCGGGGTCTGCGCTGCAGGCCGCTACGGACAAAAACATCATTCCTGAATAAATTAACTGTGTCATTTTTTTCATATTTTCCTCTTATCTATATTCTTCTTCGGTTACTTCGTCCAGCCAATCGGTTTTGCCGTTTTGGTGGGCGTTGGTTTCCAGCGAAAGGTGTACGAACCAGTTGTCAGGCGCCGCACCGTGCCAATGAACGACGCCGGGCGCAATGCGCACCACGTCGCCTTTTTGCAGAACTTGTATTTCTTTTCCTTTTTCCTGGTAACGGCCTTCTCCGTTTAACACCAGCAAAATTTGTCCGCCGTCGTGTTTGTGCCAATGGGTTCGCGCACCGGGTTCAAACGTTACGTTTCCGATAGGAGCGTTGAAAACGTCGTTTTTGACGCTGAGCCTAGTTAAATACGTTTGGCCCGTGAAGAATTTTCCGTACGGGTTGGGTTCTCCTTGAGTAAAAATAGTGTCAATGGGTGCTTTTTTCATCGTTTGATTCTCCTGTTTGGGTTTGGGGGACATTCCTGCCGCGAATAAAAAGGCGGCAGCCGCCCCGAAGATAATTGCTTTTTTGGAAAGCATCATTCCCTCCTAAGATTGTGTGTGGCGGGATTTTAATACCGCTTTGAGCGCGTGTAAACCGGCCGTGGCCGTTTTGCGTCCGTTTGTTTGCTTGATCACCGCCATAATTCCTTCAATTTGTTCCGCGCTCACACCCACGTTCATCGCCATAGAAATATGCGCTTGCAGCTGCGGCGTCACATTTCCCAAGGCGGCCAACGCCGCTACGGTGGCGATTTCCCGCTCCGAGTAAGATAGCACGCCGCGCGCAAAAATATCGGCAAACAAATGCTCTTTTAGAAAAGTATCCGTTGCCTGGATAAATACGGGCGGATGGCTGGGCAGAGAAGAGGCGGTAAGTACTTCCAGATTTCTTTTTCCCAAGGCGTATTTATCCGTTCCGGCGGGGAGGGACTGTACTTGCGTTCCCGTTGGATCGTTTTTTCCTATTTCCCGGCGGTTTTTAAGTACCGTTTCCAATACGCTTGCGGCATTTAAACTGCGGGGAAACCCCGTATAGGCGTAAAGCTGGAGTACGATTTCCTTAAGTTCGTTGACCGTTAAACCGCTGTCTAACGCTTGGTCAAATGCGGCGGATAATTTTTCTAAATTGCCCACCGCGGCCAGCGCCGCCGTTTGGGCAATGGCCTGTTGTTTGGGGGACAGATTTTTTCGGGCTTGTTTCCAGTCGTAGGCTTGCAGCCCCGATGTGCCGATAAGCCCGGCGGCCAGAAGGCCGGTGATATGTTTTTGCATCAGTTTCATAAATCCTCCTGCTAATTAGTATACGAGCTGGAGTTTGCTCCAAGTCAAGGCCTAATTTTTAAACGGGCGGATAGAATAGGACAAAAAAATACCCCGGCCTTGAGACCGGGGTATTGGGTACGGCAGAATTTATTTGGTGTACGGTTTAAGCGATTCGGTGTAAATCGCGCGAACCGATTCCGGGGTGGCTTCCGTCGGGGCAATGCCCAACAAGCCGCCTAAAGAAGGCGTATTGAAGGCCAGATCCACCAGTTTTTCCACGTCGGAAGCTTTAAAGCCTTCGTCTTCCAGTTTGTGGGTAGCGCCCACGGAGAACAACCATTTTTCTACGCCTTGCGCCACTTGTTCGGCTTCGCAGGCGCAGCCCGTCAAGCCCGGCACGATGGGGGCTAATACGTCGGCTAAGGTGGCGGGTTTGGCGGTGTAGATGTTTTTAACTACGGCCGGCAGCAACATGGCCAATCCCAAGCCGTGCGTCAAGTTCGGGTTTACGCCGGAGAGCGGGTGTTCCAAGGCGTGCGTGTAGTGTAAGAGGCCGTTGTCAAAGCTGATGCCGGCAATTAAAGCCGCATACGCCAAGAAATAGCGGGCTTCCAGGTTGGACGGATCTTTCAGCGCCACCGGCAGGTATTTCGCTACCAGTTTTACCACGGAAACCGCCAAATCGATGGCGTAGGGGGAAGTCGCTTTGGTGGTAGAGGCTTCCACTACATGATTGACGGCGTCAATGGAAACGTAGCGGGTTTGGTTTTCGGCCAACCCGGCCATTAAGGCAGGATCGTCAATGGAATAAAGCGGATAGATGCAGTCGTACGCGATGGCCGGCTTAAAATTCTTTTCTTCAATGCTTACCACCGCAAAGCGGTTGGCCTCCGAACCCGTTCCGTGGGTGAGGTTGATGGCAATGATCGGGGCGGCTTCGGTCGGCGTGAATTTAAATTCATACAGTTCTTCGGCGGTCTTGCCGGGGTTCTTCATCAAAATAGCCACGCTTTTGCCGGCGTCAATAGCCGATCCGCCGCCGATGGCGAGCATCGCCTGTGCCCCAAAGTCGGCCGCCATTTTGGCCGCTTCGTTTACATGATGCGTATTCGGGTTGGGCGTCACTTTATCGTAGTGAACGTAGGTAATGCCGTTATCGGCAAAAGCTTTGGTAACGTGATCCCACGCGCCGGTTTTTTTGTATGCGCCGCGGCCGGTCATCACGATTAATTTGGTAATCCCCCTGGCTTTTAAATCTTTGCAAATATCCGAAATTTTCGTGATGGCGCCTACGCCGAAATAAACCAGCGTGCGGCTGCGAATCTCACGCACTTCATTGATATTAATATCTTTTTCCCACATAAATTCCCCTCCTTAAATATGGTACTTCTTCCTCTTTACTATATCATATTGGAACGGGTTGGGAAACGGTCATTTTTGAGGGAGCGGAAGCATCTCTTTCCATAAGAGAGAAAGGCCTTCTTTTAGGCTGACGCGCGGCCGAAACCCCAAGCGGGAAATTTTGGAAATGTTCGCCGCCGAAGTGCGCACGTCGCCCCGCCTTTTGGGACGGAAAATGCGGGTAGTTTCGCGCCCGGAGATTTGCTCCATTAACCGAATGAGCGCCAGCAGAGAATGGCTCTTGCCGCTGGCGACATTGTACGCTTCGCCGGATTTGGCTTTGCGGGCGGCCAACAGATTGGCGCGGGCGATATCCTCTACCGCTACAAAGTCGCGGCTTTGGCGGCCGTCCCAATCGATGCAGAGGGTTTCTCCGCGGCGTATGGAGTCCAGAAATTTGGCGATTACCGCTGAGTACGGCGCCTGCGGATTTTGCCCGGCGCCATATACGTTGAAATAACGCAGTACGACGGTTTCCAACCCATATATTTGGGTATAAAAACGGCAGAGTTCTTCGCCGATTTGTTTGGAGAGCGCATACGGAGAACCGGGGTGCAGGGTATGTTTTTCGTTGCAGGCAGAAGCGGCCGATCCATATACGCTGCATGAGGAAGCGAACACGACCCGTTTTACCCCTGTCCGCTGCGCCGCTTCCAACACATTGGCGGTGCCTTGAACATTAATCTGCCAAGTGGCCTCGGGTTCTTCCAGCGAACGCGGCACCGAAACCAACGCCGCATGATGCAGTACATAATCCGCCCCGCGGAAGGCTTTTATCAAATCGGACAGTTGGCGGATATCGGCGTTAATTAATTGGATTTTGGATTCCAGTCCCGCTAAATTGGCGCGGCGGCCGGACGAAAAATTATCTACTACCGTTACGCGCTGTTTGGCCGCAATCAGTTCTTTTACAATGTGCGAGCCGATAAACCCCGC
Organism: uncultured Elusimicrobiales bacterium; assembly: GCA_944326765.1. Taxonomy (GTDB): domain Bacteria; phylum Elusimicrobiota; class Elusimicrobia; order Elusimicrobiales; family Elusimicrobiaceae; genus Avelusimicrobium. The sequence goes on along the minus strand of CALVFE010000006.1, from coordinate 37,409 downwards.
CCCGCCTGTAATGACCCAATGATTTGTTGTTTTTTTCACGGCCGTCTCCTCAGTCGTTCTAGGCTAGTTGCCGATTCGGCACTTGGCAAAGGAATCGAGATAATAATCCGCCGTGTGTTGCAGAAGCAGTTGGTCTTTGGCTGCATGTTCATCTGCTATGGCGGCGGTTATAAATCCGGCTTGGCGGGCGGTTCTCAGCGCGTAAAGAGCGTCTTCCACGACCAGCGTACGGGATTTAGAGGTGCCCAGCTTTTTGAGCGCCGCTTCATATACCGCGGGATTGCGTTTCCCCGTACCGACTTCATCACATGTAATAATAAAATCAAAACAATCCAATAAACCGGTTCGCTGCAGGGCGGCTAACGCCAGCTTTTTGTCCGATGCCGTAGCAATGCAAAGCTTAATGCCTTGCGCTCTTAGAAACCGCAGCAACGTCGATACCCCTTCTTTGGGGAGAATATCCCGGTAATAATGCTGGCGTATGGGTTCCAGCGTCAGCTGCAGAATTTCTTCCGGAGATTGTGGCAGGTTAAATTGCTTCTTGGCTAATTTGGCCCCGTCTAAAAGCGACATTTTTGCTACTTCTTCATTAAAACCGGGCGGCGCTTCTATCCCTTGGGTACGTAAAAAATTAACAGCTGAATTGTCCCAGGCAGACAAGGAATCAAGTAAGGTGCCGTCTAAATCAAAAATAACAGCGTCCACCGTTTGTTTTCCCGGAAATACATTTTGTTTAGCTTTTGGAAGATAATTCTTCCGTATGGATATAGACTCTGCCAGTACGCGCGCGGACAAGGAAGAAAGCGGCGGATTTTTGATCCAATGCAGTTGCGCGTAACGGGAAACGGGAACTTTGGTTTGAAAACGAAGCGGCGCCAAGCGCAGCGATTCTTCGGTCAGTACACGTTTAAAGGGAACTGGCGTTTTCTGGGCGTATGAAACGGATCCGGCCAAACAAGTGCCTAAAAGGAGAAACGTAAATGAAAAGAATCGACAAAAAAATCTCATATCGATATTTTACCTGTTTCGAGAGAAGTCCGGCAAGAAAAATAGTGAATTAGCGAGAAACAAGTTTTTGGTTTTGAAAGGCGCCGTTTGAAAAATAACGAATGAAAAAGATACAATATTTATAATGAAACAAACTAAAAAAACCTGGCAGGGAAACTCCATAAAAAGGCGCAATTCAGCCTTTTTTTTATTTGTTTTTCTGGGTATGTTGACGGCTTTCGGACCCTTTGTAACCGATATGTATCTGCCCAGTCTTCCCGCGATGGCCTCTTATTTTGAAGCCAGCGCTTCTATGGTACAGCTGGGGCTTACATTTTCCATGCTCGGTTTGGCCGCCGGACAAATTTTGTTCGGTCCGTTAAGTGATACCTTCGGCCGCCGTTTGCCCTTGTTGGTTTCCATGGGGTTGTTTCTGGTTTCTACGCTGGCCTGTATTTGGGCGCCTACTATCGAAGTGTTTATCGCCCTGCGTTTTATCCAGGGAATTGCTGGGGCGGGGGGAATTGTTATTTCCCGTTCTATTGCAACCGATAAGTTTAAGGGAGCCAATTTGGCTAAAGCTTTGGCTGTCATTGGGGCCATTAACGGTATTGCGCCGGTAACGGCGCCTGTGCTGGGCGGCGCTGTCTTGAAAATAACCGGCTGGCAAGGTATTTTTGCTGTTTTGTTTGGGCTGGGCATTGTACTGTGCGGCGCGTGTGTGCACTTTAAGGAATCCCTTTCCCATGCCAAACGATCCCATGAAAAAATAACCCATACGCTGGGACTATTTAAAACGGTTCTGTCCAAACGCCAATATATGCTTTGCGTGCTACAGTTGGCTTTCGCCCAAGCGATTTTATTTGCCTATATTGCGGCTTCCCCTTTTATTATTCAGCAGCATTATGGGTTCAGTCCCTTTGCGTTTAGTTTATTTTTTGCTCTAAACTCCGTGGCCATCGTAACCGGAGCGAGTGTTTCCGTTCGATTCAAACGACAGGAAACCTGTATTTTGACCAGCTGCAGCGGTATATTTTTGTTCAGTTTGCTTACCGCAATTGCTTTGGCGGCGGACGTTTCGGTGTGGGTGTTTGAAGGATTGTTGTTTATTCTCCTTTTTATGCTGGGGCTTACTTTTACGGCTTCCACGGCTTTGGCAATGGAAAACGCCCGCGAACAAGCCGGAACGGCTTCCGCCTTGTTAGGGGCGGCCGGTTTTTTGTTCGGCAGTATGGTTTCCCCGTTGGTGGGGCTGGGCAATATATTAATTTCAACGGGAATTACTTTTGTCCTGTGTGCAGCGGCCGGGTGGGTCTGCGGCTGGCTGGCGGTGCATATTTCTTTGCACCCGGCTGTCTGCAGGGCAAGCAAGGGCTGCTAGCCAACCCTCTGTTATTTTAAAAGAGCTTTCTTAGGAAAGCTCTTTTTTTGAAACCACTTGACTTGGAGTCAACTCTAAGTAATACAATATATCAAAGAGGTTTATAGGAGAGGTTATGACTATTTCTGAAGTAAGCGGGAAATATGGATTGTCCGTCGATACCCTGCGTTATTATGAAAAAGCAGGCCTGATTCCGCCGGTTAACCGAAAAGAAAACGGAATCCGCGACTATACGGAAACCGATTGCGGTTGGGTGGAATTCGTCAAATGTATGCGCGGGGCGGGGCTTTCTATTGAAGTGTTGACCCAGTATATCGCGCTTTATGCAAAGGGAAACCGAACCCTTCAAAAAAGAAAGAATTTACTGGTGGCTGAGCGCGACCGCTTAAAAGAACGTATTGAGCAAATGCAGCAGACCTTGAAACGGTTAAATGATAAAATCGACGTTTATGAACAACGAATTGTAGCGTGTGAAAAGAAACTTTTAAAGGGAGGTGTACAATGAATAAAAAAGTGTTAATTATTTCGGCCAGCCCCCGCCGGGCCGGGAATTCCGATTTGCTATGTGATCAATTTGCAAAAGGAGCTTCGGAAGCCGGGCATCAAGTAGAAAAAATCCGCTTAAGTGAACGGAACATTCAGTATTGCCTCGGCTGCGGAGTTTGCAATGAAACACACCGCTGCATACAAACAGATGATATGGCGGAACTGTTGGAAAAAATGATACGGGCGGACGTAATTGTGTTGGCCACGCCGGTGTATTTTTATTCTATGAACGGACAGCTTAAAACTTTTATAGACCGTCTGGTGCCCCGTTATACGGAAATTTCCAACAAGGATTTTTATTTTATTTTGTCGGCCGCGGATACCCGTAAAAAGAATCTCGCCCGTACAGTAGAGGCTTTGCGTGGTTTTACGGAAGACTGTCTGGAAGGCGCCCGCGAAAAAGCGGTTATCTACGGAACAGGCGCCTGGCTGCAGGGAGAAATCAAATCGACGCCCGCTTTTGAAGAAGCCTATCAAGCCGGCAAAAAGTGTTAAAGCGTTCGGCAAATGAAAAGAGGCACGTCTAAAAACGTGCCTCTTGGGACGTCAACTTTTATTGCGCCAAGGCGTTCCGCGGGCATATTCCATAAATTGTTTAACGCGTCTGTCACACAAGATGTCTTTTACGGAAATGTCTTTTTTTAGATGGACACCGCTTAACGTGCGGCAGCGGCTCAAAGCGACATAAGTTTGCCCCGGGGCGAATGCGCCGCGGCCGATATCCAAGTAAATACTGTCAAAAGTTAAGCCCTGGGATTTGTGTATGGTAATGGCCCAGGCCAGTTTGAGCGGGTATTGTTTAAAAAATCCTTTTACTTTGGGCTGCAATTTTTGCAAAAGCGGATTAAATTCATACCGCACGTCTTCCCATACATGGGGCTCTACCTGATATACGGTACCCTTGAGTTCCACTTTAATAAAATCCGTTCCCAGCTCGTACACCGTTCCGATATCGCCGTTGACCCAGTTGTCATCGTTGATGAGCATCATAATTTTGGCGCCTTTCTTTAGCCTTAGTACGGGATCGGCGGGCGGTGTTTTGGTTTGAAAGGATTCATCAGCCGTGGCGGTATAAGTGAATTCTTCTCCAGGCAATTGGGAAAGATAATGTATATTGCGCCACGCGGCTTCCCGGTTGGTGGGAGCTAAAATAATACTGTTTTCGAATTTCTCCGGCAGTTCAAAAGTTTTGCGGACATTGAGCAAGGTGTCTAGTTCCGGTTGAGTAACGTGTCCCTCCCGAATTGAATTTAAAAGACGGGTAAAATCGGGGTCTTCTTTCTGACGGAAAATCCGCCGCAGTTCAAAAATTTCCGTGGGAATGTTTTGTAATACACGGGCTTCAAAAAAATAAGGGCTGGGATATATTTCCCGAAAATAATCGAATAGTCCGCCGGAAATCTGTTCCTCCACCGGCGGAAGCTGAAACAAATCGCCAAAGAGGACCATTTTTTTGCCGCCGAAGGGTTCCGCCGTATGCGTGGAGATCTGTAAAATATAATCCAGGGCGTCTAATAAATCCGCCCGCAGCATCGAGGCTTCGTCGATGATAATGGTATCTATGGCGTCCACTGTTTTGCGCGGCAATCGTTTGAGGTTGCTTTTATCCAGCAAGTTTCCCGGTTTTAAATGAAAAAAAGAATGAACCGTTTGTCCGTGTACATTGATAGCCGCCAGCCCGGTAGTGGCCAGCACAACCGTATTTTGGGTGGAATGCTGTGCAAAATAACGCAGCAGAGTCGTTTTGCCCGTACCGGCACGGCCTGTAATAAAAATAAGCGGTTTGAGAGGGGAAGTGGATTCCAGCAAGGCCAGCGCGTCTTTAAATTCGTCGGTTAAAATAATATCAGTTTTTCCTGCAGACATAATCCTATTATAACAATTTCAAAAAGAGATCTTGAAAAAGGAAAATTCCCGCAATTTTATTAAAGACAAATTCTTGACTTCATTTTTTCTTTTTGATAGATTATCTGCTAGTTAAGAACAAAATCCTGTTTTTTTATGGAAAGTGCTTGTTTTTTTAAAAAGATATCTTATTCTATTAAAAACAGGGCACAGGGGTGTTTTTTATATGAAAAAAATAATTTTGGTTTTTTTTCTATTAAATGGCCAGTTAATATTTGCGGAAAATATGCAGTTTGTAACAATATTATCTTCTCCAGTAGGTACGTTTTCCCAGCTGGATACAGCCGATCACTCAATCGCTACAGTTGCTCCTTCTGTAAGCTTTTGCAATAGCTTGGTAGGTGTAGGAAAAATAAAACTTCAAGGAGCTAATGCTTATTTGCAAAAACTTACTTTGCTTGCTAATACCTCATTGGGTGGAAACACGGCGGAGTACCGGATTGGAAGCGGGGGATTGAATATCTATTCCGGAGGTACCGTAACAGGTGGGCGATTAATGGCTAAAGAGGTAGATTTGACCAATTCTGTATCTGCCACTAGTGAGGTGGCGGACACATTATATACTACCAGTATGACGGTAAAAGGTGCCAAAGCCGATGCGCTAAGCATTGGTGAAGATGCAGAAATTTCTGGCGGCGGCGACGGAGTCGAGCTGGAGTGGAACAATTCCTATACCAAAGACTATGATTGCAGCAGCGGCTATTGTTCTTCTTGGGGCAATTCCTATACTAGTTATTTGCTGAAGAGCACCGTAGCCTTGGATTCCTGTACAGATGTAAGTTATAAGAGCACGCATAAAGCAGAATGTTGTCCTGATGTACCTCAAACAGATACTATTTGCTATAAAGATTGTGAGGAAACATATCAATGGGAGTTTTATGGGTATAGTTGGCCTGCTCCGGTACCGTCTGCAGCTGAGATGTGCCAATGTTCTTCCACGCGCTGCGAGATTCCCATTAATGAAGCGAATTTGACGGGCAATTACCAGTCTTCTTTCTTGCCACGTCAGTATATGTCTGCACGGGGATATTATTTGCTTTTTGTTAATACCTCGGATACGTCGCCTTTCTTGGAAGCCTGCGACCAATGGAACGAATGTACGGCAAGTTTGGAAAATAAGTATTGCGTGGCGCTGGTTATGGGGGGGAGCATTACTTGTTATCGAAATTATAACTTTGATGGAACACTGGGTTCTCCTTTCACTTCGTGGAATCCTTACCCCAAAGAGATGAGCGCTATTTGTGTAAAAGATTATACTGCTGTCGGTAGGTGTAAGAATGGATGGTAAAAGAAAAATTTAAGTTCTTTATGTATGGATTCGGCAAAAGGGTAAAAATATGAAAAATATTCTAGCGATATTAGGAATATGTCTTGTTCCATCGGGCTTGTGGGCGGAAAATACGATTAGTATGGTAACCTATTTTCCTATACCTTATGTAGCCTATAGTAAAATTAATGTTCAAAAACAATTAGATGTGGGAGTAGCCAGTGTATGTGAAATGAATTTGGGATGTAATGAAAGCGGGGCAGCGGGGTTGATCCCCTTAAGAGCTACAAATGTTTATTTAAATAAAGGAGCGTTGCATCTGAATCAGCCGGCGGCGGCAATTGCAAGTACGACAGTAAATATGGGAACATCTAATGGCGCATCTGTTTTAAATTTTGATGATAGCGTGCGTATTAATACAATGACAGATGGATATAGTGTAGAGGCCGATCAGATGAATTTAGAAGTATTAAAACTATTTCCTGACAGAATTAAAAATAATTTTCCCAGTTGCGCTTCTACCGGGGCGGACGGGGCTCCGCAGATGTCTTGGAAAAAGCTGCGTTTAAAAGGCGCGGACGAGATTTATTTGGCTTGCGGTACTGCTAAAGAAGTGGAAGCGGACTGTTCTAATACAGCATATAAGCAAGCCCACAAAAGCGAATGTTGTCCCGGGGTTTCTGTAAGCGATTCTATTTGCTATAAGGATTGTCCGGGAGAAAGCACTTTCTCGTGGGGGGACTCAGGTAATACTGTGGAAGGGTGGTTGGGATCTGATTGGAAAGTTAAATCTTGTTCTCGAAAAGCTTCTAATAATAGCACTTATGGCTATTGTATCGGAACACCCGGGCATTATGTAAATGATGAGTATCCATGCTGGAAAGGGCCTGCCGTGGCGGCAAGCCGTGGAATTCAGGTGGTAGGATACGGCCATGGTTCCTCCGGACCGGAGGCTTGCAGTGAGGCTAGCAATGGTAGCTGCGCGGCCGAGTGGGACGTGGGGAAAACCTGTGTTGTTTTTGAATGGAATTCTAGAATAGAGTGTGATTGGACGGGCAGCTGGTCAGACGAGCCTACAATCGCTAAATTTGAGGGAGCTTGCCAAGTCTGGCGATGTAATAAGCAACAGGGAAAAAGTTATCGTTGTAAAAATGGTTGGTAGGCCTTGTTTTTATAAAAACTCCAAGCTTTTTGCTTGGAGTTTTTTGTAGTTTAGCGGTAAGTATTTTTTTGTATATTATCCTTATGGAACAAACTGTTTTAACGGCTTTTCTATTAAGTTTTTTAGCCGGTGCGGCCACCGCGGCAGGCGGTGCATTGGCTTTTGTGATTAAGAAAGAGAATTTATCCGTTCTATCTTTGGGGCTGGGCTTTTCGGCCGGGGTAATGATTTATGTTTCTTTTATGGAAATCCTTCCGCAAGCCGCCCAATCGCTGGGCGCGTTATATGGAGAAAAATCCGGCGCTTGGGCGGCTACGGGGTTATTCTTTTTGGGCATTGTGCTGGCATGGCTGATTGATACGTTGTTGCCTTCTCACCATCTGGAAGAACATACGCTGGATAAAACCGCTAAACTGAAACACTTAGGACTTTTTACCGCATTGGCGCTGGCTATACATAATTTCCCGGAAGGACTAGCTACTTTTATGGCTACTATGCAAGATGCTGCGCTGGGGGTTTCGATCGCAGTGGCCGTGGCCATTCACAATATCCCGGAAGGGGTGGCGGTGGCGTTGCCGGTCTATCACGCTACGGGCAGCCGCAAACAAGCGTTTTGGTACAGCGCCGGATCCGGTATGGCGGAACCGGTGGGGGCGGTATTAGGATTTTTTGTGCTGCGTTCTTTTTTGCATGAGGCTGCCTTTGGCGTGTTGTTTGCGCTGATTGCCGGGATTATGATATATATCGCGTTAGACGAGCTGCTCCCTACCGCCCATGAATATGGGGACGGACATAAAGTGATTTGGGGCGTAGTGGGGGGAATGATGATAATGGCGGTATCGCTTCTTTTATTTTGATTCAAAAATTTCTCTCTTTCTAAAAAGCATCGTGAAACTAGAAGATAAGAGGCGCTAATAGAAAGGAAAAAATCATTCCCAGCGAGTAACTGGTTACGTTGGTTACCAAGCTGAGCATGGCGGAGTCCTGGAAGGAGATCTTTCGCGGATTCATCAGCCGTATAATCAAAGCTTCGGCCACTAAGCAGAATATCCATAAGAAAGCGGTTTCTTTGACATATAAGGCCAAAAGCAGCCAAGAAACGGCCGTAGTAAGTAAGTTAGCCAGCCCTACACTATACAAAATAGTGAAACTCTTTTCCCGGTAGGAAAGATAAGCGGCGGCCGCAAACAACTCCAACAGCAAAATGATGGCCAGCGAAACCCACGCGTCTTTGCGCACCCATGCACGGCTGTCGGTGGATTTGGGGGCAATTTCCACCGTTAAGTCCGTTGGATTTACATATACATTAAAGTGAGAACGCAAAGTCCCCGGGGCAGCAAATACATTGCTCTCTTTTTTAGTTCCATCTGCAAAAGAAATAATTAATTTCTGATAGGGATCATAAGCGTAAGCGATGGAAAAACAACCGTCCGCTTTGCAGTATAATTTTTGCAGTCCATAAACACCGAGAGGTTTGCTTTCGATACACTGATTGTCTTGGCACTGGATTTGTTCGCTTAACTGCGGATCGATGGCCGGTTTGTCCGCCGTTTGGTAGATAAAAGAAAACTCCATCTCCGGTTTCGGAGATATATTGCCCCAAGCCGGTGCAAACAAGCAGAAAAAAAGGGATAACATCAATAATTTTTTCATTTTTTCTCTCGTCATTCTTTTTTTGTATTATAACATTAATGAAGAAAAGGGGAAACTAAAATGTTTTTAACCAAAATACAACAAGAAAAATATGCCGATGTGATGATCTGGGCGATGGAAACCGCCCGCCGAAACGGAAAATTTAAACCGTACGACAGTGTATTGCTGCGAAGCGATCTATCCGCCTTGCCGTTGGCGCGGGCGCTTTATGCAAAGTTGATAGCCCGTCGTTATAACGTGATTCTGCGTATGAATGCGCCGGAAGATTTTTCCAAGGAGTTTTATCTGAACGCCGATGATAAACAACTCGCTTTCGTGGCGGCGGGAGAAAAAGAATTTCAAGGGGGAATTAACGGGCTGATTTCCCTGCGCGCGCCGGAAGATCTTACGCATTTGAAAACCGTAGATCCCGCCCGAATCGCCAAGAGTGCGGTGGCGCATAAACCCCTGCGTGAAATTTTAGACCTTCGGGAACAGAAAGGGTTGTTTGCCTGGACATTATGTAACTACCCCACCGAAGAACTGGCCAAGCGGGCAGGGCTTTCCGTGCGGGAATATGCCAGTCAAGTGGCGCGTGCTTGCTTTTTAAACGAAAAAGATCCGGTAAAAAAATGGCAGGAAGTTACAAAACAAATTACGGAAATCGGGAAATGGCTCTCTGCGATGCCTATTCAAACCTTGCGGGTGGAATCCGCCCATATGGATTTTGAAGTGCTTTTGGGCGAAAAGCGCCAGTTTATTGCCGGCGGCGGCTGCAATGTGCCGTCGTTTGAAATTTTTACTTCGCCCGATTGGCGCGGTACGCGCGGAGTCTATTTTGCGGATTTGTCTTCATACCGCAGCGGCAATTATGTAAAGGGGGTGCGCTTGGAGTTTGATAAAGGCCGCGTTGTCAGAGCCCATGCGGAACAAGGCGCCGAGTTCGTGCGTAAGATGTTAGCAATGGATAGAGGCGCTGCGCAGATTGGCGAGTTTTCTTTGACCGACCGCCGTTTCTCTAAAATTACCAAATTTATGGCCGATATTCTGTATGATGAAAATTTCGGCGGCAAATACGGAAATTGCCACATCGCCGTGGGCGCCAGTTATGCCGATACCTTTGTCGGATCACAACGGCGCTTGGATAGAAAGATGAAAGAAAAACTCGGTTTTAATAGTTCCTCGTTACATTGGGATTTGATTAATACCGAGAATAAAACGGTTACTGCCCGCTTAAAAGACGGATCGCGTGCTGTAATTTATGAGGGAGGGCAGTTCCGTTATTAGGATTTTCAAAATAGGTCATACGGCCTATCGTCTAGTAGGCCTTATGGCCCTTGTTGCCGGTGCGGGAAAAGAATAGAATTTAAGTAAAGAAGGAATTTTATAAGGAGAAAGCTATGAAAAAAACAGCCTTATTGTTGATTTTAGCCGTTATGACTCCCTGTTTGTTTGCCCAGTCTTCCGTTAATGTAGCCGCTATTGAACGAGCAGCCAAAACAGCCCGGGGTCAGCAAGTTTCCCAAATTAATACATTGACGGAAAATGTTTTATCCGCACTAAAAAGTTTCCGCAGACAAGTTGCTTCCTATAACTATTATGATTATGATTTTATGTTCCAATCGATGGACGGTCTGCGAGTAGAATATATGATTTTGCGTGCCAAATCTGTAGAAGCAGCCCAAAAAATCGCTCCCCAGATTGATGAGCCTATTTCTATTGCGAACGGTAAAAACACCATTCGTTTATCCGCCTATATCAATATGGAATCATGTACGCTGTGGGAAACGGAACAGGTTAAGTTTGAAGCTTTTGGAAAGGCTTTGCGTGAAGATCTTCGTCAGAACAAGAAGTCGGCACAGTCGCAGGTAAAGGAAATACAGCAAAATACGGTGTTCCCGGAAGATTTTCAATATGCGCTGGATTCTTATCGCAAATATGTCAGAGAGTCCCAAACCTTGAAGGCGGATTGGATTTTGCAGAGTATGATGCCGGTTATGGATTCGTTTAATCGGAATATGAAAAAAGATCCTTCTCTGGGAAAGGCTATGGCAGAAGCGCTTGAAGAGCCTATTAAATCCGGTTGGGGGGCCACGGTTGTTACCTCTGCCTTTCTCGCGGATCATTCCTGCGAAGTGTGGCCGATTGAAGATCAGTTAGAATCTTTTAGAAGAAATCTTTTAAAGTTGGCACACTAATTCTTTATTGTTTGCCTAGTTAATCAAAGCCGCCCTTTATGAAGGGCGGCTTTTTTTGAGGAAGGAAAAGAAATTGCAGAACAGTTTTGTTGTAGTAAAGCGGCTGTTGGGTTTACCTTAATAGAGTTACTGGTATTTGTGCTGATTGTTGGCATATTAGCGGCAGCGGCTTTTTCGCAATATACAAGAGCTGTCGAACGCAGCTGCATAGCAGAGCGCTTATTTTAATGGGCAGTGTTTCCAAAGCGCAACGTCTTTATTTTTTACAAAATAATATATATACCAAAGATTTCGCTGATTTAGATATTGCTCCCCCGGGCGCAGAAGGGCGGCGATACTATACAGACGGTAATCCGGTAACTGGCGCAAATGGAAATGGTTTTCAAATTGACATGATAAATTATGATTTTTCTATTGGAAATGTACAAGCTATACGTTATTCTTCGAAAGGAAATTTAGAATATGATTATTGGTCGATTCGTTGCTACCAGAGCGATACAATAAGTTGTCGTGGGAAAAACGAGGCCGGATTGAAACTATGTGCGGCCTTTTGCGGGCTGGATTCTCCGGCAGCTGCCGGTGTGTATTGCTGTAATGACGGGACTAAATTGAAGTGCCCAACCCCTGGGGGATAATTGTTTTTATAAGCTGTCGTTTTTGGGGCAAAAACTAAAAACCCCCGGTATAGCCGGGGGTCTTTCTATATATGATTTTAATCGATTACAGTTCTTTGTGCATTACTTTCAGCGTTGCTTTTTCTTTCGCTACTGGCAGACATTCCTGTACCCGGTAATTCTTTCCGTCAACCAGCTGAGATAAAGAAGCGATATCCGCATCGGTTAAGACTTCTTTGTCATAAGTGGTTCGAAATTCATATCCTATACCGGACTGCCGGATTAGATCCATAGACTCCCGCAGAATCGCTGGGTTAAATTCCACTCCCGTGATAAGTGCGTATTTTTCCAGCGGGGCTTTTAAGTCCATTGCGATAAAATCCACTAATTTGTCTTGGAGAAGCTGCCTGAGCATTTCCGGCCGCGTGCCATTGGTATCCAATTTAACAGCATAGCCTAACGCTTTGATTTTGGCCAAAAACTGCGGCAAATCATCGTGCAGCGTTGGTTCTCCGCCGGATACCACTACGCCTTCCAAGGTTCCTTGGCGCCGTTTTAAAAAAGCATCGATTTCTTCTTCTGCAACGGGTTCCGTGAACATATGCGGATACACTAACTCCGGATTATGGCAATAGCGGCAACGAAAATTACACCCTTGCGTAAAAATCACCGCCGCCGGCCGGCCCGGGAAGTCAATCAGCGTAAATTTAATCAGTCCGCCTATTTTCATGAGAACCCATTGCCGAAAAATTTATTTGTCGCTGTTGCAGTCGCAGCCGCAGCCGACGTGCATGGTTTTTCTCATGGCAAATTCTTCTTTTTTGCCTTTGTTCCAGTTTTGTACCGGGCGCAGATAGCCTACGACTCTGGAGTACACTTCGCATTTAGAACCGTGTACTTCATTCATTTCTTTTTTAAGTTCCGAAATTTTATTTTCGACTACTTGTCTTTCCTGTGCTGTCATGGTAATGTCTCCTAGATAATAACCGTGTAAAACGGGAACCGGGCCCGTGAAAACCCGCTACCTTTATTATGGCACTTTGCCACTCCCGTTTCAACCGCTTTTTTGGGTTATGTTTTTGCAAAAACTAATCCAAAAAAGATAATTTGCGAAGAACTATTTGCTGTAGAGCTGTTCTTCCAAAAGTTTTACTTGGCGTTCCAGCTCCTGCATGCGTTCGGCTTTGCATTTGGGGCATTCAAAATGTTCCCCTTCAATGTAGCCGCACTTGGGGCAGATGCTAAACGTCGGCGTGATGGAGAAGTACGGCAAGGTATATTTCTCGCACACCGTTTTGATGAATTTCTTCATCGCTTCCAAATCTTTAATTTTTTCACCCGTAAAGATATGCTGTACGGTACCGCCGGTGTATTTGGACTGAATGCCGCTTTGCAAGTCCAACATTTCAAACACGTCGTCGGTATAGTTTACCGGCAGCTGGGAAGAGTTGGTATAGAAGGGTTGATGGCCTTGCTGATACAATTCTTCATTGGCGCATTTAATTTCCGGGAAGCGTTCTTTATCCAGTTTGGCCAAGCGGTACGAGGTGCCTTCGGCCGGAGTGGCTTCGAGGTTGTAATTGTTGCCGGTTTCTTCTTGGAATTTAACCAAAGTTTCGCGCATAAACGTAAGCACTTTTTCGGCAAATGCGCGGCCTTTTTCCGAGCCGATGTCTTCGCCGATCAGGTTGACGGCGCATTCGTTGAGGCCTACCAGTCCGATGGTAGAAAAATGGTTTTTCCAATACTCGTTAAACCGCTGGCGGATCGAGCGCAGGTAGAAACTCATATACGGATAGAGATTCCCTTTGGTAAAGCGTTCAATTACTTTGCGTTTGATTTCCAAGCTGGTCTTGGCTACTTCCATACGGTCTTTCAAGTTGGCGAAGAATTCTTCTTCGTTTTTGGACAGGTATCCCAAGCGCGGCAAGTTGATGGTTACCACGCCGATAGACCCCGTGAGGGGAGCGGAACCGAACAAACCGCCGCCGCGTTTTCTGAGTTCGCGGTTGTCAATGCGCAAACGGCAGCACATGGAGCGGGCGTCTTCGGGGTTCATATCCGAATTAATAAAGTTGGCAAAGTACGGGATACCGTATTTAGCCGTCATTTCCCACAGCGGAGTCAGTTTGGGGTTATTCCAGTCAAAGTCTTTGGTAATGTTGTAGGTCGGAATCGGGAACGTAAACACACGGCCCTTCGCGTCGCCGGCGAGCATCACTTCGCAGAAGGCGCGGTTGAACATATCCATTTCTTCCTGGAATTCGCCGTACGTTTTATCCTGCAGTTTTCCGCCGATGATGACGGGTTGGTCTTTATAGTAAGAAGGTACCGTTAAGTCCAGCGTCAGGTTGGTAAACGGCGTCTGGAAACCGACGCGCGTGGGCACGTTGACGTTGAACAAAAATTCCTGCAGCGCTTGTTTGACTTCGTCGTAGCTGAGCTTATCATAATAGATAAAAGGAGCGAGCAGCGTGTCAAAGTTGGAGAACGCCTGCGCGCCGGCGCTCTCACCTTGCAGCGTATAGAAAAAGTTGACGACTTGTCCCAACGCGGTGCGCAGGTGTTTAGCCGGTTTGCTTTCCGCTTTTCCGACGACGCCCGTAAACCCGCTGAGCAGCAGATCCTGCAAGTCCCAGCCTACGCAATAAGCGCCCAACAGACCCAAGTCGTGCAGGTGAAAATCTCCTTCCGTATGCATACGGCGTACGTTTTCGGGGTAAATTTTATTGAGCCAGTAAACCTTGCTGATCTCCGATGAAATATAGTTGTTCAGCCCCTGCAGCGAATAGCCCATGTTGCTGTTTTCATTGACTTGCCAGTCAATTTTTTGCAGGTATTGATCCACCAAGTCCACATTAAATTTAGAAGAAATTTCACGCATACGGGCGTGCTGGTCGCGGTACAAAATATACGCTTTGGCCGTTTTGTGGTAATTAGACGTGAGCAGCACATCTTCTACGATATCCTGCACGTTTTCCACATTGGGCACCGTGTCCGAATAAAGCTGTTGAATGATATTGATGGCGCGAATCGTCAATTTTTTGGCGGTTTCCGAATCAAATTCTCCCGTTACTTCAGCCGCTTTGCAGATGGCTTTCGTAATTTTTTTGGAGTCAAAACGCTGGGTTGTACCGTCTCTTTTGACGATGTGGGTGATTACTTCTGAGTTTTCCATAATTATATTGTCCTGGTAGAAATAATTGGCCGTTTGAGCAAATCAACGACTTTTAAAATTTTGGCAAAAACAGACCGAAATTGCAAATCCCGTCTGAACGTTTGAACGGCGCGGACTAATAAAAAAATTTTTTACGTCGGAAAAAATCTTTTTTTTCGCGCGGCGGAAAGGTTGCTGCGGCTGTTTTTCTTAATAGTAATTATTACTAATAAAGAAAACTTTGTCAAATTTTTTGAGGACCTATAAAAATATCTGCCTAAAAAATAAAGGAAAAAACAAGGGAAGACCTATTTTAGAATAGGCCTTTTTTCCGATGAAAAATTTTGTGTTTGATACCCTCGTTGGCCTCTTTTTATTTTAGTTGGCGCAGGTGCTGCCATTTATTTCGGGGCTTGACGGAAGCGTGGGAAGTGTTTAAAATAAGAAAAAAGACTAAAAAGGGGGCGTATTATGGATTTTTATCAGTGGTGTGTGTTGGCGGCGGTGATTGCCTTTGTCGTATTTGTTGTTTTTGCGGTACGCGCATTTTTGCAGATTACGCGTACGGCCGAAGCGGTGGAATATCTGGCTATTTCTACGGCGCAAAACGTGGATAAAGCCAAAAGCGCTTTTGATTTAATTGACAATGTTTCTACGCTGTTGGATTCCACTTTTTATAAAGTGATGAAGTTGGGAATGGATTTAGTAAAACGCTATCGGGTAAAGTAAACCGGTTTAAACCTAAAAAGCCCTCTTACCAAAGAGGGCTTTTTAGGTGGCGGATATTAATTTAGATACCAAACGCCGGCATTCAAATAGCCCGCATACAGCAGCCAGACTCCATATGGCGCAAGCAATCCGGCCGCGAGGCGGTTTTTATGCCACAAAGCCTGCCCCAACCAAATTCCTTCCGCCAGCATAAAAAGCAGAATAATAAAAGCTGCCGCCGGATTGCGGCTGCCAAAGAAAACCGGCGTCCACCAGGCATTTAAGGCCAGCTGCACAATAAATAAAATAAGCGGTTTGCGAACGGTTGCCAGCCCGTTGCGGAAGGCCAAAAAGGCGCTGATTCCCAACAGTATATATAAGATGCCCCAAGTGATTGCAAAAACATTGTCCGGCGGAATAAAGGGGGGCATTTGCAGGGAATGGTACCACCCTAAATTGGGTTGTACCGTTCCGGCGCCGGCGAGACCCGGCAGTTGGCAAACGAGCAGCCAAAAGAATAATTGGAATATAGTCAATGTTCGTTTTATACCCAAACGCTATCATTTTTTCGGGGAAGATTACACAGACAAAAAGGGTTAGAGTGAAAGGCAATGTCCCGTTTGAGTTCTAAAAATGGTAAAATAACAACAGTGTATTTTTAACCTTTTAATCCGAGGATATTATGGATACGAAACTGATTACGGAAGTAACCGATTGGCTTAAAACCACCGATTTGGCTGAATTCTGCTACGAAAAAAACGGAGAATGTATCGAAATCAAAACCAGTGAAGCGCTGCCGGAGCCGGCTCATTTTTCCTGCTCGCTTACGGCGGTAACGGCGCCGGCGATTGGTATTTACCATGCCGCGGATAAAGGCAAAAATTTAGTGCTTAAAGAAGGGCAGAGCGTTCAAGAAGGCGAGGCGCTGGGGTTGGTGCAAACCGTTTCCCAAAAACACAAAATAACTGCCCCCCTGTCTGGCAAATTGCGGGTGGTTACCGCGCAGGAAGGCGCACCCGTAGAATTTGGACTGCCGCTGTTTTTTATTGAGAAATAGGAGCACGCCATGTCCGCCAAAATCACTATTACCCCTTTTAAAAAAGTTTTAATTGCCAACCGCGGCGAAATTGCCCTGCGCGTGATTCGTACGTTAAAAGAAATGGGCATCAAATCTGTTGCTGTCTATTCCGAAGCCGACCGCAGCAGCCTGCACGTTCGTATGGCTGATGAAGCGGTGTGCATCGGGGCGGCTCCTTCTCCGGTCAGTTATTTAAACATTGACGCTATCGTAACGGCTGCCAAAATTACCGGTGCCGACGCGGTTCACCCCGGCTATGGGTTCTTGTCTGAAAATGCCGATTTTGCTTCTGCCGTTACCAAAGCAGGTATGACGTTTATCGGCCCGACGGCCGATGCCATTGAAATGTTGGGCGTTAAATCCACCGCGCGCGAGATTGCGGTAAAGGCCGGCGTACCGATTACGCCCGGTTCTGACGGAGTAGTGGGGAAAGATTTCCGCGAAGTGGCGCGCAAAATCGGGTTTCCGATTATGATTAAAGCGTCGCTGGGCGGCGGCGGAAAAGGAATGCGTGCGTGCTTAAAAGAGGAAGATCTGGAACGCATGATGAAAACGGCGCAGGGCGAAGCCAAAGCCAACTTTGGCGATGACCGCGTGTATTTTGAAAAACTCGTTTTGAATCCGCGCCATATTGAAGTGCAGGTGGCGGGGGATAATTACGGTAACGTGGTGGCGTTTGCCGAACGCGACTGCAGTATGCAGCGCCGACACCAGAAATTGGTGGAAGAATCGCCTTCTCCGTTTGTGGATCCGGTAACCCGAAAAAAACTCCAGGAAGCGGCGTGCAAGCTTGTTAAAGCGGCTAAGTACCGCGGGGTGGGTACGGTAGAATTTCTGATGGCGCAGAACAAAGAATTTTATTTTATGGAAGTAAACACCCGTTTGCAGGTGGAACACCCGGTTACGGAATCGGTTTGCGGGCAGGATTTGGTAAAAATGCAAATCCAAATCGCCCAGGGCGAGCCGCTGCATATCACGCAGGAAGAAGCGGCCGTTATTAAATGCCACGCCATTGAACACCGTATCAACGCTGAAGACAGCGAAATGAATTTTACGCCGTGTCCCGGAACCATTGAAGAATGGATCCCGGCGGGCGGATTGGGGGTGCGGGTGGACAGCCATATGTACACCGGTTATACCATTCCCAGCTACTATGACAGCTTGATCGCCAAACTGATTGTTACCGCGCCTGACCGCGAACATTTGCTTGCGCGAAGCCGCCGTTGTTTGGGAGAATTTTTAATTGGTGGGGTAAAAACCACGATTCCGTTCCACCAAAAAATTGTAAATAATGAAGATTTTATCCGGGGCAATATGGATACTGGCCTCATTGAACGCATGATGGCCAAAGAGAAGGAAGCTAGTGAAAGCGAAAAATAAAATTTTGGGACTGCGTGCGCTTAAAAAATTTGTGGAAACGGCGCGCCGCAACGGGCAAAAAATTGTTTTTACCAACGGATGTTTTGATATTCTGCACGCCGGGCATGTGAGCGTGTTAGAGTTTTCGCGTGCCAAAGGCGATGTTTTAATTGTAGGACTTAACAGCGATGCTTCCGTACGCCGCTTAAAAGGGCCTGCCCGGCCGGTTAATTCGCAGGCTGACCGCGCTTTGGTGTTGGCGGGATTGGAAAGCGTATCTGCGGTAAGTATCTTTGAGCAGGATACGCCGTATGAACTGATCAAAACAGTCCGCCCGGACGTGCTGGTAAAGGGCGGCGATTATAAAACCGACGAAATCGTCGGACGAGAATTTGCAAAGAAAGTGGTTCGGTTTCCTTTGTTAAAAGGACGTTCCACCACAAATATAATTAAAAAGGTTAGTAAATAACCGCCGGCGCTTTCAGTCGAAAGCGGCTGCGCGGGTTATTGCGCCACGAGGAAAAAACATGTCTGATATTTTTGAGAAATGCAGAAATTATAAGGACGCCAAGCTGGCTATGCGTATGGGTATTTACGGCTATTTCCAGCCGATTGAATCCGCGCAGGGGCCGGAAGTAATGTTGAACGGCAAAAAATATATTATGGCCGGTTCCAACAACTACTTGGGCTTGGCGAACGATCCCGAAATGAAAAAGGCCGCCAGCGAAGCGGCGCTTAAGTACGGTACCGGCTGTGCCGGATCGCGCTTTTTGAACGGGAACACGAAAGCCGCCGAAGAATTGGAAGCGCGCTTGGCCCGGTTTAAACGCAAAGAAGCGGGACTTATTTTCTCTACCGGATATCAGATGAACTTGGGGGTTGTTTCGTGCCTCGTTAAAAAAGGCGATTATGCCATCGTGGACAAATTAGACCACGCCAGCATTTTAGACGGGGTAAAACTTTCGGAAGGGGAAATGGTACGTTTTAGACACAATGACCCCGCTGATCTGGACCGCGTCTTATCTAAACTGCCCGAAGAATCCGGGAAACTCATTATCGTAGACGGCGTGTTTAGTATGGAAGGGGATATCTGCCCTTTGCCGGAAATCGTTAAAATTGCCAAAAAATACGGGGCGCGCATAATGGTAGATGACGCTCATGCGACGGGTATTATCGGCAAAACAGGGCGCGGCACATGTGAGTATTTCGGTTTGGAAAACGGCGAAGTGGATCTCGTGGTGGGTACGTGTTCCAAAACGTTTGCCACGGTGGGCGGTTTTGTAGTGGGCGACGCCGATATTATTCATTATATCCGCCACAACGCCCGCAGTCAGATTTTTTCGGCGGCGCTGCCTCCGGCTTCCGTGGCGTCTATCACCAAAGCGCTGGAGTTGATTGAAAACGACACTTCCCGCCGGGATAATTTGTTCCGCCTGACGGCAAAACTTAAAAAAGGACTGGAAGATCTAGGCTATGACCTGGGCACCAGCACCACGCCGGTTTTGCCGGTACATGTGGGAAGCAACGAAAACTGTTTTAAAATGTGGCGCGCGCTGCACGAACTGGGAATTTTTTCTAATCCGGTCGTCAGCCCTGCGGTGCCGCCCGGCCGCGCGCTGATGCGTCTGACGCTGATGGCTACACATACCGATGAACATGTAGCAAAAATTATTGATGCTTTTGCCCAGGCCGGCCGTGCTATTGGAATCATCAAATAGTTTGTTTAAACCCCGTTGCGTAAGTCGTTTCCGCGAACGGGGTTTTCTTTTTTGGGGAGGGTTTCCTTATGGCTGTTACCGTAAAAGAACTAAGTGAACAGGAATTAGATGTTTTTGTGGATTTTCCCTTTGAACTTTATAAAGATGATCCGTATTGGGTAAGCGATCTGAAAGAGGATGTCCAGTATCTGATTGCCAAAAACAACAATTTCTGGACGCACGGCGATCGCGCGTTATTTATGGCCTATCAGAACGGGAAACCCGTTGGACGGATTATGGCGCTTGTCAATCGGGCGCATAATGAATATCAAAAAGAAAACATAGGGTTTTTCGGCTTTTTTGATTGCGTTAACAGTCCAGAAGCGGCCAATGCCCTCTTTGCGGCGGCGGAAAATTGGCTGCGTGCCAAGGGCGTCAGCGCTGTACGCGGGCCGGCCAGTCCTTCCAGCAACCACATTTATGGACTGCTGGTAGAAGGATTCGACGGTATGCCGGCCATTATGATGCCGTATAATTATCCTTATTACGCCCAATTAATTGAGGGAGCCGGATTTGAAAAGATAAAAGATTTGCTGGCTTTTCACCGTACCAAAGACGACCAATTTTCCGAGCGTTTCCTAAAAGTCTGCGCGCGGTGTAGCCGCGGAAAAGGGATTACGTTAAGGCGGTTGAATTTGAAAAAAATTCACGAAGAAGCCGAAATCATTCGGAAAATTTATAACGAAGCTTGGGCGGAGAATTGGGGGTTTGTGCCCATGTCCGAACGGGAAATGGCCGATGTGGTAAAAGAACTGCGGCTGGTGGTGCGCAAGGAAGGAACTTGTGTGCTGGAAGTGGACGGCGTACCGGCGGGATTTTATATTTTGATTCCGAATATGAACCATGTTTTAAAGGAACTTAAGGGGTCGCTTGCCAATCCCTGGCGTTTGATAAAAGCATTGTGGGCGTGGCGTAAAATAAAAGATGCGCGTATGATCATGCTGGGAGTGTCGCCAAAATTCCGCCAGCGGGGGATTGATTTGATCTTAATCAAACATATCATAGACCACGGCGTAGCCGTCTGGAATGAGGCGGAACTGTCGTGGGTGTTGGAAGATAATGAAGGTATTATCCGCGGCATTATGGAGTGCGGCTGCCATCCCAGTAAACGTTACCGGATTTATCAAAAGAGTTTATAAACCGTTTTCAAAATGCCGCAGGGCATACGGCGCTTCTTCACGTTTTCTTTGCAAGTAATAAAAACAAGTAAAAAACCCCCGATCTTAGGCGCGGGGGTTTTTTGCCAAATAAAAGGCTCTGTCCTTCCCACGGGAACAGAGCCTTTTGTAACATATGTCCGACAAGCAAGTCCCCACTTGCGTTCGGACGGGTAAAAACAGTAGGAGATTTGGATAAAACCAAACAAAACACATGGGAAAAATACCGCTCTGATTATAACTTATCGGATTTTAATTCCAAAAGAAAGCAAAAAAAATGATTAGTTTAGCAGCCGTTTTATTTGGGGGATACGTTATCGGTCGGAAACAAAAAACCGCGCACGTTACAAACGTGCGCGGAGTATGGAAAAAGATCGTTTAGCCGACCGGTTGTGTGACGCGTTTCCAAGCCGCTTCAAAATCCGGCGGAACGGGCGCTTCAAACATTTGTTTTTTCCCTGTGAGGGGGTGTTTGAACTCAATTCTGCGGGCGTGCAGCATTAACCGGTCTGCCGTGGCGCCGCGGTAGAGCCAATCACCCAATACGGGGTAACCCAGCCAGCTTAAATGCACGCGCAATTGGTTGGTGCGGCCGGTGCGCGGATAGAGTTCAATATAGGTAAAACCGTTTTTGCGCTCCAACACTTTATAGTCGGTTATGGCTTCGCGCCCCACATCAGACGCTTTGATTTTCCCACCGGCAATGCGCCCGATGGGAACGTCAATCGTGCCTTCGTCATCCGGTACTTCGCCGCAGGCAATGGAATGATAGGTTTTATGTACTTCGCGGTTGGCGAACAAGGCCACCATTTCCGCTTGAAATTCCGGCGTTTTGGCTACCAGCATTACGCCGCTGGTTTCGCAGTCCAGACGGTGTACCAGCCCCGCCCGCGGCATAGAAACGTCAAACCCTTTGGGCGGGTTGGCCAGAATGACGGAAACCAACGTTTCTTCGGACGAAAAAACCGCTTCGGGGTGTTCTTCCCATATAGGGCTTTGCGGATGCACGAGCATACCGGCCGGCTTAATGAGAACAAAAAAATCTTTTGCGTCGTGAATAATTAAGTCTTTGAGCCGGGTATTGGACTGGGCTTGCGGCTTTTCTATTTCCACCACTTCGCCCGGCGTAAGCGGCCAGGAAGGTTTTACTTTTTTGCCGTTAACGGTAATCTTTCCGTCTTTGATCATTTTCTGGACAATAGCGCGCGAGAAATCGGCCAGCTCGTCGGCGGCAAATACGTCCAACCGGCGGGAATATCCTTCAAAAACGATTTTTTTATTTTCAGCCATGTTGTTGTTCCTTTCTGAGGCGATACCATAAAATAAAAGCGGCGGCGGCCGCTGCAAGCGCAATTACTTGAGAGGGGGACAACCCTAGAAGATATTCCCCGCGAAAATCGCCGCGGAAAAATTCAATGATAAAGCGCATGAGGCTGTATCCTAATATATATTCCACCAGTATGCTTCCGTTGCGGTGTTTCTTTTGGGAAGCGCGGTGAAGCAGAAAAAACAAAACCAAGTTTCCCGCGCATTCATATAGCTGGGTAGGGTGCAGGGGTATCCCTAACCATTCCGGCGGCACCAGCGAATGCGGGTCGGTAAACGTAACGCCCCACGGCAAATCCGTCGGCCGGCCGTAGCAGCACCCCGCCAAAAAACAGCCAATTCGGCCGAATGCGTGTCCCAACGGCAGACCGACAATTAAAAAATCGGCCGTTTTTAACAGCGGCAGTTTTTTCTTTTTAATGTACCAAACCAGCGCGCCGACGGACACAATCATTCCGCCGAAAAAAACAAATCCGTATCGGAAATCCCGTACGATATTGGTTAGTTTTTCCGCCAAGGTAGTGCCCAGCTGCGGCCAGGAAACGATAATATATAAGAGTTTGCTGCCCGCCAGCGCCCCGATGAAGGCGATAAAAATTAAATTCCAAAACGTGTCTTTATCAATCCCAATTTTTTTAAGCCGCGGCAATAGATACAGCGAAGCGGCCACATAGCCCAATGCGGTCATCAGCCCATAGCTGGCCAACTCAAAGGAACCAATTTTTAACAGTACCGGGTGCATTATAACGAATCCTTATCCCGTATGGCATTGCGCATAAACGGATTTTTAATGCGTTCGTAGCCAATGGTAGAACTGCATTTGCCGCCATAGCTGTGGCCGGCAAAGATTTGGGTGTCTTCGGGCAGTTGGGAGAGTTTTAATAGACTTTTGCGCATTTGCCGCGGATCGGAAGAAGGCAAATCCACCCGCCCACACGCGCCGGGAAATAAAGTGTCCCCCGTAAAAACGGCATTGCCTATCTTAATACACACGCCGCCGGCCGTGTGCCCCGGAGTGGGAATGATTTCTACTTCAAACGGACCGATATGCAGGTTTTGCGCCCCTTCGTAAGCGGCTAACATGTGCGGGTCGATGCCGCAGAGTACGACGTCTTTTTTCTCAATATATGCTTTTAAATGGTGTTTCTCCAGCAGCTCTTGGGCAAATTTAACGTGGTCAAAATGGCCGTGGGTAAAGAGTACCGCCAATAAGTTTAATTTTTTTTCTGCCAGCGTATGTTCCAAAAAATTCATGTCCCAAGCCGGATCAATAAGCAGCGCGTCTGTTCCTTCGCTGACCAAGTAGGTGCAGTTGTCCATGGGGCCTAAATTAATTACATCTATATTCATAAATCCTCTTTTTACTATTTGCGGAAACGAAATTGGATTTCGCCCGGTTTTACCATATTGTATTGGGTGCGCGCGATTTCTTCGATATAGGTCAAATCTTGTTTCTTTAGACGTTCCATTGTTTTTAGCAAAGCTTCGTGTTGTTTGTCCAATGCCAGACTTTGCCTGGATAGCTTGCGCATTTCTAATTTGTTATGTACCAGACTGGAAAAACTGCTTCCCAAAAAAATCATAACCACTACTGCGATTGCTGTAATCAACAGTAGTGGTTTTTTGTTGCGAAGCAAAGCTTTGATAATTTTCTGTGCCATTATCTGTTAAAGGCCGAGTCCTGTGCGTAAACGGCTTTTTCGCCCAGTTCGGCTTCGATTTGAAGCAAGCGGTTATATTTAGCCGTTCGTTCCGCGCGGGCGGGTGCGCCGGTTTTGATGGCGCCCGCATTCGTGGCGACAGCTAAATCCGCAATAAAAGTATCTTCCGTTTCTCCAGACCGGTGCGATACGATGCGCGAATAACCGTTTCGTTTGGCCAGTTCCATTACGTCAATCGTTTCCGACACCGTGCCGATCTGGTTGACTTTAATCAAAATGGAATTGGCGGCTTTTTCGGCGATGCCTTTTTCCAAACGTTTTAAATTGGTTACAAACAGGTCGTCGCCCACCAGATTAATTTTTTTGCCGAGTTTTTTGGTAATCAGTTTCCAGCCGTTCCAGTCGTCTTCCTGCAAGGGGTCTTCAATGGAAATCAGCGGATAGGTTTTGCACCAATCGGCGTAAATATCCGTCATCTGCTCGGCGGAGTACATTTTGCCTTCAAAGCGGTATGCCCCTTCGTGAAAAAATTCGCTGGCGGCGCAGTCCATCGCCAACGATATTTCCGGGTGTCCGGCTTTTTTGGCGGCCGCCAGAATGGTTTTTAACACGTCTTCGTGTTTGGAAATTTTGGGGGCAAATCCACCTTCGTCGCCTACTGCGATGACCATTCCCTCGTTTTTAAGCAAGCTGCGCAAAGAGTGATAAGTTTCGCTGGCTTCGCGCAAAGCTTCGGCAAAAGTTTTGGGGGAGGTTGGAACAATCATAAATTCTTGTACGTCTAAGCCGGAATCGGCGTGTTTGCCGCCGTTGATGATATTAAGCATAGGTGCCGGGATTAGGTAGTTGTCATATTGCAGCCCATAGACGTTGCGGATATGTTCATAAAGAGGCAATTTGGCGCTGTGGCAGCCCGCCCGCAAGACGGCCATAGACACTGCCAACGTCGCATTGGCGCCCAAATGGGATTTGTTTTCCGTGCCGTCCAGCGCAATCATGCTTTCGTCAACCAGCCGAATGTCAAACGGATCCATTCCCGCCAGCTGTTGGGAAATACGTTCTATATTCTTGACGGCATTCAGAACGCCTTTTCCGTTGTAGCGTTCGCCCCCGTCGCGCAGTTCCAATGCTTCGTGCGAACCGGTGGACGCCCCGCTGGGAACGGCTGCCGTGCCGGTATTGCCGTCGTCCAGCATTACGTCTGCCGCGACGGTGGGATACCCGCGTGAATCTAAAATTTCTCTTGCTGTAATTTTTCGGATACGAGCCATAAAACAACCCCCTCCGGCCGCCGTGCGGCCGCAGATTAGACGATACTGTCTATAATTTTTTTACCTTCTTTTATTAAAGCAGCTGGCAGTTTTTCGTCCTGCGCTTCGGCATACATGCGAATCAGCCGTTCCGTACTGGACGGACGAATCGCCAGCCAGCTGCCGCCTTTTAAAATAAATTTGAATCCGTCGGTGGAATCTATACGCCACACCGAGGTCTTGTTCAAGGAGAGCGGCGGCCGGATATCCAACCGTTCCATAATGCGGTTGATTTCCGTTTCCGTTTTGGGAATACTGACTTTTTGGTCAAACAATTGTTTGTATTTTTTGTAAAAGTCTTTTTTGAGTTGTTTGAACGTTTTTCCTTCCACCGCCAGCATATCCACCACCAGCAAACACGCCAAAAGGCCGTCTTTATCCGGAATATGGTTGGCTACGGCAATCCCGCCGGATTCTTCCATGCCCATAATATACTGCCCGGTGGTCATTAGTTCGGTAATGTATTTAAATCCGACCGGCGTTTCACGCAACATCAGCCCGTTGGTTTTGGCTACTTGGTCTATTAGATTGGAGGTAATGACGCTGCGGCATACCCGGCCTTTTACTTTTTTGTTGCGGACCAGGTGTTCTAAGAGCATGGGGGCGATTTCATTGGAAGAAACCCAGTTCCCTTCGGCGTCGATAATGCCGAATTTGTCGCAGTCCGGATTGCAGGCGATGCCCAGATGCATTTTTTTGGAGACCACTAAATTTTTTAAATCGGTTAAGCTTACGGGCCCCGCGTTAGGCGTATGCCCTCCGAATAAAACATCGTCTCCTTCGTGGATCCCTTCCACGGTTACGCCGTATTTCTCCAGAAAATCGCGGAAATAATGCTTGGCGGTTCCAAACAACGGATCCACCGCAATTTTGAGTTTGGCTTTTTTGAGCGCTTTTACGTCAATCATTTTTTCCAGCCGCGCCAAGTAACCTTTGCGCAAATCTTTCGTGACGACGGCTGCCGCATTCAGATAGCCAAATTCGGTAGAAGATGCTTTTAAAATCTGAGCGCTGGGAGAAGGAATGCGTTTTTCAATATCTTCTACAATTTCGTTATTGGCAATTCCTCCATAATAAGAAATCCACTTGACGCCGTTGACATAGTACTCGGCTTCGCTGCCGGTAATCACAATTGCCCCGACGGCGCATTCATTGAGTACAGCCCATTCCGCTACGGGAGTCGGAAGGGGGAGTTCGGCCACTTTTACGGTAATGCCGCTCTGCACCAAGGCGTTGGCGGCAATATAGGCAAATTGTTTGGAGAAAAACCGGGTGTCAAACCCCACCAGTACGAGGGGTTTCTTGGGTTTTTTCCCTTGCGACGCGCAGTGTTTGCGGTATCCTTCACCTTCAAAACCGTAAAAGGGATGTTCCAAAATATGTTCGGAAATCCCGTATGCCAAACGTTGTACGGACTGGGCGGTAAGCCCGTCTGCGGTAACGGCCCGAAAGCCGGCGGTGCTAAACTTGATATCTTCACTCATCGTGCTGGTATTATACTAAAAAAAACCGCTTTTTTCACGCTCCGGAAAAACCCCATATAAAAAGGGCGGAGAGTGCCTTGCAAAATGATAAAATATATACAAGCTGTAATAAGGAAATAAAAATGAATTTTGAATCCGTAAAAAAATATATCAAGGATGCCGGTCTGCCCAATTTCCGCATTGCGCAGGTGCAGGAAGCTATTTTTAAAAAAGGTATTTTGGCGTGGGACGAAGCCACCAGTCTGCCCGCCGCCCTGCGGGAACAGTTAAAGAAAAACTGTCCTCTGCTAAGTTTCGAGGTGACCGAAATCACTTGTTCCCGGCGAGATAAAGTGGCGAAGGCGCTGCTGACGTTAAAAGACGGCTGGCGTATTGAAACGGTACTTTTAAAACCGCAGGACAGCTGGAGCGTGTGCGTATCGAGCCAGGTGGGGTGTGCGCTTCACTGTTCGTTTTGCAGTACGGGCAAAATGGGTTTTAAGCGCGATTTGACCCAAGAAGAAATTACCGACCAAGTACTGATGTGGTACCAATATGTGCGCAAAGAAAAACTCGGTGAACGTATTTCCAGCGTGGTGTTTATGGGAATGGGCGAGCCGCTCTTGAATTATCTGAATGTGGTAAAGGCGGCTAAGGATTTATCCAATGCCGATTACTTAAATATCGGCGCGCGGCATATTTCCATTTCCACTTCGGGAATTGCCGATAAATTGCATAAACTGGCGGTGGATTTGCCGCAGGCCAATTTGGCCATTTCGCTGCATAATGCCGATAACGCCGAACGCAGCCAGATGATGCCCGTCAACCGCAAGTATGATCTGGACGATTTAAAAAAAGCCTTGGAAGAATATATCGCCCTAACGGGGCGGCAGGTGTTTCTGGAATATTCCGTGATTGAAAACGTAAACAGCCGTCCGGAGCATATTCGCAAATTGGCGGATTGGATTTACAGTATCAAAGATAATTATTTGTTGCACGTCAATCTGATTGCGTGCAATTTGGGACGCGGTGAGAAAACCGACGACCGCATCGTCAAAGATTTTGCCGCCGGACTCAAAGCAATGGGAATTGGCGTAACGATCCGCAAAAGTATGGGCAATGATATTTTAGCCGCTTGCGGACAGTTGGCTTCTCAGAAAAAATAGGAGGGGATATGAAAAAATTTAAGATATTCGCCGCCGCCTTGCTGTTATTGGCCGGTTGCGCGACGTTGGAACAGAGCAATTTGGATTGGATTGCCATCGGACCGGATTTTCCGCCTACGAAAGCCAAAAAAGTGGAAATTTTGGGGAGCAAGGGAGAAATTACCAGACCTTATGGCAATTTGGGGCTTTTGCGTATTAAAAATTTAAAACCAGACCGCGACGTGCTGAAGATGGGAGTGGAAAAAGGACGCCGTTTTGTGGCTTCTAAAGGGGCAGATGCTATGCTTATCGGGCAGTACAACAGCGCCGAAGACGGGGCTTCTGAACCGCGGGTAACTTTAATTATTTACGCTATTAAATATGTGGATCAGCTGACTGAAGAAGATCAAAAAGCCATCGAAGATTTTAAAGTATTGGGGATTTTAAATGAACGTTCTGATAGCTAAAACCGTCGAGGAATGCAGACAATGGACAGAGGTCGCCGTCGTGGTAGATGTGTTGCGCGAGGCTACTACTCTTTGTGCTTTGTTAGAACACGGGAAAAAAGAAGTATTGGTTTTTGAGTCAGCGCAAGAAGCGGTTTCTTTTGTACAGGAACATAGCGATTTTGAAATTTATTCCGAGTTGGACTTGCCCATAGCCCACGAGGATAATTCTCCTTATCTGGCTTCCAAATCCAATGCCCGCAAACCGGTTGTTTTAGTTACTGCTACCGGCACAAAAGCATTGTTGTGCGCCCGGCAGGCTTCGCTGGTTTTGGCCGGCGGATTTTGTAATTTCTATACGTTGGCGGAGTGTTTGGCTGCCCAACAGAAAGACGTGCTGCTTATTCCCAGCGCGCTTTTTGGCACCTCAGATGACGTGGAAGACGGGTTGTGCGTGTCGGCTTTGAAAGATTATATCCAGGGAATTGGCAATCCTCAGGAAGCGATTGTGGAATTTAACAATACTATGCGTTACGGGGAATTTATGAAACAATTCCCTAAAACCGCTTCCAAGGATTCCAAACTGGCTTTTAAGGTGAACGGATTGCCCGTGGTGCCGCAAATCAGCTTTTCTAAAGAAGGATATGGAGTATGCCACCTTTATGGAGCGCCCGCCCCGGCTCAATGGCTGGGCGGTTCGGCGGCAGCGGCGGCAGAAGCTCCGGTTTCCGAAAATAGGCCTGCGGAAGTTCCCGTAAAAGAGCCGAACGCCGAAGAAAATTCTCCCAGCAAGGAGGACTTGCGCGCAGAAGCGGATGCTGGGAAAGAAAGTTTAACCGAGGCTAAACAGCAGGCTGCTAAACGGATTAAGAGCTTTTTTAATAATATCTTGCAGGCGGTCAAAGAGGAAAAGGAAGAATTAGAAAAAGAATTGGCATCTTCTAAGAAGGAACCGATGGAACCTGCCAAGACGATGGCTCCCGTTTCGGACGATTTGTTGGATAAAGTGCTTAAAAAGAGCGAAACGGTTGCTGAAAAAAAAGCTGAAGAAAAACCTGCCGTTCCGGCGGCCGATGCTGCACAGCCGCAGCCGGCTGCCGTACCATTCGCTAAAGAAAAAGTGGTTGCCGCGGGGGAAGTAACGTTCTCTGGCAAAGACTCCGGTTTCCAAGAAAAGAAGCATAAAAAAGCTATCGTGCTGTTTTCCGGCGGGTTGGATTCCACCACTTGTTTATACTGGGCGTTGGCGCACGGATACGACTGCGAAGCGTTGACGGTTTCTTACGGTCAGCGCCACGACCGCGAAGTGCTGGCCGCGCAGATGATAGCGCGAAATCTGGGGGTAAAACATCATTTGATTACCCTTAATTTGCCCTGGCTTTCCTGCTGTTCGCTTGTGGATAAAAAACAAGAACTCCCCGATGTGCCTGTGGAAGATATCCCAAAGGAGGGGATTCCTTCTACATATGTTCCGGGGCGGAACCTGATGTTTTTGTCCTTGGCGGGATCCTTGTTAGACGCGGTCGGGGCGGAAGCCATTGTTGCCGGCCCCAATGCCATTGATTTTTCGGGCTATCCCGATTGTACTCCCGCCTTTTTTAAGGCGGCCGCCGATGCGCTTAACCGCGGCACGAAAACGGGCGTCAGCGAAGGAATAGAAGTGTTGGCGCCGCTGATGCGGTTGTCCAAGGCGCAGATTGTTGCGTTGGCGGCAAAGCTGAAAGTGCCGTTCGAACTGACGTGGAGTTGTTATGCCGGCGGTAAAAAACCGTGCGGACATTGTGATTCCTGTAAACTTCGTGCCAAAGGATTTAAAGAAGCCGGCGTTCATGATACGGCGCTAGACTAATTATGTGGAGATATTATTTGTTTTTGGCCGGAGCCATTGTGTGTGAAATCGCTGGAACCAGCGCTCTGAAAGCTTCCCGCGGATTTACCGTCCCGGCGTGGGCCGTGATGACTGCGGCGGCGTATGCCGGTTCGTTTTGGCTGTTGGGATTGACGCTGAAGGGAATGTCGTTGGGGGTGGCGTATGCTATTTGGGCAGGCGTGGGAACCGTACTGACGGTGCTGGTTGGATTGGTCGTTTTCAAAGAACGCCCGGATTTCCCCGCTTTACTGGGAATGGGATTAATTATAGTAGGGGTGGCCGTAATGAATTTATTTTCGAAAACGGTTTCCCATTGAGAGGAGGAAATATGAAGAAAATCATCTTATTGTTGTCGTTGCTGAGCATGACGGGTATTTCTTTTGCGGCGGATCAAACGGCGGCTGCGTCAATCCCGTCGGGTTCGGAAAAAGGAGCGTCGGTTCCAACGATGCTGCCTGCTGCTAAAAAAGCAAAATCTTTTAAGCAAACTCCGGCCGAAGAAAAAAAGGCTTTTAAAAACCGCCAGAAACGGATTAAAAAATTGGTAAAACAATATCGCAAAGCTTCGCAGTCCGAAAAACCGGCTATTAAAGCGGAAATTGCGGAAGTCGTTTCACAAAGCGTAGATGCCGGGGTGGCGTATGTAAAAGCGCGTATCGCTGCAGAACGGGTTAACCTGGATAATTGGGAAGCCAAATTGCAGGAAGATGAGAAAAATTTAGATCAAATCAAAGCTCGGCGGGTGGAAGAACTTCTCTCCGGCGAGGCGGAACGGAAACACAAGGCCGCCCAGAAAAAATGGAAAAAACAAATGAAGGAAGCCGAAAAAGAACTGCGTTGATTTGAAAATAATGGAGAAAGCCCGGCCGATTATCGGCCGGGCTTTTTTATGGCTGTTTATTAAGAAAACAAAAAAGCAGAAGAACGACGAAAAATAGGTTGGTTGCTCACTGCTGAAACGGGTTAAAGAAGTTCTGGTGTTTTAATGGAAAAAAAGATACAAAAATCCCGCCGCTTCCGCCGCCGGCGTTTTTTGTATCTTTTCTTGAAAATAACTTAATTGAAAATACCAGAGGTTTCCAGCGCGTTTAATGCTTTGGTAATATCATTTACCACAATAATCCAACGAGTATCGGTGCCGGCGCCGGCCGTACCGTAAATGGTGGTAATGTTAATGCCGTGCCCCGATAAAACGGAACCGATATCGCGTATGAGTCCCACTCGGTTGGGGGCGTCTAAACAGATAGCGTCGGTTTTAACGCTGGTAAATCCGGCCTTCGTCAGCGCATGGCTGATTTCTTGGTCGTACTTAACGGCTAAACGTACGACGGCCGCGTCATAACGCACGTCTTGAGAAATGGCAATAACGTCCACATTCTCGCGTACGAACAACTCGGCAAAATTTTTCAGCGCGCCTGGTTCATTAATCAAAAATACGCTGTATTGTTTTACCACACTGATCGCCATGCAAACCCCTTTTTTAAAAAACCCTTACTAAAATTATATCACACATAGCAGAGGATAGAAACAAAAAATAGGTTCCACACCAAAATCACTTTTATGCAAGAGAGTTGATCCGTTCGATAATTTGGATCATCTGTTTGTGAATTTTTCCGTTGCTGGCCAATAGCGTGTGCCCGTAATCGAAGATGTTCTTGTATTTTTTGCCGGAATAATCCGTTACTTTCCCGCCGGCTTCCTGCAAAATTAAAACGCCGGCTCCTACGTCCCAAGGGTTTAAATTGTCTTCCCAATAGCCGTCGATTCTGCCGGCTGCCAGCCAACATAAGTCCAACGCCGCCGATCCCAAGCGGCGCACATCATGGCAGGAGTTTAAAAAGCTTTCAAATCGTCCCAATAGTTCCGGCATGCGGGTAAAACGGTTGTAGGGAAAGCCTGTTACGAGCAAAGATTGTTCCAGCTTGGCAGTTTTAGAAACATGAATTTTCTTCCCGTTTAAGGTAGCTCCTTTTCCTTTTTGTGCCAAGAAGGTTTCTCCGGTTATGGGGTTGCTTACGCCGCCTAAAACAGGTTCATTCTTATAGAACAGGGCAATGGAAATGCTGCATTGGGGAAAAGTATGTGCAAAATTGGTAGTGCCGTCGATAGGATCGATTACCCAGGTGTAATCCGATCCGGTATTTTTCACGCCGTCTTCTTCGGCCAGATAATCATACTGGGGAAAATTTTTGCGCAGCAGAGATAAAATGGTTTTTTGGCTGGCAAAATCCGCTTTGGTAACCAGGTTCGCTTTTCCTTTTAATTCATATCCTACTTTCCCAAAGTGATTTCGTACAACCCGGCCAGCCGCTTGCAAACATTGCTTCAACACAGCCGATTCTTTTTTCATTTTTTGAACTCCAGCACCTGGGCCTCTTTTAATTTGTCTTCCAAATCCAGCATGGCTTTACAGTCGTCTTCGTTGTACATGAGTACTTTCTTGAGCAGTTCGTCATTTCCGGTTTTAAGCCAACTGGTAAAATACACCATGCTGTCCATTGCACCGCAGTCGTCCTGCCGCCAATTAAACCCAAATGCCGGCGCGGCGGCTTTTAAGGAAAAACTGGGCGCGGGCAGATAGAATTGTTTGTTTACGGCGACTTTCAGGTCATAGCAGATATTGCATAAGGCTTTTAGTTTGTCCGCATCTTGGGGGTTTTTGGCGGCCAGATTTTTCATCTTTTTTACTTCATATTCCGTCCAGTGGTAGAGAGCGGTATCCGCAAAATCTTTTACATAATGGTAAAACTGTTCGAAAATTTTGATTTCTTCTTCGGGGGTTTTGGCTACAAAGCTGACGTATTTATTTTCTTCTTTATCCCAAATTCCAATTAAATAAACGAAGGAAACATTGTCTTTGGTAAAAGTTTCGGTGGCTTCAAAATCAAAATAAAGATTGTACTTTTTGGCGGGGGGCGGAAAGTGTCCGGCTTCCCGCAGAACCGGTTGGTTATGCAGGTAGGCCAAGGCATTATAATAGGAGTCTGTTGCGTGCGGTTCTTCCAAAATGCCGCGCAGTTTTTCCAGTCCGGCGTGTGCCACGTCGTCGGTATTAAAGATATCGTTAATTTTTAAACATTGCCGCATTTCGGTATTAAGGCCGGGCAGCATTAATAAATCTTTGGTTTGAGCTACTATTTTATTGGCGTACACCCGCCACGGCGCGCTGGCGGCCTTGGGCGGTTTGTGAGCTTCGGGTTTAGCCTTCCCGTCGCGAATTTTACGCCAAAATCCCAGTTCTCGTTCCAAGCGTTCTTGATGTTCCAAATAGAGCACTTGGATTGTGCGATCTTTTAGGAAAACGCGCGTTTCGGCGGGGGTATAATGTTGGGTTTCGCCTAAAATTCGGTTGAGCAAACAAACCTGCAGCGCATAATGTTCTTTTAAATCGTGGGCGCGTTTGAATTGAAAAATATGATAGTGGTAAGCGCCGAAAAGACTGGACGCCGTATCTGCGCGAACCAGCAAATTAATGCTGCCGTATGTATTTTCGGGAAGGTTCCATAGCAACGCGTTGGCGATGGCGCTTTCGCCGCGCGCCATGGCAGACAGGGTGTTTTTAAAACGCTCCGATTCATTTTCCCCAGACACGAATACAACGCCTGGGAATTCGCTTTTGATCCACTCGTCGCGGGTATTGCGGTCGGTACGGATTTTTAGGTTTTCATAGCGGTTGGGTTCGGCCACGGCTTCTTCTTTGGGGGCGTGAAAGGAACACCAAATACTAAATGGATCTTCCAGCAGGGAAAACATTTTGGAAGCGTTAAAATCTTGTTTTCCGGGCGTACGTCCGGCGGAAAGAACATCAAATAAAGCTTGGATTTCACTCTCTGTCATTATAAAGTATTTTAGCTTTTTTAGACAGAGAATGAAAGTTTTTCGGCGGCTTGCCATTCCCGCGGGTTATTTGCTACCATAAAAACTTAAGAATATGTTACCAAATGAACAAAGTAAAATGAGTCTGGGCAGTTTGATTTCGCCCGCCCGCGTATTGATGGTGGACGATTGTCCGGGCAAAAAAGAATTGATAGAGGCGCTTATTCGACTGGTTTGCCGGGAGTATAAGCAGTTGGATCCGGCAGATGTAACCGCCCAGGTGCTAAAACGGGAAGAAGGTATCAGCACCACGCTGGACACGGGGCTTTCTATTCCGCATGCGCGTTTGGAAGAATTGACGGATTTCGCCGCCGCGGTGGCGGTATTGCGCAAACCGCTGCGGGACTCTTCCGGCTGCGAGTTGCCCATTCGAGTAATGTTTTTATTTCTGTCTCCAGCAAAACCTGCTTTTTTTCAACAACATCTGCAGTTGCTTTCTGCTTTGGCCGAAAAATTCAAACCTGAATTTATTGAAGAATTGGTTTCATTAAATCAGGCGGACGAAGTTGCCGCGCGTCTGGCGCGTTAGTCTATGTCTAAGAATACCCCTTCGGAAAACCATTCCGGTTCGTCTCGCGTGAAGAAAGTCGTTGTGCTGACTACGGCTATGCTGACGTTTATTCCCTTCTGGAAAGCGGCCGCTGTAGTGCTGTGTGATTTTGGTTCCAGTGCTTTCTATGCCGGCGGTATTGCCATGCGGGCGTTTGGGCCGGCTTTCCCGTGGTATATTTTGGCGGTGATGCTGTTTTCGGGATTGCTTTTAATGTTGGAGCTGGAGGCGTGTTCTTTATTCGTACGGGGCGGCGCTTATAAAATTGTTCGCGAAGGGTTGGGAGATACGGCCGCCAAGCTGGCGGCGTCGGCCTTGATTTTTGATTTTATTCTGACCGGTCCTATCAGCGCCGTTACAGCCGGGCATTATTTGAGCGGATTGCTGAATTCCTTTTTGGAATTAATAGGCGCCCATTTTGAGCTTCCTGGAAATATAATCGCGGTCGGATTTGGCATTTTGGTAACGATGTATTTTTGGCGGCAAAACGTAAAAGGAATTGAAGAGTCCAGTTCCAAAAGTGCCAAAATTATTGCTTTTTCGCTGGCAATTTGTTTTTTGTTGGCGATATGGTCTTTTATTACCATTGCGCTGAACGGCGCACATTTGCCGCCGACAGAATTGTCGTTTTCGGAAGAATCATTGGGCTGGGCAGGCGGTATCGATTTTATGCAAACCATCGGGTTGGTGGGCATGATTATGGCCTTTGGACACAGCGTGTTGGCCTTATCCGGCATCGAAACGCTTTCCCAGGTATATCGCGAAATTGAATATCCCAAAGCCCAAAACCTAAAAAAAGCCGCATGGCTGATTTTTGGATTTGCGCTTTTGTTTACCGGCGGACTGACGTTTCTATCGGCGGTAATTATTCCGCCGGAACTCATCGCGACGAAATACAATGATAATTTGCTCGCTGGGTTAGCGATGAGCATGGCCGGGCCGAATTTGCTGAAACTTTTGATGCAGGCGATGATTGTAATCTGCGGCGTGGCGATGCTTTCGGGGGCGGTAAATACGTCGCTCATCGGTTCTAACGCGCTGATGAACCGCATTGCCGAAGACGGTATTCTGACCGATTGGTTCCGCAAAATCCACCGTCGGTTTGGCACTTCTTACCATATTATTCACCTGATTGCCGCCGTTCAGGTGGCGGTAATTTTGCTTTCCCGCGGGAATGTGTATTTGCTGGGGGAAGCGTATGCGTTTGGGGTGATGTGGTGTTTCGTATTTGAAGTATCCGCTATTATCCGGCTGCGCTGGAAAAAGGCCGCCCAAAAACGCGATTTTATGTTTCCGCTCAATATCAAATACGAGAACTATTATGTTCCCATTGGGCTTATCTTATTGTGCGGGGCGTTGGTTACGGTGGCGTGTGTGAATTTGTTTACCAAACAAATTGCCACGATTGCCGGCTTGGGATTTACGGCGTTTTTGTTTGCGGTGTTTTCTTTATCGGAGAGATTGAACGCCAAGCGCGCTAATACAATGTTTGAAGAAGGCTATCGCGAACGCATCAACGCCGAAACGGTGGACGATTTAAAAGAAGCTTTTGCCGATTTGGATCGGTCTCATCGGATTTTGGTGGCGGTAAAGGATCCGGAAAACTTATATCACTTGGAAGAAGTGCTTGGCAAGGCCAACGCTGATGAAACGGACGTCATCGTGCTCTATTGCAAACCGGTGGAAAATATACTGTATCGCCAGGATATGCGTTCGGCGGCAATCGATGAACAGGAAGTATTTACGGCGGTCATTTTGTTGGCGGAGAAATATGGGTTGCCCGTTACGCCGGTGCTGGTTCATTCCAACGATGCGTATTATGCGATGGCGCAGGCCGCCGCCGTAGCGGACGCGGAAGAAGTGGTAATGGGAGTCTCCGGCCGTCATGGCGCTAATCCGCAAATTGAACGCGCCGTAATGACGTGGGGAGCCGTAAAAGATCAAGAATTAAAACATCCCGTCACCCTGCGTATTTTGTGGGAAGGACGGGAAGTTTCCTACCGGTTTACACGTTAAGCCGCATACCCGTTCCAATATGCTAAAATAAACGTATGGCTATTCTTCGTGTTACAAAATACGGCGAAAACATCTTGCGCCAAAAATTAAAACCCGTTGATTTTAAAACAATAGAACCGATCTTGCCCAGCTTGCTGAAAGATATGGAAGAAACTTGTTTGGCGGTGCGCGGCGTGGGATTGGCGGCCAACCAGATCGGACTGGAGTATCGATTGGCTGTTATTTTAATTCCGGAATCGACCGAAGAAAATGCTCCTTTAAAACGTTACGTTATCATTAATCCGGAAATTATTTCTAAACGGGGGGAAAAATTAGAAGAAGAAGGCTGTCTTTCCCTTCCCGGTTTGTGGGCAGAGGTTAAACGAGCGACCGATGTAACCCTTAAATATATAGATGAGAACGGACAGGAGCAAGTCAAACGCGCCTGCGGGCTTTTGGCTAAAGCTTTTCAGCATGAAGTAGATCATTTAGACGGCAAACTATTTATCGATCTGTTGGACCCCGCCTTGAAGCCGGAAGTAAAAAAAGCCATCAAAAAATTGCGTAAAGATTGGAACTGATTTTTCCCGTTTCAAAAACGCCGCTTAGCCAAAGGGTTAAGCGGCGTTTTTTGTTCCCCCTCAATAAGAAATCGGCAAGAGAAAGTCGGGCTTTTGACTTTTTTAGAAAATTTTTGGTGTTTTCCTATTTGCCCAAGTTGTATGTTGAATGAACCATGATTTTATGTACTTTTTCCGGCGGGAAAAAGTACCCAAAAGCGCCCGCCCCGTGTCCTATAAAAATCACTTTGCGGCAGGAAATTTTATAACTCGCTCCGCTCAAACAATAAAATTTCCGC
>CALVFE010000005.1 GCA_944326765.1 uncultured Elusimicrobiales bacterium | reverse complement strand
CAAAGGTTGGCCTCCCGACTCTATGCCCATTAATCCGATTCCTTTAGGCCACACTGTTTGAGCAATGCCGCGCTATCCAAAAAGGAAGCCTTTTTCCGCTTGTGCCGTTACTGTTGCTGTTGCCGTTGCCGTTTAACCGCCCCCTTTGTCCTGCTTATAAAAAGCCTTTGCGGCTGAATGGAAATTTTATTGTTTGAGCAAAGCGAGTTATAAAATTTCCTGCCGCAAAGTGATTTTTATAGGACGCCGGGGCGGACGCTTTTTGGTACTTTTTCCCGTTGGAAAAAGTACAGGTATATAATTATAGAACACTGGGGCGGCGGTCTTTTTCGTACTTTTTCTGCCGTCAGAAAAAGTACCCCCTTGCCGGGGGCAGGCACTCTATGCCCGTTAAAATGATTGGTTTAGGCCACACTGTTTCTGCGCTGTCGCGCTCAAACACAACAGCAGGCGAGCCGCCCCTCCCTACTCTAGGCCCGTTAACACGACTCATTTAAGCCACACTATTTCAGCACTGCCCCTTGAAAAAATCAAAACGAGTCCCCCAGAAGAAAATTTATCCCCTTTTATCCAAAGAAAACCCCGCTCTTGGAGCGGGGTTCTAAAACATTTCCTGCAAGTTTCCAGCCAACGATTAACGTTTGGAAAACTGGAAGCGTTTGCGGGCACCGGGCTGACCGGGTTTCTTTCTTTCCACCATACGGGGATCGCGGGTAAGGTAACCGGCCTTTTTCACGGCTTTTTTAAGATCTTCGCTGATCGCCGCCAAGGAGCGGGCAATCGCGTGGCGCAACGCACCGGCTTGGGAAGAGATGCCGCCGCCAACTACTTTCGCGGTTACATCGTATTCTTTTTCCAAGTTGGTTACCACCAGCGGCGCCTTAACGGCTGCTTTGCAGCGGGCGTGGTTGCCAAAGTATTCGTCCAAGGATTTGGCGTTAACGGTAATGTTGCCTTTGCCTTTTAAAAGTTCTACTTGGGCGACGGAGGTTTTTCTTCTTCCGGTTTTCAGTTCTTTCGTATTGTTCATAAATTCTTATCCCTCTTATTTACCAAAGCGTTCGGTGAAGGCGTGTTCTTCGCCGGCGAACAGTCTCAAGCGTTTCATTCTGGGCGCGCGGAGTTTGTTTTCGTCCAACATTCTCTTAACGGCCAATTCCAATACTCTGGTGGGGTTCTTTTCCAACACTCTTTTTACCGGCGTTTCTTTGGCGCCTTTGGCGTAACCGGAGTGAGAGAAGTAAACCTTCTGTTCCATTTTTTTACCGGTCAATTTGATTTTGCCGGCGTTGGTCACAACGACGAAATCGCCGCAGTCCATATTCGGCGTATAGGTTTTTTTGTGTTTGCCCATCAGCAAAACGGCAATTTGAGAAGCCAATCTGCCCAGGGTCTGGCCCGTGGCGTCAATGTGATGCCATTTGCGGGTGGTTTCAACTTCCTTGACGGAAGGCAAAAAAGTTTTTGTCATAATTCTTTGTTTCTACCTTTTGTAATTAATGCGCAGCGGAGTGGTGGCCGCTGTCTTAATGACTCGTGGTTTCTTATATATTATATCAAAATTTACGATTTTTTTACGGTTTTTATGCGTCCAGGCGCGCCAACGTCTGGGCAAACAGGTCTTCTATGTCCGTTAGCGTATCCAAACGAACGAACCGACCGCGCACTTCGGCGGCGTTTGGAAAATCCTTAATCCAATATCCCGCGGTCTTGCGGCTGCGGTTTACGCCAATGCGTTCCCCGTAATAAGATACATTTTCACGAATTAAATCCAAATAAACGGACAAACGGTTTTTAGGTGTATGGGAAGAAGGCGTTTTGCCGTTAAAAACGTCTATAATATCCCGAAAAATGAATGGGTTGCCCACCGCCCCGCGCCCAATCATTACCCCGGCGCAGCCGGCTTGAAAAAATTGTCGGGCGATATCGGCATTTAGTACGCCGCCGTTGCCAATGACGGGTATTTTTACCGCCGCACACGCTTCGGCCAATGCGTTAATATCCGGCGGTCCGGAATGAACATCTACCGCTGCCCGCGCGTGTAAAGTTACAGCCGCGGCACCCGCGTTTTCCGCCAGTTTGGCAAGCCGCGCCCCCAGCATTTCTTTGTGATTTAAGGCAATACGCGTTTTAAGCGTAACCGGGATTTTGACGCTTTTTACCGCCGCTTCCACCAACCGCCCCAATTTTGCTTCGTCTTTCATCAACACGCAGCCTGCACCGGCCTTATTGATTTTTTTTACCGGACAGCCGGCATTCAAATCCACAATATCCGCGCCCCGGGCTTCGGCGTTCTTGGCGGCCTCGGCAATTGTCGCTTCGTCGGATCCAAAAATCTGCATCGAAACGGGGTGTTCTTTGGGATTTATTTGCAGCATGCGGCCGCTTTTTTCGTTGCCGTAATGAAGGGCATGGGCAGAAACCATCTCCGCGCACACGAGTCCCGCTCCTCCTTTCAAACACAGCACCCGAAACGGCGAATCCGTAATCCCCGCCATAGGAGCTAACAACAAATTATTGGAGGCGGTAAACGCGCCAATCGCAAGCGGACGAATATAGTTCATGAAACTTTTTTCCAACGGTCAAGTTTAGGAGCTTGCACCGTTTTTTGACGGTACAGGCAGGAACGCATAATCTGCCGGGCTTCTACAAACGTATTTTTAAATTCCAGCGAATCAATAAACCCATCGTGTCCAAATCCGCCCGCCAGCACATGGTCGGTCACGGCAAAGCGATAGGTTTCCCGCGGGCGAACGATGCGTCCGTTGTCCAACACAATCTGTCGGATCTTTTTGCCGGAGGGCGTGTCGGCATAGGAAACGGTAAACCCGGCAATCTGCGGAAAATTATCTTTGGCGTTTAAGGAAGCTTCCATCGCTTTTAAAAAAGCTTCCCCTTTAATGGTAATAAAAGTGATATTATCCCCATAGGGATATGTTTTATATACATCATATTCCGTCAGCGTACCGGCAGGAAGTGCGTTTCGGATTGAATCGGAATTAATGACGGCGCCGTCCAGCCGCGCCCATTTATGCAAACACTGCGCCAACAAATCCCCCAATTCGGATTCCTGCGAAAGATCCAAGGCAATGGCTTGCGGTACTTGGGCTACGCGCGCATTCATTTTTTTACGGGTTTCCGCCCGCAGCGACGCCGCGTGTGCGGCGATTTCGCCGTCTTCCCCAAAGGAGTCTTTCAAGAGAGCGATGTCCTCAAAAGAGATATCACGAAATTGTTTGTTTTTATCAAACAACAGTCGAATATGGCCTACGCTATCCAGCTTAGAACCGGGATAAACAATAAATGTTTTATTGATCTGATCTGTTTCGGAATTTTCCCGGTCTTTATTAGAACTTAAAATCAAATTAATCCCGGGTGCTTCTTCCGCCAGGGAGGTGTCACTTATGCTGTTTTTTTGAGCGGCGCCCAAAGAGCTGAGCACAAGAATATAATCAACCCCTTTTTCTTTTAGTAAAGAAGTCATCTTTTGGGCTGTTTGCACGGCATCTAACGCGTGCAGCCCCAACAGACGGGATTTATTTTTATTTACGGCGTCCGGATCAATTAATCCAAAAATGCCGATTTTAATGCCATTTACCGTGCGGATCTGATAATCATGCAGCGGCCAGGGAATCTGATTTTCCAAACGCAAATTGGCAACCACAAACGGATACGGCAGTTCTCTTACGATTCCACGCAGTGAAGGCCAACCGTACACCAGATCTTTGTCGCTGATAGTACCGGCTGTATAAGGGAGCGTGCGCGCCAGCTCAAGAACATAAGCTCCCTTGGTCATGGTTCCCTCCGGCGCCGAACCGAACCAGCTGCCGCCGTCAAACAAAAGGAAGTTTCCCTCCCGGCTTTGCAGAAAATTCTTCAAAATGGCATATCCGCCGGCCTCGCGGTTATTCCAGCGCGGCTCCATACGTGACCAATAAAAGCCCTGCACATCAGCGGTATAATAAATATCGACAGCCGTTAGATCTTCCCGGTTGCAACCGCCCATCAAACACAGCGCGGCCAGCGCCCAAACTATTTTTTTTGCTTTCATATAACTGCTTAGCGCCGGCGAATTCGCCCCGTTTGAGGGGGAACAACTTGTCCTTGCCGGAGGGCATCTTCCATCAAATCGCGGATTGTTTTATCCCCGGCCAATTTTTTGTCTTTCTCCGAAATCTTCTTAAACATCCAGCCTTCGCTGCCGCCGCCCGCAATATAGGAGTTGGTGGCAATCGTATATTTTTTGCGGTTTTCCACAGGTTTGCCGTCCACTAAAATTTCAAGACCTTTGATCTTGCCCTTTTTATTTTGTTTATAGGTAATGGTCAGGCCGGAATAGGTATATAAACTGTTGGGCGCAAAACTGGTTTTAATAAATTTTTTCAAAAATTTTCCGTCCACCGTAACCAGCGTAATCGTATTGTCAAACGGGTGAATATCAATCAAATCGCGTTTGGTAACCGGCCCTTTTTGCATATCCACGCGGGTGCCGCCGTTATTATGAACGGCGATTTGTGCGCCGGAATAATCCCGAATAATATCCGCAATCCAATCATTTAGAGGCGCGTCTTGGCGGTCGTCTTGCTGCGGCACGCGGCTCATCCAGACAGCCGCTTCTCCCAACACTTCATCTACGCCCGGTTCGCGCAAGGAATCGGCGTATGCTTTCATTTCCTCATCTTCGCCGGTTTTGGCAATAATCAACGGGATTAATTCTGACTTTGCCGACACAAATTTACCGGTTTCGTCGTCCGTTTCCACACTTACGCGGCTGACATTTTTTAAATAGCAGCCGCTTTCTACAAACAGGGTTCCGTTCACATATTCATTCTGGAGGATATTGTGCGCGTGTCCGCCCAAAACAACATGTACGCGCCCACCGAACTTGCGCCCGATTTCTTCCACATAAGAGTTTGTACCGTGTTTTTTATCATTCAAAGAATCGTGTACCAACACCACCACAAAATTTGGATTTTTGGTTTCTACTTCTTTAAGAGCTTTTTCCAAAGCCGCCAGCGGTTTGCTATATGTGTATAATTTGGAAGGGTTGGTAGGTTCACGGTTAGCCAAACCGATGACCGCCACTTTTACGCCGTTTTCATCAAAGATTTTATAAGGAAGTACGGACGGCGGATATTTGCCGGTAGCCGTTTCAAAAAAGTTCGCCGCCAACACGGCAAATTGTGCATTGGCTAAAATAGAAGCCACTCCTTCCCCTTTAAAGTCAAACTCGTGGTTGCCGATCGTAGCCGCATCATAACTCATACGGTTCATCATCTGTACGCCCTTCAGCCCTTTGGAATTACGGGTTTCCACCGTACCGTTGGAAAAATCGCCGCTGTCCAACAAGAGATAACTTCGAGGTCCCTCTTTCAAAACCGCCGCCAACGCCGCAAAGCCGCCTTGGCCGTCTTTCGGATAGAAAAAACCATGCACATCGCTGGTGTGATAAATCGTAGTAGTTTTTGCGCTCAGCAATAGCGGCAAAAACAATAAAACTGCTAGCAACCAAGTCTTTTTCATAAGAAGTTTCTCCTTCCCCGGAGGGATAATTTTATGGTAACAAAAACGTTGTATTGGTTCAAGGAAAAAAATGAAAAATTTCCTCTTTATTTTTCCAATATGCGACCGGTTGGGGGAGGAGCAAGCATGCCGTTCTTAAGGTCATCCTCCAAAATCTGCTGTATCGTTTTGGAACCGGCCGAACGCATTTGATCTGGGGAAAGCGTCTTAAACAATCGGCCTTCGCTGCCGGCACCGGCTATATAGGAGTTAACCGAGAGGGTGTACTGTTTATCTTCTTGCAGCCGTTTTCCGCGCACCCAAATTTTCAAGTTTTTAATTTTTCCCTTTTTTGTTTTTTTATAGGAAAGGGTCAACCCTGAATAAGCCAATCGGTTCCACGGGACGAGTCCGCCGGCCACCAATTTTTTTAGAAACGTCCCGCTGACGGACGCCGTTACCACCGTATTGTCAAATGGATACAATTCAATAATATCGCGCCGCGTAATATCCCCTTTGGGCAAACCCACCCGTGCGCCGCCGGTATTATGAACACATACGTCCGCCGGAGCATAACGGCAGGTGGCATCGGCAATCCAATTGTCTATCGGAGAATCTTGCCGCCCCGGCAGAAACGATTTTTTGGATATCGCCGCGGACGTACGGCCAATCACCTCATCTACCCCCGGCTCCCGCAGGGAGTCGGCATATTGTTTGATTTTTTTATTTTCGCCGGTATATACGATATCTAAGGGAATTAATGCCGACTGAATTTGCTTGACGGCTCCGGTTTTGTCATCTATTTCCACCGTTACTTTGGTAACATACTGCCAATGGCACCCGCTTTCTGCAAAAAAGACGCCGCCGCGCCATTCGTTTTGGAACGTTTGATGCGCATGCCCGCCCAGCACGATGTGTACGCGCCCGCCGAATTTACGGCCGATTTCGCCTATATAATTGGGCTGTCCCGGCCGATCGTCCGCCAATGAATCATGCGCCAGCACCACCACCACATTCGGATTATGACGTTCCAATGCCCGCAAGGCTTTTTCCAACGCGGGCAGCGGCTTGGTAAACTGATATTTTTGGCTTTTTTTCGTAGGATTGCGGTTGGCCAGCCCCACTACGGCCACTTTCACTCCGCCAATTCGGTACAGCTGATACGCAAGCACGGGTTTAGCAAGCGCACCCACCGACTCCGACACGATATTAGCCGCCAATATATCAAAACGGGCAGCGGCAAGGATATGCTCAAACCCCGCGTCTTGGAAAGCGAATTCATGGTTGCCAACAGTCGCCGCCTGATACCCCAGCCGATTCATTATCTGCACGGCTTTCAAACCATTGGATCGCTGGGTTTCCACCGTACCCTCCGCAAAATCGCCCCCATCTA
The DNA here is from genome assembly GCA_944326765.1 of uncultured Elusimicrobiales bacterium. Classification (GTDB taxonomy): domain Bacteria; phylum Elusimicrobiota; class Elusimicrobia; order Elusimicrobiales; family Elusimicrobiaceae; genus Avelusimicrobium. The sequence goes on along the minus strand of CALVFE010000005.1, from coordinate 42,437 downwards.
ACAACAGATATTCTTTGGGACCAGACTGCAGTACAGCGGCCAACGCCGCCGCGCCGCCTTGCCCCCTCTTAGGATAAAAGAAACCATGGGTATCGCTGGTATGGTAAATCGTTGCCGTTTTTGCAAAAACGGCAAACGGCAAAAAAAGACATGCAAGCAACCCAATAATTTGTTTCATTTGCTATTACCTAAAACCGCGCCCTTTTGGGCGCGGTTTTATTAAGCGGCTAACCGGGAAAACGGCGAGATCTTGCGCAGCCGCTCAATAATGGGCGGCAATTCTTTAAGCACAAAATCGATATCCGCCTCGGTGGTTTGATCGGAAAGCGAAAAACGAATCGACCCGTGTGCAAATTGGAAGGGAACCCCCATCGCGCGCAATACATGCGACGGCTCCAGCGAGCCCGATGTACACGCCGAGCCGGAAGAAGCGCAAATCCCCAAATCATTCAGATACATCAAAATAGACTCTCCCTCAATATATCCAAAACTGATGTTGGTGGTATTGGGCACGCGGTGTGCCGGATCGCCGTTTATTTTGACATCGGCAATAGCCGCCAAAATACCCTCTTCCAACTTATCCCGCAAAGCCGCAATTTGAACCGACGCGCCCGCCGCCAAACGCTGCTGCGCCAATTGCGCCGCTTTGCCAAGCCCTACAATACACGGTACATTTTCCGTACCGGCACGGCGGTGCTTTTCTTGGTGTCCGCCCATCAAATACGGCATAAAGCGCGTACCGCGGCGCACATATAATGCACCCACCCCTTTCGGGCCGTGGAATTTGTGGCCGGACAAAGAAAGCATATCAATCTCGGCTTGCTGTACTTGAACCGGAATTTTCCCGACCGCCTGTACGGCATCGGTATGAAAGAGAGCCCCTTTTTGATGCGCCAGACGGGCAATATCCGCAATCGGAAAAATCGTTCCTGTTTCGCTGTTGGCCCACATTACGGAAACAAGGGCGGTATCTTCATCTAACACGCTCTTAAACCGATCCATATCAAAACGGCCTTTTTCATCTACCCCGATAAAATCCACCCGATATCCTTGCGCTTCCAGGTATTTGAACGGTTCCATAATCGCCGGGTGCTCCACCGCCGATGTAATGATATGTTTCTTTTTGGGAAACGAACGTACGGCAGAGAAAATAGCGGTATTATCGCTTTCCGTAGCACAGGAAGTAAAAATAATCTCGTCGGCATAAGCCGCGCCGATCAAAGCGGCTACTTGTTCGCGGGCGAGGTCAATGGCGTGGCGGTTGCTGCCGCCAAAGGTATGCATGCTGGAAGCGTTTCCGTATTTTTGGGAAAAATACGGAAGCATCGCTTCTACTACAGCCGGAGCACATTGGGTGGTGGCGTTGTTATCCAAGTAAATTACTTTCATGCTAAGCTTGCTCCACCGTCAGGGAAGGATCTACTTTTTCCTTTAAGGTTTTTTCAATAAAATTCTTCAGCGTGCCCATGGCGCCCGCACAGCCGCTGCACATGCCCGTAAGGCGGATTTTTACTATGTTTCCGTCTAAATCCGCCAACTCGGCCGATCCGCCGTCCATATTAAGCTTGGGGCAAATTTCTTCTTCCAGCACGCGCTCAATCGTTTTTATTTTTTCTACTACCGTCATCTGGGAAAAAGGTTTTTCGTTTGAAACAGCCGTCCGTTCCGCCCCGTTTACTTTATCCAGAATTTTCTGGATTTCTCCTTTGCAACGGCCGCAGCCGCCGCCGGCCTTGGTAAAATGGGTAACATCTTCCACCGTCTTTAAATGATTGGCGCGAATGGCTTTAATAATGGTTTCTTCAGACACGTTAAAACAGTGGCAAACGATTTTTTCTTCTTCCTGTTCAAACACCACCGGCGCGCCGCCTTGCCGATAACTTTTTACCGCAGCTTCCAGGGCTTCCATACCCATTACGGAGCAATGCATTTTTTCAGCGGGCAGCGTGCCTAAAGCGTCTGCAATATCCTGGTTGGTAATTTTAGAAGCTTCGGCAATGGTTTTGCCTTTAATCATTTCCGTTAAGATAGAGGAAGAAGCTATCGCGCTGGCACAGCCAAAAGTTTCAAATTTGGCATCTTCAATGACATCTGTTTGCTTATTGACTTTAATAGTCAGCTTTAGGGCGTCTCCGCACACCAGGCTGCCGACCTGTCCCGTTCCGTCGGCGTTGGGAATGACTCCCACATTGCGCGGATTTCTAAAATGATCCATTACTTTATCTGTATAATCCCACATCACAAGCCCCCTTTCCTATATTTATTATTATATCATTTTGCCCCGAAACCGAAGCGGAAGCCATACGCTAAAAAAGGTTAGTCCGACCTGCGCGCAAAACAGTTCTTTTTGCTAAAATAAAGATACTATGATTTTTAAACAAGCGGCCGTTTTCTACAACAAACATAAAACACATACCGTTCCGTTAGCACAACAAGTGTGTTCTTTTTTGCGCAAACGCCATGTGCAGGTGCAACTGATTACCGAGTTAGAAAGTCTAACCGCCGAAACCGAACTGCTGGTCAGTATGGGCGGGGACGGCACCATACTGCATTGCGCCCGCGCCGCCGCACCGCTGGGGATACCAATCTTCGGCATTAACTGCGGCACCCTGGGTTTCTTGGCCGCCTGCGAACACGAAGACGCGTTGCCGGCGTTGCAAACTTTATTAAACGACAAATGCACCGTCAACGAACGTTTTATGCTGCATACGCGCATTACTGCAAAAGGCTCCAAACCGCGTGAATTTTTGGCTTTTAACGACTGTGTACTCCGCGCCGCCGCGCCAAGGGCGTTTTTGTTGGAAGCCTATTGGAACGGGAAAGAAATCCCTTCGTATTTCGGCGACGGAGTAATTATCGCTTCCCCCACCGGTTCAACGGCCTATTCGCTGGCTTCCGGCGGACCGATTGTAGAACCGGGGGTAGATGTGCTGGCGGTTACGCCCATTTGCCCGCATACCCTTAACCAACGGCCGCTGATTTTATCCGCTGGCGGCACTTTAACACTAATCCCTTCTTTCAAAAATGAAACTGACCGCGCCACTTGCAGTTTAGACGGCCAAATCAATCTAACGCTTCCTTTGGGCGCGCAGGTGCAAATTACCCGCAGTCCGCTCAAGGCCAAATTGCTTTGCCCGCCGGAACGGGGCTTTTTTCAAATTTTAAACCGCAAACTAAAATGGGGGAACCGGTAATATGCTGCTGCGGATGCGCGTACAAAATTTTGCCATTATATCGGATTTGTCGTTGGATTTTGCCCCGGGGCTGAATGTTTTCTCCGGAGAAACCGGCGCCGGCAAATCCATTGTGATAGAAGCGCTGAGTTTTGTATTGGGCGCGCGCGGAGACGTTTCGGCCATTAAAGACGGAACGGAAAAAATGGCGGTCAGCGCCGTATTTTCCAGCGCCGACCTGCCGGAAGAACTTCGCCGCGAATATGCCGTCGCTGGAGATGTTTTTGCCCTAAAAAGAGAATTGGACAGTAAAGGCAAAAGCAAGGCCTTCATAGAAGGGCACCCGGTAACCGTTTCGGCCCTGGCGCAATTAGGCCGCGTATTAATTGATTTTCACGGACAGCATGAGCATCAAAGCCTGTTGCATTCTTCCGTACATTTAATGCTGTTAGACAAATTCGCCAAGCACGAAGCATTGGTACAAAAAACCCAATCGGCTTACCGAGAACGACAGGCGATACAAGCCAAACTCGACGCCGCCCGCATGAGCGAGCAGGAAAAAGAACGGCTGCTGGATATGAGCCAATACCAACTGAAAGAAATTGAGGACGTAAACCCTACGGCCGAGGAAGATTTTCAATTGGAACAAACGCTGCCCAAAATGAAACACGCCGGCCGATTGTTGGAAATGGCGCAGGAAGCGTATGAGGAGCTTTACGCAGCGGAAGACTCTGCCACCGCCCGAACGGGGCGCGCGCTGCGCACGCTGCAAAGCATGGCGGAGCTGGACGAAAATTTAGCTTCCTTATCCCAAGATGTAAATACCGCTTTGGTAACGTTGGAAGACGCCGCTTCCACGCTGGGTTCTTATAAAGACGACATTTCTCTGGAACCAGACGCTTTGGACAAGATGCTGGCGCGTCATGAAAAAATCAAACGTTTAAAAGCCAAATACGGCCCGGAAATTACTGACGTGTTAAACACCGCCCGCGCCCTGCGTGAAAAAATCGATCAACTGCAACACGGCGAAGAACACGAACAAGAATTGTTGCAGGAACTCGCCCACGCTCAGAAAAAACTCTTGCAGCTGGCCGGCGAACTGCATGATAAACGTATGGCGGCGGCGCAACGCCTGTCCAAACGGATTACCGATGAAATCCGCCCACTGGGATTCAACGCGGTCAAATTTTCAGTAGCGGTAGAAATGGATGAAGAAAATCTGGGACCAAGCGGAGCAGATAAAGTGGAATTTTTATTTTCTCCCAATCCCGGCCAATCGCTTCGGCCGCTTAAAAATATCGCTTCCGGCGGCGAAATTTCCCGCGTCATGCTAGGGCTTAAGACCGTCTTGGCGCCAACGGTGCCCGTTATGGTATTTGACGAAATAGACGCAGGCATCGGCGGCGAAACCGGCCATCTGGTCGGGCAGAAACTGCGCGCGGCGGCCAACGGACGCCAGGTATTATGCGTTACGCACCTGGCACAAGTAGCCGCGCAGGCCAACCAAAATTTTCATGTGTCCAAAAAAGCCTCCTCTACAACGACTGAGGTGGCTGTTTCAGCCTTGCAGGCTGAGACGCTGGTGACCGAAATCGCCCGTATGTTGGGCGGCGGCGCGGATAAACATTCCGCCGCCTTTTCTCACGCTGAGGAGCTGTTAAAAGATGCAAACCGTTTCTAAAAAAATACGCCCTTATCTGCCGCATAACTGGCTGGAACTGAAAGGTTTATCCCGCCTCTTTTCTGCTTTGTTTTATGCTACCTTAACCGTGGGGATCTATGCGGCCGGTTGCTGGATAAACACTTTCTTAACCGATCCCGCCGCCCTAGCCGTTCATTCGGCGCCTCTGCGCAAAATTTATCTGCTGGCAACCTTTCAGGCGGTATTGGCCTGCATCGGCTGGGCACTGCTGATTCAAATATGCCGCACGCTTCAAGCACTGCTTGAAACTATCCCCCTCAAAAACCCGGCGGACCATTAATATAATCGTTTAAACCGATATGCTTTTTGATACAATATGAATATGGGGGGTAAGGCGTTTTCCCCAAAAGGAGTGAACTATGTCTAAATGTTGCAAATGCGCCAAATGGTGGCCGCACAACTGGCTGTGCTTAAAAGGGTTGTCTGTCATTTTCTTGGTGCTTTTTTATCTTGCATTGGTTTACGCTGTTTTTCAGGCGTATGCCATCTTTACGCATCCGCAACTGTTCGGAAGCGAAATGTGGCTGGCTGCCGCTTTTTATGTGGCAAGCGACTTGGCGGCCGCAATCGGGTTTTTAACGGTGGCTAAGATTTTAAAAGCGCTTCGAAAAATCAAAAAAGCCGTGGCTCCGTGCGCTTGCTCCGCAGCAGAAACGGAAGAACAATCCTGTCCGACCATTGCAGAAGTGGTAGAGCGCGAATCCAAATAATAGAGGCGGCGCGGAGTTTTCCGCGCCGCTGTTTTGTCTTTCTATTTTTCAGCGAGGGAGTATGAAAAAAAGCGTTTTTGCCGTATGTGTGCTGTTGGCGGCCGGAGGGCTGTCTGCAGAAACCATTAAAATGAAAACGGGAGAGTTGATCAGCGGTTCCATTTTATCCCAAACCGAATATACACTGAACCTGGCCACCTCCTACGGCAATATCACGCTCAACCAACGCGAAATTGAACAAATTCTGCCGGATAAACATCGTATCATTTTACAGGGCGGCTCCCAGTTGGTGGGCGTCATTCTGGATTTAGACGAATTTAATCTTAAATTACAAACCGACGACGGAACAGTTGTAAACGTCGATATGCCGCAAATCATTTCCATTGAAGTCTATGATTACGACCAAGGAGAAAAAGCCCAACAGCAGTTTGTACAGCAGAATATAGAACAGCAGCAAGCCGCCCAAGCTGCCCAAGAAGCGGCGCAACAAACGGGATCCGCCCCGACCGTGCAAGCCGCCGGCGGACTAACATTTGATTCGGATATCAATCAAGTATTTGGTGCGCAAAATGCCACCGTGGTTAACGGAACGGTGGTTACCCCCGCTGCGACCGTATCGCAAACCGCGCCGCGCTTATTATCGGATGAAGAAGCTTTCATCAAAGGCGTAAAAACGGGTGAAATCAGTCAGCAGGATTATGCCGCCGCCGCCAAAGAAGAATTGGCTGCTAAAAAAAACACCCCTCAAAAACAAACCCCAAAAATCTCTTACAAAGAAAAAGATTTCAATAAATACTTCGCCGTAGAAGCCGGCGCCATGCCCTTGGATTTAAAAATAGGAGGCGTGGTAAAATTGGGGGATATCGCCACGTTGGATCTAGGCGACCAAACGGTTGACGCCGGCGGAACCAGTGCGGTTATTTCATCTAAATTTATGTGGCGCATCAAAGAAAGCAATTTGTGGATAGGCCCTATGCTTGCCTTTGCAAATATTTCCAACAACGACTATTCCGCCATACTCTCTCCCGAACAAACGCTTTCTGCCAGCAGCAGCGGCAATATCCTTACGTTGGGAGCCGCCGTCAATTATTATTTAAATCCGGCCAGCCGATTTTCTTTTTACTTAACCGCAAACGCTTCCTATGAAATGCTTACGCTTAACTACCGCGGCAATATTACGACCACTTCTTCTTCGGGAACTCCGCAGGAAATTCCCTTCCGTGATGCCCTCACCTCCAACGGATTTTCCGGAGCGGTAGGCGCCGGAGTGGAAACTTGGGTAGATGACGTAATGTTGGGGTTGGAAGCGCGTCAGGTGTTTGCCCCGCGCAGCGGAGAACTTAAAGAGTCCGCCTCTTCTAACACGGTAATACAAGCCAAACTAAGCTGGAAATTTTAATGAAAATTCTACTGCTTCCCAATGCGTTTAAAGGTTCTTTAAGCGCAACCCGAGCCGCCGGCGTATTGGCTCGAACGCTGAGCCCCCAGCATACGGTCCGCGCTTATCCTATTTCCGACGGGGGCGACGGATTTATGGATTTCTTCCGCGCGCTCTACCCAAACTCTCAAAAAATAACGGTCACCGCAACCGACGCCTTCTTAAAAAAGAAACGGACATCTTTTCTGATGCTCCCGGACGGTAAAACAGCGGTTTTGGAAACAGCCAAAATTTGCGGCCTGGGAAATACAGCCCAAAACCAATTAGATCCGTTGGGGGCTTCTTCTTACGGAGTGGGAGAAGTAATTTTAAAAGCCATCAAAAAAGGCGCCAAAACCATCTATATCGGGCTAGGCGGCGTGGCCTGTAACGACGGCGGTGCCGGAATGGCGGCGGCCTGCGGCGCCCGTATATTGAATAAGCGGGCAAAGTCGATTGCGCCGGGAGCGGAAGCGTTGCTGCAGGCGGAGCAACTTGATTTAAAAGCGTTAAAGAAGAATCTAAAATCGATCCGTTTCTACGCCGTAGCTGATGTTACGAACCCCTTGTTGGGACGCAATAGTTCCGCTAAGGTATTCGGCCCCCAAAAAGGAGCCTCTCCCGACCAAGTCAAACGATTAGACCGCGCTATGGCGCGTTGGGCTAAAGTGGTTTGGCGGGCAACCCGCCGGGATATTGCGCATACCCCCTGTACGGCCGCCGCCGGCGCCATTGCAGCGGGATTATATGGCTGTTTCGGCGCAAAACTTTTGTTGGGAAGCGATTTCTTGTTTCAAAAAGCCCAGCTGGAAAAAGAATTTGATTGGGCGGATTTAATTATTACTTCAGAAGGAAAATTAGACCGGCAAACGTTCTATGGCAAAGCGCCGCTGGCGGTATTAAAATTAGCCCGAAAACATAAAAAGCCCGTACTTTTTATTTGCGGTATTTTGGAAGAGAAATCCCTGCATCGGCAAAAGTACCTGCCTACCCGAATCGCCGTCTTGACCGATTTTTCCCCCACCCCCGCCGCTTGCCTAACAAATCCGACGCGCTACTTGCGCCAACTTGTCCGTACGCTTTCGTTGCCAGAAAAAAAAGAACGCGTTTAGCGTTCTTGTGAAATTCTTTCTCAAATCATTACTTCAATTTCCGGCGGAGTGTTTGCTATAAAATCCGGCTTGTACGCCGCCAATTCCTCTCGGGAACGAAACCCCCATGTAACGGCGCAGACGCGTACCCCGGCATTATGGGCGGTTTGCATATCCACATCCGAATCCCCCACATACAAAACCCTTTCCCGCGGCACCCCGGCTGCCCATAAAATTTCTTCTACAATGGAAGGATCGGGTTTAACAGGAATCCCTTCCCGCTGCCCTAAGACGGCTGTAAAAGGAATATCGGGAAAAAATTGTTTGACTAAGCGTTCCGTAGCGCTTTGGTATTTGTTGGAAGCTACCGCCAGTTTCACGCCGCGAAGATGCAGCGCCTCCAGCAATTCCGCCATACCGGGATAGGGTTTTGTTACGTCTGCCAAATGCTGGTCATAATAAGCAAAAAAAGCCGGGCGTATGGCGGCCACTTCCTGCGCGGTTTTATGTCCGTCCGGCAGAGCGCGTTCCAATAATTTATTGACTCCATTTCCCACAAATTGCTGGCATTCTTTCTGCGTGCGAACGGGATATCCTTTTTCTTTCAACGCGGCATTGGCCGCAGCCGCCAAATCTGCAATCGTATCTAACAAGGTCCCGTCCAAATCAAAAATAACCAGCCCCGCTTCGTTCATACTGACTCCTTTAATAAGCTGCGCGCTTTTACACTAAACACCCACCGGAATGGTAGGTGCGGATTATAAATACTGCCGGTAAAAATCGGCCAGCCTTTGCTTATACTCAAACCCGCCCACTTCGGCGCATTTGTTATGTTTGGCGCCGGGAACCAACCATATTTCTTTAGGTTCCCCCGCTTTCTTAAACAACATTTTGGCTTGAGCCGCCGGCACCAAATTATCATATCTTCCGTGAATGATAAATACGGGGCGCGGGGCAATTTTCGGGATATTGTATTTCGGGCTGTATCGTTCCGGATTAACTCCCAAATTTTTACGAATATAATGCAGAATGATGGGAATCAGCGGGAAATACGGCACTTTATGGTGTACCCATGCCCAGCGCGATACCACCCGCCGGAAAGAATAATAGGATGCTTCCGCCACCACACACAAAATCTCCGGATTATGCGCCGCTTCGCAAATCGCCACCATACCGCCCATAGATAATCCGTACAGTCCAATTTTTTCACAAAACTGAGGACGGGTTTCCTTTAAAAATCGTACGGCGGCCGCCACATCTTTCAGTTCCAAATAGCCGATTGAGCTGGTTTTTCCGCCGCTTTCCCCCAACGCCCGAAAATCAAAATAGAGCAGGTTAAATCCCAAATCACGCAGAAAATATGTGTTTTTAAGAATATCCGACCGGTTCATTCCCCAGCCGTGCATCAAAATAATCGTTTTGTTGGTATATTTCTCCGCCGGAATAAACCAACCTTTGATTTGCACCTTGTCTTCCGTTTTGAAATACACGTTTTCATACGGCAAGCCAAACTGGTCGGGCCACGCATCTAGCGGTTTTCGTTTGGAAATTGGATGAAGCACTTTTTTAGCGGCACGCATACAAAAATATACCGTGCCCAACACTAACAACGCCAATATGCCCAGTATCGTTAAAATAATATATAAAACGGAAGTCATATGTTCTCCTTACATTATGCCAATACTTCCCAGAAGGCCTGCGCAAGATAATCGGCCGTATCACTGGCCAATACGCAATAATCGGTGCGTTTTAAGGCCGCCAGATCCCCGGCTAAACCGTGCAAATAAACGCCGCATAAAGCGGCTTTCAGCGCGCTGGGAACAGTAAATCCCTCCGCCATACCCAGCTGTGCCCACAACCCGGCAATCACGCCGGCCAATACATCGCCCGACCCGGCTTTTGCCAAAGCCGGCCCGCCCGTCGTGTTCTGCCAAAGCTGCAGTTCGTCTTCTATTTTTGCCCCCACCAGCGTACCGGAACCTTTCAATAAACTTACCCCTTCCGTTTGACGGCATAGGGTTTCCACCTGGCTGATACGCTGTTCCTCCGTTTCGGCTCGATCAGTCTTTAACAAACGCGCCATTTCCAAAGGATGCGGCGTAAAAATACAAGGCCGCTCCTGCAACCAATCTGCTATCCAATGGTCTTTCCGCGCCAAAGCATTCAGAGCATCGCCGTCTATAATCAGAGGAAGATCTACGTTCGTCAAACGGCGCACCAACAGGGAACTTTCCCCTATTCCCATTCCCGGCCCCACCACCATTAACGAGGGACGGTATTGGTTGATAAAATCGCGCAACACGGGAAAAGCTTTCTCCGCCAACAATCCGTCTTCCGTTTCCGGCAAGGGCAGTGTAATGGCCTCCGGCAAAGCGGCGGCAAACGCGGGCTGCATGCTTTGGGGAAGCGCCCAAAAAACCAATCCTGCGCCAGCCGTCAGCGCACTTTTGGCGCACAACAGCCCCGCCCCGCACATCGTGCGCGATCCAGCCACCACCAACACCCGGCCGAAAGAGCCTTTATGCGACTGCCGCGCCCGTTTGGGCAAAAACAAACTCATCGTTTCCCGCGTGATTTGTTTCATTGCTGCACCACCGCTACGGCTGTGGCATATTCATCGGTATGCGACAGCGTAATTAAAACAGACAGCCCGTTGCACCGTTCATCTGCCACCCATACTTCCGGACGGCCGCTTTCTAAATTGCGCACCTGTATCTGTTTGAAAGCAATCCCGTCAAAAGGAAGCGCTTTGTAAACCGCTTCTTTGGCTGCAAAACGAACGGCCAAATGCTGATATTCATTTTTCCGAGCCCGGCAATAGGCAATTTCTTCTTTCGAAAAAATACGTTCCAGCGCGCCCGGCTTTTGGGCGAATCGGGCAATGCGTTTCACTTCCACAATATCCGTTCCCAAGCCGATGATTTTCATTTATTCCACCGTTACGCTTTTAGCCAAATTGCGCGGCTGATCAATATCACAGCCCAACCGTTTGGCAATCCAATACGCCAAAAACTGCAAAGGCACCACATCGATGACCGGCTGTAGCAAAGCGTCTGTTTCCGGCACGACAATCACTTTGTCTGAAACATCTTTGGCCTGCTTTACCCCGTTTTTAGTCGTAATCGCCACGACAAACGCGCCGCGCGCGCGGCATTCCTGACAAGCGGACAACATCTTTTCAAACAAGCTGTCGTGCGGCATAATCATCAATACCGGCGTTCCTTTGTCAATAATGGAAATCGGTCCGTGTTTAATTTCGCCGGCGGCAAAGCCTTCCGCGCTGCGGTATGAAACTTCTTTAAGTTTCAATGCGCCTTCCAGGGCAATCGGAAAATTCACATTTCTGCCTAAAAAGATAAAACGGTCGGCCTTATATATTTTGCGCGTTAAATGGCGCACTTCATATTCGAGTTTGACTACTTCGCCCATCGCTTTAGACAAAGCCAACAACCCCTTATACGCTTTCTCAAACGCGGCCTGACTCAAATTTCCGTTTGCCTGCCCTAAAAATAAAGCCAGCGCATACACCGACGTAATCTGGCTGGTAAACGCTTTGGTGGAAGCCACACTGATCTCCGGCCCGCAATGAGTAAAGAAGGTACTGTCGCAGGTACGGGTAATGGTAGATCCCAGCACATTGCAAATCGCCAAAGTACGAAACCCCAATTCTTTGGCTTTTTTGATAGCGCCAATCGTATCGGCCGTTTCGCCGGATTGGCTGATCGCCACCGCCAACGTGTTTGGCAGCTGCGGCACCGGGCGATACTTATATTCGCTCGCCAAGTCAACGCTGACGGGTATCCCGGCCAGTTGTTCAATATAATACTTTCCCACCAACCCCGCATGATACGCCGTTCCACAAGCGATAATGTGAATGTTGCGAAGTTTCCGAATTCCTTCGGTATCCAGCCCCAGAATTTTGCCAAAATCCGCACGCGCGGTGCGCAAAGTATCTTCGATAGCTTGGGGTTGATCGTAGATTTCCTTCAGCATAAAATGGGCATAACCGCCTTTTTCGGCCGTTTGCTGGTCCCAGGAAATTTTAACGGGCTTAACCGTTTTTTCTTTGCCCTCTTTATCCAATAAAGTTACTCCGTCAACGTGCAGAAGCGCAATTTCGCCGTCTTCCAAAAACAACACTTTATTGGTATGTTTTAAAAAAGCAGGAACATCAGACGCCAAAAAATTTTCGTCTTTTCCAATCCCCACTACCATCGGGCTCTGATTTTTTACCCCAATTAAGAGCCCCGGAGTACGCGCCCACAAAACCCCATAGGCATAAGCGCCGGAAATTTCTTTATTGGTTTTTTGAACGGCTTTCAGTAAGCGGTCGGGATCGTTGGAAGCCCGAACATGCAGCAGATTTTCTTCAATCAAATGGGCGATTACTTCCGTATCGGTTTCGCTTTTAAAACGGTGGCCGCGCGATTCCAATTTGCCGCGCAAGGCCAGATAATTCTCGATAATTCCATTATGCACCACTACAATATCGCCGGTGCAGTCCGTATGCGGGTGGGAGTTTTCTTCACTGGGTTTGCCGTGGGTAGCCCAGCGGGTATGTCCGATACCGGTATTGCCTTTGGGATTGCTAATCAGAGCGGCTTTTTCCAATTCGGTCACTTTGCCTACCGACCGGACCGTAACCAATTCCCCGCCTTGCAAAATGGAAATACCAGCGGAATCATAGCCGCGATATTCTAATTTTTTCAGTCCGTCAATGATATAAGGAACGCTGTTATTATTTCCTACATATCCAATAATTCCGCACATAGTCGCCCCTTACAATAAACCTTTCATCTCGCTGACTGCCGTAGGAAGTCCGGCGAAAATGGAACGGGTAATAATGGAAAATCCAATATTCATACACGTCATCCCGCCAATATCCGCCACCGCCAAGACATTGTGGTAATCAAGGCCGTGTCCGGCGTGTACTTCCAACCCCAGCTCTTTGGCCAGCAACGAAGAAAGCGCCAAATCCTGCAACAATTTGCGCACTTGTTTTGCAGACACCGCTTCGCTGTAATCCCGGGTACAAAGTTCGACGATATCCGCTCCCAATTTCGCAGCGGTACGCACCGAATCGGCGTCCGGACTGATAAACAAACTGACTAAAATTCCTTTCTTATGAAGTTTTTCGATCATCTCCAGCAGCCGTTTGTTTACTTTGGGGGTAAATTTAAGCCCGCCCGTCGTGGTTACTTCGCCCGGTTCTTCCGGCACGATACACACGGAAAACGGTTTGTATTTTAAAGCGGCTTTTTCCAACTCCGGCGTATAGGAACATTCCAGATGGATTTTACCCGGAAACAATTTGCATAAAACGGCGACATCTTTTTCGTTGATGTGGCGCTGGTCTTTACGCAGGTGCACCACAATATAATCGGCGCCGGTGGCCAAACAAACGGCGGCGGCGTCCACCGGATCGGGAAAAGGTTCGCGCCGCGCTTGGCGCAGCGTAGCGATATGATCTATGTTTACGCCCAATTTCAAACTCATTGGCAGACCTCCGTTTTCTGACGGTATAACGCTTCCACTTCCTCCAGCACGCGGTTGACCATGTTTTCTTCTTCCCCCTCCACCAAAATGCGGAGTTTCGGTTCGGTACCGCTGTAACGCACCACAACCCGGCCGCGCCCGTTCATCGTTTTTTCAATTTCCGCTACCCCCGGCAAAAATCCTTCCAAGCTCTCGAGCGGCGGCTTTTGTTCCACTACAACGGCTTTTAATTTGCTGGGATACTTTTTCCAGCGATCCGCAAACCAGCTGACGGGACGACCCGATTTTTTTACGAATTGCAAAAACTGCAGCGCAGACAAAATACCGTCGCCGGTATTGGCAAAACGGCGAAAAATAATATGCCCCGACGTTTCCCCCCCAATGGACAAATTGCCTTTTTCCAACGCTTCGGAAACATATTTGTCGCCCACGGTGGTCAATTCCACTTCCACACCGTTTTCTTTAAGATAATTAATACAGCCCAAATTGGCCATAATGGTAAGCACGGCTTTGTTGTTGTTGAGCTGGCCGGCCTGTTTCATACACAAAGCAGACGAAGCGATGATATTATCGCCGTCCAGCTGGCGCCCTTTTTCGTCGGAAGCAATCACGCGGTCGGCATCGCCGTCAAAGCTGAATCCGACAAAAGCGCGTTCTTTTTTTGTCAGCTGCTGCATAAACTCCGTATGCAGCGCCCCCACGTTTTTATTAATGTTGGTACCGTCCGGCTTAGCCGCCGTTACGGTTACGTTCATACCTAAACCGGCAAACACATTTACCGCCACTTTGGAACTGGCGCCGTTGGCACAGTCCAACACTACTTTCGTGCCTTTGAGCAGCGAAGCATCTACGGTGGACATTAAAAACTTTTCATATGCGCGGATTAATGTTTCATCTTGCGTAAAAGAACCTTTGGGTTCCGGCACGCACGAAAGCGATTCAATTTCCGCTTCAATGGAATTTTCCAATTCTTCGGGGAGTTTGGTGCCTTGATTGGTAAAGAATTTAATCCCGTTAAATTCCGCCGGATTGTGGCTGGCCGAAATGACGACGCCGCACAAACTGCCGGTATGCTTGACCAAGTAAGCAACCGCCGGCGTAGGCGCAATGCCTATGCTGATGACGTCCGCCCCGCTGGCGCGGATTCCTTTTTCCAAGGCGGCCAATATCGCCGGGCCGGACGCGCGCGAATCCTGCGCGATAATGACTTGGGGCTTTAGGTGCTCGCTTTTGGCGTACTCTTGCAATTCGCGCAAAGCGGCATAGCCCAATTTTTGGATAAAATCATCCACCAACGGAAACTGGCCGGCTACGGCGCGGACTCCGTCGGTTCCGAAATATTTTCCCATATAACTTCCTTTTTGCTCCGTGCGGTGCAAACCAATACCGGACGGCGCGGGTAATTCCCTTCCTGTACGGACAGACCTTAAAAGAGTTCCGCCTGTTGAGCCTCCGGCTTTTCGGCTTTCGGCGCCTTCGGTTCCTCTGTTTCAGGCTGCGCTACGGCGGGCTGCGGCGAAGCGTCCTCTTTTACCGCGGGTTTCAAGCCCAGTATTTCGTCGATTTCGGCGGCATCGACTACTTCTTTTTCCAGCAGTCTTTCCACCAATTTATCAAATGCGGCGCGGTTGTTGTTGATAATCTCTTTCGCGCGCGCATAGGACGACTTAATCAAATTCATAATTTCTTCATCGATGGTGCGCACCAATTCCTGCGAATAGGTGGTGTGACGCGACAAATCACGCCCCAAGAAAACCTCTCCTTCTTCGCCATTCGGCAAAGCAATCGGCCCCAATTTCTCGCTCATTCCGAGTTCCACCACCATTTTGCGGGCATAGGCCATGGTCTTATTTAAATCATCACTGGCGCCGGAGGTAATTTCGCCGAACACGATTTCTTCCGCCGCACGGCCGGCCAGCAAAATGCACAGCTTATCCAACAGTTCGGATTTGCTGGTTAAAAATTTATCTTCCAGCGGCAGCTGCAAGGTGTAGCCCAACGCCTGCCCGCGGGGGATAATCGTTACCTTATGCACGGGATCGGAATGGTTGGTTAAACGCGCCACCACCGTATGCCCCACTTCGTGCGCGGCGATAATGCGCTGTTCCTTGGGAGAAATGATACGGCTTTTTTTCTGCGGGCCGGCAATTACGCGTTCCACGGCTTCGTCCATATCGCTTTTGGAAACGGCGTCTTTGTCGGCGCGGGCCGCCAAAATGGCGGCTTCGTTGACGACGTTGGCCAGATCCGCCCCCACAAAACCGGGCGTTCCTTTGGCAACTGTCTTTAAATCCACATCTGCACCCAATTTCACTTTTTTGGCGTGTACTTTTAAAATTTCTTCGCGTCCTTTCAAATCGGGAGCGGGAACGGAAATGTGGCGGTCAAAACGGCCGGGGCGAATCAGCGCCGGATCCAGAACGTCCGGCCGGTTGGTGGAGGCCATCAAAATAATTCCTTGTTTGCTCTCAAATCCGTCCAATTCAATAAGCAGCTGGTTGAGGGTTTGTTCACGCTCATCGTGTCCGCCGCCGATTCCGGCAAAACGGCGCCGGCCGACTGCGTCCAATTCGTCAATAAAAATAATCGCGGGAGAATTTTTCTTGGCTTGGTCAAACAGGTCGCGCACGCGCGCCGCACCCACGCCTACAAACATTTCCACAAATTCCGAAGCGGACGCCGAAAAGAAAGCCACGCCGGCTTCGCCCGCTACGGCTTTGGCGAGCAGGGTTTTCCCCGTTCCGGGCGCGCCATACAACAGCACCCCTTTGGGTAATTTACCGCCCAGCTTTTGAAATTTTTTGGGATTTTTTAAAAATTTGATAACGTCTTCCAGTTCTTCTTTGGCTTCGTCACAGCCGGCCACATCTTTAAAGGTTACCGTTTGCTGGGAAGGATCCTGCATTTTGGCTTTGGAACGTGCAAAGTTCATCGCGCTGCGGCCGTCGTTTCTTTGCGGACGCAAGAAAATAAACCACCACAGGCCAATCAAGAGGACAATCCATAATACGTTAAACAAAATGTTGCTGACCCAGCTGTTGTCCAGTTCGGCTTTATATTTGACATGGGAAGCCGAAAGCTGATTGACCAGTTCCGGATCTTCCATACGCACCGTTCTGAACGGCGCGAACTCCCCTTTGTCATTTTTATACATACCGCTAATTATGCCGGGAGCAATCGTCAAATCCGACACTTCCGCCGCGGCTACTTTGTTTTTAAATTCGGAATAGTCCAACTCCACCTGCTTGGCGCCCGGTTTGTTAAAAATCAATACGGCTAACGCAAAAATAGCCAGCCACATTACAATTTGCCCAACGGAAATAATCCGTCGGTTGTTTGGATGTTTGTTGTTCTTCATTATTTTCTAAATACCCCTATATACGGCAAGTTACGGTACAGTTCATTGTAATCCAGCCCGTAACCAATTACGAATTCATTCTCTACAGTAAACCCCACATATTTGGGGTGTACATCTACTTTGCGGTTGCAGGGTTTATCCAACAAACAGCAAATTTCGATGCTGGCGGCGCCGCGGTTTTTCAAATTGCCCAGCAGATAGTTGAGCGTCAGCCCCGTATCCACGATATCTTCCACAATAATGACGTGGCGGCCCTTAATGCTTTCGCGCAAATCCAGCATGGTGCGCACCTGCCCAGTGCTGGACGTACCCGAATAAGAAGATAAACACATAAAATCCATATTGCAATCTACGCTGATGTTTTTCATTAAATCGGAATAAAACAAAATACACCCGCGCAAAATCCCCACAAACAGCGGCAGCTTGCCGCGGTAATCCGCGGAAATTTGACGGCCGAGTTCAGCCACTCGGTCAGCCAGTTGTTGTTCAGAAAATAATACACGTTCCAAAATCGGATTTTCAGGCATAGGCCCCCCAATAGAGAATATACATAAAGGATACCTTATTTTAGCCCCACTGTGAAGAGTGAATATGCCGCAAAAAACGCCGTGTCCCAAGCACGGCGTTTCCACCCGCCAAACGATCTTCCAAAACGCAGCAAACACAGCAATCCGTCTTGCTTGACTTACTGCGCCAAAGCCTTTATAAAACTCCGCATGCGTTTTTCGGTTTTGCAGTTATCGGCCAAACAGTTTGTCGATTTGCTTTAAATTTACCTGCGCCACGCATGGCCGCCCGTGCGGACAATGCATGCCGTCTTTACATTTTTTCATATTTTCCAACAAAGCTTCCGCTTCCGCGGGCGAAATTTGATCGTGGGCTTTGATGGCTTTTTTACACGCCAGCATGGCTACCATTTTGCGTTTTAAATTTTCCGTAGATTTAACCGGATCCCCCACCACCTGCGAAAGCGATACGATAAACTCCTTCATATCATCTTCTTTAAAACGAATCATATACGGGGTTGTACGCACCAAAACGGTACGGGCGGAAAACGACTCCAATTCAAATCCGGCCGTTTTCAGCCAGTCCGCCCACGACAGCAGCGTCTGCACGTTAGACGGCGGCAAATCCACATGAATGGGAAACAGCAATTTTTGTACTTTGATGTCCTGCCGTTCAAACGCATCTAAATAATGCTCGAAAAGAACGCGCTCTTGTGCGGCGTGCTGATCGATCAACACCAATCCTTCCGGGTTTTCAAACAGCAAATAACTTTTTTGCAGCTGCCCCAGATAATGGTACGGTCCGTGATACCAATCAGGATCCGCCGCTGTATGCAGCTGGGCCGGCTTATCCGGCACACTCGCGGCCGCGGCTTCCGCCGCAGGAACGGCATCGGCCGCCGGTTTGGCAATATATTCCACGGGTTCTTCCGTTTCTTTAATGAGAAACCCAGGTTTATCAAACGAATCTTGCCGGGCGCAGATCGCCGCGAAAGATGCCATGGCGGCAGCCGGCGCAACAGCAAGTTTTTCCGCCTCCTTTGGGGCGACGGGTAAGGCAGTTTCCGGCGCGGCGATAACTGCTTCAACCGGCCGCGCATGAGAAAAAACCGTCTCGCTGGCGGCTTTCATCAAAAAACCAAACACATTGTTTTCGTTGACAAAACGAATATCCCGCTTTTGGGGGTGGATATTTACGTCGAAATCCGACGGCTCCAACGTCATATATACCAAAAAAGCCGGGTGTCGGTCTTTAGGGCGAACGTTTTGATACGCTTTATAAATAGCTTGTTGAACCGTTTTGGAATCAATCGGCCGGCGATTTACAAACACATATTGCATATCGCGCACCGTAACCAATTTATCGGTTGGGGTAAGAAACAGTTTCAACCCCATTTCGTTAAATTCTTTGAACAGCAAGGAATCGGCCACTTCTTTGCCCAAAATCTGTTCGGCCCGCGCAATTACCGCTTGTTCAAACGGCATATCGGGTGCGGGCAAATCATAAACAGCCCGACCGTTAATATGCACCTGATACCCCACGTTTAAGTTGGCCAGGGCGCTTTCTTCTATAACTTTAAGCAGGCAGGCGCGTTCATAGGAATCACTCTTTAAAAATTTCAACCGCGCCGGCACATTGTAAAACAGATTCCGTATTTCCACGGTCGTTCCTTTGATAGCCGGAGCCGGGCTTTTGGAGATGACTTTCCCGGCGTGCAGTTCCAAACGGTGTCCGTCGCCTTCGCCAGTACAGCTGATAAGCGTCATATTGGAAACCGCGGCAACCGAATATAAGGCTTCGCCGCGAAAGCCAAAAGTATGCAGGGTAGCCAAGTCGTCAAACGAACGGATTTTGCTGGTAGCGTGGCGCAGCACGCTTAATTCCAAATCTGCCGCACTCATACCGCAACCATTGTCGTTAATACGGATTAAATCGCGGCCAGCGCCCTCTATGTCGATATGAATGCTGGTGGCGCCAGCATCTACGGCGTTCTCCAAAAGCTCTTTGAGCACCCCGGCCGGACGCTCAATCACTTCCCCGGCGGCAATTTTGCCGGCAGTTTTGTCGTCTAATACGCGTATATTACTCATTGATCCGTTTCTTCCATTCGCAAATTAACTGTAAAGCGGCCAGCGGGGTCAGCTGATCCGTATCGGCCATTTTGATTTCTTCCACAATGGGCGAAGAAAACAGGTCTTTTACCATATCTTGTTCTTTGACGGATATTTTCGTGCCCTTTTTCGCTTCCAAATCTTTCAGCACTTTTTTGGCGCGCAACGTACACGCGGCCGGCAGACCAGCAATTTCCGCCACATGTATCCCGTACGAACGATCCGCCGGCCCGGGCAGAATCTGGTATAGGAAAGCCAAGCGGCTCTCTCCGGAAGCGTCTTTATATTCCTTGGCCTCTACATGGAAATTGCACACGCTTTCGTATTTGTTTGCCAGATCCACCAATTCGAAATAATGCGTGGCAAACAGCACTTTCGGTCCGCCGTGCGGCTTGTAGAGATATTCCACAATCGCCCAAGCGATGGAAATGCCGTCAAAAGTAGAAGTGCCGCGGCCGACTTCGTCCAATAGAATCAAACTGCGCGGGGTCATGGCGGCCAAGATATGAGCGGTTTCGTTCATTTCCACCATAAAAGTAGAATTTCCGCGGCTTAAAACATCATGAGCGCCAATCCGCGTCATAATTTTATCCACCACGCCGATCCGCGCCGAAGTGGCGGGAACAAAACTGCCCATTTGCGCCAAAATAACCAATAGCGCCGTCTGTTTCAGAAACACGCTCTTACCGCCCATATTCGGGCCGGTAATAAGCATAATCTGATTTTGGGGCGTACCAATTTCCAAACTGTTAGGTACAAAACTGCCCGCGGGCAAGGTGGCTTCCACCAAGGGGTGGCGGCCGTGCTCGTAATGGATTTCGGTGCCGTGATCCACTGCGGGTTTTGTCCAATTTCCTTTCATGGCACACAGGGCAAGCGCTACATATACGTCTAATTCTGATACGATTTGCGCAAACGCTTTTAAATCATTGATTTGTGCCGCCAGCGTTTTGCGCACTTCATCAAACAGAGCGCTTTCCAAGCGCAGAATTTTCTGTTCCGCATTTAAAATTTTATCTTCCAACTCTTTGAGTTCTTCGGTAATAAACCGCTCGGCGTTGACCAGCGTCTGCTTGCGCACATAGGAATAAGGCACTTTGTCAATATGGGTTTTGGTTACTTCAAAATAATACCCAAACACCGAATTATAGCCCACTTTCATAGAAGCAATCCCGGTTTTTTCGCGTTCGCGGGCGCAAATTTTTTCCATACATTTGCTGCCGTTGGTTTTAAGGGAGCGCAATTCGTCCAGTTCGGCATTGTATCCCTGCCGAATCACATGCCCGTCTGACAAGCGCAACGGCGGATTTTCATCAATCGCCTCATATAAAACGCGTGCCATATTTTGCAGCACCGGAAAAATTTGAACAAACTTGGCCTGCAGATGAGGGGCGACGCTTTTCCCATAGGTTTCAAACCAGCGGGAAATCGGATCCACATTTAAAAGAGATTGGCGCAGCCCCGACAAATCCCGCGGAGACGCCGTACCGGTAGCGGTACGCGTCATAATACGTTCGATATCGGATATATTTTCTAAAAGCGCCGTCAAATCCGCTACGGCAGCCTGATTTTTTACAAAGGCTTCCACACATTCCTGCCGTTGGGAAATTTCTCCGGGATCCATCAGCGGATGCAAAATCCATTCTTTGAGTTTGCGGCTTCCTACGGCCGTCTGGGTTTTATCCAGAAGTGCCCACAAACTTCCTTTGCGGCCGCCTTCCTGGCTTTTGACCAACTCCAGCGCATCGACCGCGTTTTCATCGATTTGCAAACATTCTCTGAGCTCTCGGTAAGAGGGGATCAGAACCGTTTTAAAGCTGGGTTCGGTAACATTTAAATACTGCATCGTCTGCAGGGCGCAGGCGAGCGCTTTTTTCTTATTTTCCCAAGCGCCTAAAGCCGGCCAACTAGCCGGCAGGGTATAATCGCCGTCGAAAGCGGGTCGTTCGGTAAGGGTCAGCGTTCCCGGCAAGACGATTTTATTTTTAAGCTGCGCCAAACTTTCTTTGTCCCCGATAATTTCCGACGGATTAATCGCCGCCAGAGCCGCGGCCAAATTGGTAAGGGTGGGATCTTTATCGTTTTGATTGACCCAAAATTCTCCCGTAGATACTTCCACACAAGACAACGCCCATCCGTTGCTCCCAACCATCAACGCCACTAAATAGTTGGCTTGGTTGGCGTCCAACAGGGTATCTTCCATAAGCGTTCCGGGAGTAATCACGCGCGTCACTTTGCGTTCAAAAAGCTTGGTGTTTTTATCCATTACCGAGCTAGTTTGTTCGCAAATGCCGATTTTCTTCCCGGCGTTAAGAAGCCGTACGATGTAATTGTTTGCCGCATGATACGGAATTCCGCACATGGGAATGCCGTGCCGCTGGGTAAGCGTGAGCCCCAAAATCGCACTTACTTCGCGGGCTTGCTCGTCAAACATTTCATAAAAATCACCTAACCGGAAGAACAAAACAATCCCCGGGTATTTAGCCCGGATATCATAGTATTGTTTCATCAAGGGGGTGGCATTAGTCTTTTGCATAGTGATATTTTAGCAATTTTGTGAACTTCTTGCCCGACGTAAAGCGTAGTTTCTGCACGCAAAAGGCAAAGAGGAAGAGAGATGACACAAAATAATTTTTTTGTTATAATATTATTACCTAGTTGTTTAAGTAACAGTTAATGCCCGGGGGCTTTCAGTTCCCGGTGTTTTTAACGGTTTTGGTAGGATGGCTGAGCGGTCAAAAGCAACGGTCTGTAAAACCGTCGGGCTACGCCCTACATAGGTTCGAATCCTATTCCTACCACCATTTATCCCCCGCGAGAGCGGGGGTTTTGTTTGGGTAGGAAAGCAGGCAAACTGCTTTGCCTGCGTTAGGATTCGAAAGACGGAGCGATGTTTTGGTTTGCACCTGCTAAGTGCGCAAGGCCAAAACCGCGAGTCCGGCCTGCAGGAATTTTCCGTCAGGAAAATTACCGGAAGGCGAATTCCTACCACCATTTATCCCCCGCGAGAGCGGGTTTTATAGACAGGAAAAAGGTTCTTCGCTGTTAAAAATTATTTCTCTGGTGCTTTGGCCGACGCCCAAATCCGACATTCTTTCATAAGAAAATGCCCCGGTTTGGCCGGGGCATTTTGTAAATCTTTAGTACGACATTTTATAAAGTTTCTTTCAGCTGACCGACCAACTCCTGCCACGGGCGTTTGGCTTCGCCGCCGCCTTGGGCAAAATCCGGCCGTCCGCCGGCGCGGCCGTTTAAATCCGCCGCAATTTGTTTGGCCACCGTTGCCGCATCGGTATTGGGAAGTTTGCCAACCATTTTTACCACAAACGAACGTTTCCCTTCTTTATCACAGGTAACAATGATCAATGCCTGTTTATACTTCTGCGCTACGGTATCGGCAATCGTACGCAGTTCTTTGGGCTCGGCGCCGTCCGCATTGCGAATTACCAGCGAAGAACCGTTTTTCATCGTAAACGTTATCTCGTTCATACCGCCCGCCGCCAGTGTTTTCTCGCGGAATTGAGTGTAGCGCTTTTTAACTTCTTTTAATTCGTCCATAATGGCGCTCACGCGGGTAAACACATCTTTGGCGGGCACTTCCAATCGTCCGGCCAACGCATCAGCCTGGCAATTAACCGCTTTTAAATAATCCAAGGCGGCGTATCCCGCCACCCCTTCAATGCGGCGCACCCCGGCGGAAACGGAACCTTCTTTAAGCACCAATACCGTCATTACCTCGGCCGTGTTCTTGACGTGCGTACCGGCGCATAATTCCAAACTGTATTTATCTTCCGAATGTTCAAAATCGCCGCCCATCATCACAAAACGGGCAGGATCGGCATACGTTTCGCCCAGTAGGGTTACCGCTCCCAGTTTTTCCGCATCTTTAAGCGGACGTACCTGACAAGTAACCGGCAAAGCGTTTTCGGCCGCTTGATTGGCAATGCTCCAAGCGCGGTTTAATTCTTCAGCCGACGGCGTTTTGGAAAGCGTATAGTCAAAACGGAACCGTTCCGGCGACACATAAGAACCGCTCTGGTGCACCGACGTGCCAAACACTTGCCGCAAAGCGGCGTTTACCAAATGAATGGCGCTGTGGTTGGCCATGCAGCGTTTGCGCAAAGCGGCATTTACCCGCAGGGTTACTTTTTCTCCTTTCTTAAGCGTCCCGTTTACCTTATGCAAATAGACCTTTCCCAACGGTTTTTGTACATCTTCCACTTGGGCAATTTCTTTCCCGTCGGCCAACACCGCTCCTTTATCGCCCACTTGCCCGCCGGACTCGGCATAGAAAGGCGTTTGATTAAACACCGCGTACCCGACGCCGCAAAGCGCGTCTGCAAGTTCAAATTTTTCGTTGAGCAAAGCCAACACTTCCGCTTCGTCTTCCAACGTTTCATACCCGGTAAACCGCGTAGCCGGATAGCCGTTTTCGATTTTCTGCATCATTACGGCTTTTCCCTTGGTAAATTCATCGGCATACGAACGGCTCTTTTCCTGCGCCGAGGCTTTGGCTTTTTCATAACCGGCGGCCTCCACACTCACTCCGCGGGAAGCCGCGATTTCTTGGGTCAGTTCCAGCGGAAAACCATAGGTTTCGTGCAGATGGAAGGCTTCTTCGCCGGGCAGCGTTTGGCCGCAGCAGGCCAGCAGCTCGGCCAATTTTTCTTCCCCCGTTACCAATGTTTTTAAAAAGGTTTTCTCTTCCTGTTTTAACACATCTTGGATATGGGAAAGGTTTTTATCAATCTCCGGATATAAACCGGCAAAAATCGACTGTACCACCGGAACCAGCGTATAGAGATAGGGCTTATCGTTCCCCATCAATTTGGCATAACGCGCGGCGCGGCGGATCAAACGGCGCAAAATATAACCGCGCCCTTCGTTAGAAGGCAAAATGCCTTCGGCAATCAAAAAGCTGGAGCTGCGCACATGGTCGGCTATGATGCGCAAAGCAGAAATTTCCTCTTTGGTTTGCCCTTTAATCCCCAAGTCTTTTTGAGCTTGAGAAGTAAGCGGAGTAAAAAGATCCGTTTCAAACACGTTTTTGGCTTTTTGCATGGCCATGCACAAGCGCTCCAACCCCATGCCCGTATCAATGTTTTTGTGCGGCAGGGGTTTGAAAGAACCGTCTTCCTGCCGGTCAAACTGCGTAAACACCAGGTTCCAAATTTCTACATAGCGGCCGCAGTCGCAGGTAATATCGCAATGCGGATTTTGGCAGCCTTTGTCGCCGAAATCGTAATAGATTTCCGAACACGGCCCGCACGGCCCGGTGGGGCCCATCGTCCAAAAATTATCCGCTTCACCCAGTTCAAAAATACGCTCCTTGGGAACGTAATTCAGCCATTCCCGATAGGCTTCTTCGTCGCGCGGAGCGATGCCGCCTTTATAAATGCTTACGGAAAGCTTTTCCGCCGGGATTTCAAGCACTTTGGTTAGATATTCCCACGCCCAGGCAATGGCCTGTTTCTTAAAATAATCGCCAAACGAAAAATTACCCAACATTTCAAAAAACGTCAGATGCCGTTCGGTAAAACCTACGCTGTCAATATCCGTCGTGCGCACGCATTTTTGACAGGTGGTAGCGTTTTTGAGGGATTTGTCTATCCCCAAAAAATTCGCTTTAAACTGCACCATGCCGGCAGAAGTAAACAATAAAGTCGGATCGGAATGAGGAATCAGCGAGCTGGAAGCGATAATCGGCAGCCCTTTGGAATGAAAAAATTGTAAATAACCGTTTCGGATTTCTGTGCTTGTTTTCATAAAACCTTCTTATTCTAAAACATATATAATAAAGTATATCAAATACGGGGGGCGCTCTGCGCGCCTTCCGACGGAGAAAAAAATGCCTCTTGCCGCACGGAACATTCGGTTCGTCTGTTTTGATGCAGATGATACGCTTTGGAAAAATGAAGAATTTTACCGCCAGGCCGAAAAAGAATTCGCCCTTTTGCTGGCAAAACGCTTTTCTCGGGAAGAAGCGATCGATAAACTTTTTCAAACGGAAATGGATAATTTGGAAACGTTTGGCTACGGGGCCAAAAGTTTTATGCTTTCCATGGTGCAAACCGCCCTGGAAAACTTACCCGCCGCCGCGCAGGCGGCTGCTGTTAAGGAGATACTGCAAATCGGCCGACGGCTCATTTTGCACCCGGTGGAATTATTGCCCGGCGTCAAAGAAACCTTGGAGAAACTAACCGGCAAATACAATCTGTCCGTAATTACCAAAGGCGATTTGCTGGATCAGGAACGCAAACTAAAACGCTCCGGCTTAATGCCCCTGTTTAATCATGTAGAAATCGTGAGCGACAAAACCCCCGAAGCCTACCGCGCCTTGTTTGTGCGCTTGGGGGCAAAACCGCAAGAAGTGCTGATGGTGGGCAATTCCTTAAAATCAGATGTATTCCCCGCGCTGCAAACCGGAGCCCAAGCCGCTTATCTGCCCAGCCCGTTTAATTGGAAGCACGAAGAAATGCCCGAACCCGATACGCCGCCGTATTTAAAAATTTCCGGCCTGCCGGATTTACTGCCTGTTTTGTTATAATTGTGAAAAGGAGCGTTTTATGAATAAAATTTTTGGTTACTTGCTGATTTGCGCCGGGCTTTTGCTGATTTTTTTCTCTCTTATCGGAATGTATAAAGTGTTCGTAAACGGCAACGCCGTCGTTCCGGTTCTCCAGCTGGCCGACCTGCAATTAAATACCGCGTACGGGGCAGTACAAATCCCGATGAAAAGCATCAGCACCGTAGTTAATATAGGGCTTTTTGCCATCTTTATGGTGTTTGTTTTGGCGGCGGGCGGAAAAATTGCCGGCGTCGGCAACGGGCTGCTCAAAAACGAACGCATTTATGAAGCCCTGACGGAAAACAAAAACGCCGACAAAGAACCCGATACCCTTAAAAAGTTATGAAAATTCTTTTTATCTTAAACCCGCAAAGCGGCAAACTGAAAGGAAATCCGGAAAAAATTGAATCTATGGCCAAAGCCATACAAATTAATTTTCCGGGTTCCGATATGCGCCTGACCCAGGCGCCCGGCCACGCCACCCAACTGGCGCGCGCGGCGGTACTGGCCGGTTACGACGCCGCTATCGCCATCGGCGGCGACGGCACCCTTAATGAAACCGCCCGCGGGTTGGCGGGAACGGAAACTGCGTTGGGAGTCATTCCCAACGGTTCCGGCAACGGGTTTGCGCGCGAACTGGGTATGCCGATGCTGTTTGAAGAAGCCTTGGCGCGCCTGCAGAAACCGCGCGTCATTTTATGCGACGCCGGCCGCGCCAACGGCGAACTTTTTCTGAATTTGGCGGGAGTAGGCATAGAGGCCGACATCGCCTGGCAATTTATGCAGCAGGGCAAAAATGGCGCACGCGGAATGTGGCCTTATTTTAAGATCGGCGCCAGAACAGCTTTCACTTACACTCCCAAAACGCTGACAGTGGAAACGGACGGAGAAACGCATTCCTTCGCGCCATTGACGCTGGTTTTTGCCAACGGACGGCAATATGGAAGCAATTTTAAAATTGCGCCGCAAGCCAGCCTGACAGACGGCAAATTAGACATGGTAATCGTATCGAACGCCCCCAAATGGAAACTGGCTTTGGCAGCGCCGTCTTTTTTTACGGACAATTGGCGTCCTTTTGGGCTTACGCAAACCGCCCACGTCAGCCATGCACGGATACAACTGCCGGGCGAAATCATCTACCACGTCGATGGAGAACCGCGCCGGACGAAAGACCAGCTGGAAATCTCCGTTGAACCCCGCGCGTTAAAAGTATGGTGTCCGTGTTTATAATATGGCCAGAAGAAAACGAACTTATCCTTCCTTCCGTTTCAGCCGCCGCTTAAAATGCTGGGCGTCGCTCATTGCCGCAGTTTTGTTGTTTATAATGCAACAGCAAGGCAAGCCGCTTACCAAAACCGGCGCGGTGGAGAACGGGGATTTGTTAAGAGATGTGTCGGTAGCGTCCGTATATGACGGGGATACTTTTAAAATCAACCTAAACTGTTCGTTTGCCGTGTATTGCGAGAAAGTACCCGTACGCGTGCGCGGGGTGGAC
This sequence comes from uncultured Elusimicrobiales bacterium, assembly GCA_944326765.1. Classification (GTDB taxonomy): domain Bacteria; phylum Elusimicrobiota; class Elusimicrobia; order Elusimicrobiales; family Elusimicrobiaceae; genus Avelusimicrobium. The sequence goes on along the minus strand of CALVFE010000005.1, from coordinate 14,809 downwards.
TGCCCCGAAATCAAAGCCAAAACAGCCCGCGAAAAATCCCTGGCTCAAGAAGCCAAGGCGTTTACGAAAAATTTCCTTTCCCAATCCCCTATCACGCTGACCGACTGCGGACGGGATAAATACTTCCGCCTGCTTTGCGGCGTAACCAACGCTGCCGGCAAAGACCTGGCCGAAGAACTGATCCGCCGCGGATTGGGCTACGCTTATGACGGCGGAAAGAAACAATCCTGGTAATCAGTCCAACGGATAGGCGTCGCCTGACCAGATACGCACCGGTTCCGCATGGCTTAATTTCCGACAACGGCAACTCAAACCCCAGCAAAACGGGCTCCTAAAAAAAGAGCCCGTCCACAGCCAAAACTTTTAATGGCTCCTCTTCTAACTATGGCAATAAAAAACGCTTATGCAGAGAAGAATAGCCCGGTATCTTAGGGGCCGGCGTCCCCCCCATTCCCTTACAGAATCCTGTAGCCGCAGCTATTTTAGCTTCACTCGTAACACCATAAAAGCCGCAATATCTTTCTCCGGGATACTGGGAATGATCCAGCATCATATAATACTGTAATTCGCCAAAAACAGGATCGCTCTTAAACTCCATTTTCAGCATTCCGCCGCCAGAGGTAAAACGCCATATTGATCCAATGTGCTTTCCCCCCTCAACAACCCGAAGAAACGGTTGTCCCTTCGCCAACTGCAAAGTCGGAACATTGATATCCACATCATCAAAATTACTGGGATATGCTCCATTCGCCAAATAATATAGTTCAAAGGCATCTTTGACGGCTTTGGTCCATATGATGGCCTTGGTATATCGGGCTTTCATTACCGAGCGTTGATACTGCGGCAGGGCAACGGCGGCCAGAATACCAATAATTAAAACGACCACTAATAACTCTATGAGCGTAAATCCGGCGTTTTTTTCGCCGGGGAATGTTTTTTGATAAATTTTGTTCATACGCAAAATTTATCAAAAAAAAAGAAAACGAGTCAACCCCTTGCCAAACAGTGTTCTGTCAATCAGCCATCGGCGCGGGGCGCCCCATATACATATCCCCGGTTCAGCCGGAATTTTCGGCACAAAAAACCCGCCCGCAGGCGGGTTTAAAAACAACCGCGAATCGGCTTACTTTTCGTGCAGTTGGTACCACTGCAGGGTAAGTATGGTTTTGGCGTCAGTAATCTCGCCTTTTTGAATCATTTGGTAGGCCTTCTTGAGCGGGAATTTTTGCAGGTTTAAAAATTCGTCCTCGTCCGGCTGATCTTTGCCGCGCGTCAGACCGGTAGCCAAATACAGGTGCTGTTCCTCGTTGGAAAAAGCATTGCAGGGGTGAAATACCATAATTTCTTTAAGCGATTTTGCCGTCAGCCCCGTTTCCTGCTTCAGCTCCGCCCGCGCGCACGCCAAGAAACTCTGGCCTTTTTCCCGCTTGCCGGCCGGGATTTCCCAAGTCGCCTGCCGAATCGGATACCGATACTGCTGCACCAAATAGACATTCCCGTTCTCCACAGGCAAAATGCCGCTGGCACCGTGATGATCAAAATACAAGCGGGTAGAAGTGCGTCCGTTCAGCAATTTCACTTCGTCTAATTTTACCCCTAAAACGCCGCGAAAAAGCGTCTTGGAAGAAATTTTTGTTTCTTTTAATTTACTATAATGTTTCATATAGATATCTTATAACATTTTGGACCTTTCCGGTCCTGCGCGTACCCATCGCGCCCAGCCGTCATTGTAACAAGGATTCTCTTTCTTATGGCCGAATTTGTACACCTGCATAATCATACGGAATATTCCCTCTTAGACGGTATGCTGCGGGTATCGGAAAACCACAAGCCCTCCCACTTTTTGCAGAGTTTGGCCGCCCAAAAAATCCCTGCTATGGCCATGACCGATCACGGCAATATGTACGGCGCATTGGATTTTTATGAATCAGCACACGCCGCCGGCATCAAACCCATTATCGGCTGTGAATTCTATATTACGGAAGGCAAATACACCGAAAGAGATAAATCCCGCACCGGGCATTTAACCATTCTGGTACGAAACCACGAAGGGTACAAAAACTTAATGAAATTAAACTCCCTGGCCTGGGTGGACGGATACTACTATCACGCCCGCATAGACAAGGAACTGCTGGCCCAATACAGCGGCGGACTGTTATGCCTTTCCGGCTGTTTAAAGGGATTTCTGTCCCAATATGTGCGCGAAGAAGGCGGGTTTGAAAAAGCGTGCCGCCTGGCCAAAGAATATGAAGATATCTTCGGCAAAGGCAACTATTATATTGAACTGATGGATCACGGCATTCGGGAAGAAGTGGAAGCGATGCCTTTATTGAAAGACGTCGCCAAGCGAACGGGAATCCCCGTCGTGGCCACGAACGACTGCCACTACGAAAAAAAAGAGGAGTGGGAAGCGCATGATGTGCATGTCTGCATTTCCACGGGAAAAACCCTCAACGATCCGCACCGGATGAAAATGTCGCACGAATTGTATTTTAAATCACCCGAAGAAATGTGCGCGCTCTTTTCCCATACCCCCGAAGCTTGTTCCAACACGTTGGCCATCGCCGAAAAATGTAACCTGCAATTCCCGGAACACGGCTTCATTCTGCCGAAATTTGATATTCCCCCCGAATTTACCAGCTCCGCCGAGTATTTTAAGGATCTGTGCCGCAAAGGCCTGACCCAAAAAATGAACGGCCGGGTGCCGGATCATTATTGGAAACAGCTGGAATATGAATTTGACGTAATTATTAATATGGGGTTTGATTGTTACTTCCTCATCGTACAGGATTTTATCAACTGGGCGCGCGCCAACGGAATCCCGATTGGCCCCGGACGCGGATCCGGCGCCGGATCGCTGGTGGCCTACAGCCTGGACATCACCCGCATTGACCCCATTGAAAACAAATTGCTTTTTGAACGTTTTTTGAATCCGGACCGCGTCAGCATGCCGGACTTGGATATCGATATGTCCGACGCCGGACGCGAACGCGTCATCGATTATGTGCGCAGCAAATACGGAAGCGATAAAGTTTCCCAAATCATCACGTTTGGAACCATGAAGGCCAAACTGGTGCTAAAAGACGTAGCCCGCGCCATGGAAATTCCTTTGGCAGACGCTATCCGTATCGCCAAAATGATTCCCAACGATCCTAAAATGACGTTGGAAAAAGCGTTGGAAATCAACGATCTGCAAAAAGAAATCGAAAACAATCCCCAAAGCAAACGGCTCTATGAAATGGCGCGCAAATTGGAAGGATTAAAACGCCACACCGGCATCCACGCCGCCGGCGTATTGATTACCAAAGAAGCCGTTTCCGAATATGTGCCCCTTTCGCGCAGTTCGCGCGACGCCATTACCACCCAATTCGAAGGAGAACCCTGTTCCAATCTGGGGCTCTTAAAAATGGATTTCCTGGGACTGCGCACTTTAACCGTGATAGACAGCGCCGAAAAAATGATCCGCGCACGCCATAATCCCAACTTCGATATCAACAAAATCCCGTTAGATGACAAAAAAACGTTTGACCTGCTCTGCGCCTGTAAAACATTGGGGGTCTTTCAATTAGAAAGCGGCGGAATGCGTGACCTTATTAAAAAATTACAGCCTACTAAATTCAGCGACGTGTCCGCCTTAGTGGCTTTGTATCGCCCCGGGCCGATGGAATCGGGTATGATGGATATGTTTGTGCGCCGCAAAAACGGTCAGGAAAAAATTGTTTACGAAACCCCCCTGCTGGCAGAAACGCTCAAAGACACCTACGGATGCATGGTGTATCAGGAACAAATTATGGAAATTTCCAAACGATTGGGCGGGTTTACTCCCGGAGAAGCCGACACCCTGCGCAAAGCCATGGGCAAAAAAAAGATGGACGTGATGGAAAAATTCAGCAAAAAATTCGTGGAAGGCTGCCGGGTTCATCATATCGCCGAAAAAACCGCCACGCATATTTTTGAACAAATGAAAGCCTTTGCCGGATACGGGTTTAACAAATCCCACTCGTTTGCCTACGGATTAGTATCCTACCAAACCGCTTATCTGAAAGCCAATTATCCCATCGAATTTATGTGCGCCGCGCTTACTAACGAAATCGGGCATAACGCCATCGGCGCGGACGACAAAGAAAATAAAATCGTTACCTATCTGGAAGAAGCGCGCAATATGGGTTTTGAAATTTTGCCGCCGGATATCAACAAATCCCAGCCGGAATTTTCAGTGGAAAAAATTAACGGCAAAGAATATATTCGCTATGCACTGGAAGCCATCAAAAACGCCGGCGAGGAAGGCTGTCTATCCATCGTCAAAGAACGGGAAAAAGACGGTCCTTACAAATCGCTGGAGGATTTGTGCAGCCGAATTGATTTGTTCCAAGCTAACAAGAAAACGATTGAAAGCTTGGCTAAAGCCGGAGCTTTGGACAGCACCGCCCCCGGACAAGATCCCAAAATTACCCGGGCAAATATCCTGGTCAACATCGACAACGCGATGGATCTGGCCCATATGGTGGCCAAGGAAAAAGAAAAAAATACATGTAATTTGTTTGGCGATGATTTTACTTCCGTTTTAAGCGTCAAACAAAAAACGCCCGTGGCCGCCAACCCGCTGACACAAAGCGAATTGCTCAATTTCGAAAAAGAAGTGTTGGGGCTCTATTTCAGCGGACACCCCATGGCCAAATATCAAGAGTATTTGCCGCAGCTCAGATGCACGCCTATCATCGATATCTTGGAAGGGCGCGCGACAGGCCGTTTAAACGTATTGGGCATTATTACTTTATTCAAAAAAAGACAAAACAAACAAAAAAAAGAATGGGCGCAGATGATGATAGAAGACTGCACCGGCTCGATTATGGTAAATGCGTTCTCGAATGCTTTTAAGGATATGTCGCACAAACTGGCCCCCAACGCCATTTTGAGTTTTGTGGGGGATATCCGCGTAGATGACGAAAGCGCCCGCACGGAATTAAATTTAAAAGAAGCCAACAGCGTTATTGAACTGATTGCCAATAACGCGCGGGAATTTACGATCCGTATCCCAGCCCATTATTCCAATCACGCCCTGCAAAAACTCAAAAGTTATCTGGATATGACACGCGGCGCCACGCAGGTGTTTTTGGAAATCCCTTCCAAAGAAAATCCCGCCAAAATTCACCGAATCCGCATTAACAAACAAATTCAGCTGCATAAAGGCTTGTTGGAATATATCGAGGATACCATGGGAAACGCGTGGAGTTTTAAGTAGCCCGTTCCCTAGACGGGGAAGCCTTTCTTTCCCGTTTTATAACAGAAAAAATTCTCGTTTCACAACGAGAATTTTTTTGTTTTTACCCACTCCGAGTTGTACTTTTGAACGCAGTCAGTGTCCAAAATATCATTTTTCCCCTATATAGAGCCCCGGCTATCAGAAAAAGCCGGGGCTTCTACCCCCTTCGGTCACTCTCAAGCTAAGGGTTTCTGGCTCATATAAGCAATTACTTCCCGCAAGCATTGCGGACTGAAATGCGCGTAACGGTTGCTCATCCGGGCGAAACTATGCCCCAAGATGCCTTACCAGTTAGGTATGGATCATGATGCAGGCGGAAAGTTATTGCAAGGAAGTGTTTTTAATTGTGAAAAGTGTTACCTTTCAAGCCGACTTTGGCCCCGGATCTGCAGGAAAGCGCTTCAATGGCGGAGAAATACTTCCCCCGTTTCCTTATCCCTCATTGGCTGCGATAACGCTTTCAGGTATTCAAGCGTCGAGACAATGCGTTTCTGATGGGTTTTGAATTTTCAATACGCACACAAAACGCGTTTATCAGATGCGCTTTAGCAAACAGTCAATTTGCCTCCTTCTCCTTCATGAGATGTATTAACAGGGGATTTGCTCATAAAAAACGACGATTTCAAAGCATTGAGAGTGACCTTGATAATCGTCGCCCACCTACCCCCGAAGGGGTGGGTGTAAAGCAGGCGATTATTCTCGGACTCTCAATAGAAGAAAGATTTTTCTTTTCCCCCATGCATAGGCTTTCCCCATGCATCCGACAATAATCTTTAAATCGTATATAGGTGTTAATTATCGATGTATGTCTATATGCCCTTTTTACTAAAATACTTATTATTATCTTATCAAACCCGTTTATTTGACGCAAGCTGAAATAATACTAACCCTTTTCTTACTCATAAAGACAATCTAAAGAGTATATTGCAAGCTCTTGTGGCGTGAAATTAAAGCTCCAAAAAGCATTGCTCCGACGAGGTTTCCCCCTTCCTAAAACAAATATGCTATAATAGAAAAGTACTTAAACCGATTTAAGCCCAGTTGGCGCAGCGGTAGCGCGTTCCCTTGACATGGGAAAGGTCATAGGTTCGATCCCTATACTGGGCACCATTCCAAATCCTCGTCCTCCGACGAGGATTTTTTATTTCCCCCCTATTTTAAGACTTTGCAGGTACAAGTCTCCAAACGGTCTTTTTTGCTATTTTTTGCAGGTTTTTGTAGTTTTATTGGCAAGATTTTGGCAATATTCTTAGCTATACAACCAGGCCTTTTCTGGGCCTTATTTTGGCAATTTGCCAACCATTTTCCGACGGAAGGCGGATTACTACGCGGGAAGGGTGACAAGCAATCCTTATTTAACCTATATCATTCTAAAATTGACGGTTATCTCGCAAGGAAGCAAAAGAAAAAATGAAGCATAGACCTTTAATCCGCTAAACATTCCAGCGTAGATAATATAAAATACCCCGGGCTTAAACCCGGGGTTGGATATTATTCTTTCGTTGCGGACGTGATCCGATAGGCATATACAAAGCGAGAGTTTTCATCTCCCCCGCCGGGCCCACCTTGAGTCCCTTTATAATCCAAGAAGAAAGATTCTACTTCTCTGGCACTGGTATCGGAATAAGCTTCCCGATATATCCACTGTCCCGTTTCCCTTGAAACATTATGTTCTAAGAATAAACGGCGTATTGGATTATCTGTAATTCCTACATACCAATCCCCATAAGGGCGTCCGCCTTTTTTAATATAACCATCAACTTCTTGAATAATATTACTAGCCTTTTCTGGCATTTGTTTTCTCCTTAATCCCTGTAGGGATTGATTGGAGAGGCCAAAATTGCTATTATAATTTTGTTAGAATAAATAGCTACTTTTAATTCTGGCCCTTCCAAAAGCCACTTTAATAAGTAGCTCCCGTATTAATAAGGGTGCAACTGTTAAAACAGTTGTGCCCTTTATTAAATTTGTGAAACATCTGTTGGCTGAGGATGTTCTTTCAGCCATTGTGGGGTAGCATAACATCCTTTCCTTTTAGGAATATTTTGGATTCTACCTTCGGCAACTAAACGACGTATAGCCGCCCCTATTAACCGCCGTTGTATTTCCTGCTTTGTTTGCCGATATAAGGCAACCCATAACTCGTCTACAGAAGCAGCTCCTCCGAACTGCTTTTCTAAAATTTCAAAGAGTTGCTCGTCACGGTTGTTCTTGTGCGCGCGAGACAATTCCTTTATCATAGTATCGGGCAAGTCTTCCAAAGTGTATCTCGTCCCTATTTTTTCATTTGCCATAAGCCACCTCTACACAATAATATAAAGTTTCCACAAAAATGTCAAGTTCATACTATTTTAACTACATAAAACTTTTCTTTCATTTTTTTACATCGTAATACTTTCGTACTCCTTACGTTCAATCTTCGTATTAAAACCGCCGATTAATAGTTCATTGTGTTTGACTATACCTGTATAGGACAAACTGGCCTCTTCATAACGTCTAAAGGCAAATACAGCCGAGTTCATGACCTGTTCGTTAAATATACCAATACTTACCAGTAATTCAAAATCAGGAATGGTGAGGCCGGTGACTTTTTGGAACAGTTCAGGTTCTAGTTGCGTTATAACATCGTGTAAGGTCTGTTCACGATAGTCTGTTAAATACATAAATACAGGTATACGCGTAGCAAACTTAAGCAATTTTTCTTGTATCTCTTTACGCTTTGACTTAATCTCTTTTTCTTCCTCTGTAAGTTCTTTTTTGTCTTTTCTAGACATCTTATCTTTGTTTTCTAGTTTTACTTTCTTTAAGGCTTCTGATTTATTGACTAATGTCGTAATATCTTTATTCAGGTTTCTAAACCCCTCGATGCGAGAAAGAGCCTCCATTGCTTTATCATTTCCCAATAATTTGATTAATGTTGGATTATCTACATTAACAAGCAAGGCACTTTCCCAACGTCTAGCTAACATAGACGAAGCAGTTCCTGAAATAACTAAATCCAAAAGCTCACTGGCATTGATTAATTCCATACTACTGCCATCGTAGCAAAGAACGGGTAGAAAATGAATAAACTCTTCTACCCTTTTTTCTGGTGATTCTTTATTATTAGCACTAAGCCGTGCGCTATATTCGGCAATTTGATTTAAGGCACGATCCGGGGCAAAATCAAAAACATAACAAGTGTCTTTAATAATGCTCTTTTCATTCGGATTCAATCCGTCTGGATTCCGTACCGTCCAAGGAGATTGGACCCGAAAAGCCGATTGGAAGTATGTTTCAGGGCTAGAAGTATTACGCAACATAAAAATTCCACCCCACTCTGGGACGGTGACTCCGGTGGTCAATTTCCCACAAGATAAAGTGATCGTTTTTGTATCAAATCCTTTACCTATAGCCTGTCGTACAGGCTTCATTGCCTCTACTCCTATACCGGCTTCAGCCCCAGCACATACAATGATCTTATATTCTTTATAAAAAGGATGTTTGGAAAGGAGTTCCCCCATGGCCTTACAACTGGCCACTGATGGCAGAAACCAAAATGTGTGTGTTAATGCACTCAATAATCGAATATCAGAATAAGGCATAGGAGGTTTTTTCCCTATTTTTAAGTCGTCCAGGGTAGTAGGCTTGTACTGGCCACGAATTAAATTTAACCAGTCGGTTACTTCGGCTTCGTGCAGGAACTTGCACACGCCCCCTTCTTCTTTGGCCTTGAAGAATTCATTGAGGTCAAATACGTTATATTCTCCTAATAGTGCAATAGAACGAATTTCTTCCGGCATTTGATAGGTCATCATAACCATTTTGGGCAATTCCAAATAAGGATTTTCACCTTTATCGTTTGGCCATTCTTCCTTGGCTTCTTGTTCGTCGGTATAGGTCCAGTTGAATATTTGGTCTTCTAAAAATTCTCCATTATGCAACGCCCGGAACGGAGTACCGGATAAATACAAATATGCATTTGTTGTAAGCGGCATTTGTTCTTCGTCATAATATTCCAAGCCGTCTCCGTCTTGCTTTTTTTGCTCGGCTTTATCCTCTGCATCGTACAGATCTTTAGCATTCTCCCGCCAAGCGCCAAAATGATATTCATCCAATATGATGCAATCCCAGTTGATACAGTGTATTTCCTCATTGCGAGGTTTGATACCACCAGCATCTGTTTTTTGAAGGACATCCTGAAAACTAGCAAACCATACAAATGGCTTTTGTGGGTCTATGTCTTTATATTGCGTACCTGTCCGAGAAATAAATTGCCAATCCTTAAAATCCACATGGCTCATTAAATCAGATTCCCAGGAGTTTTGTACCGCTGGCTTAAAAGTAAGCACCAACACTTTTTTCCAGCCCATTTTTTTTGCCAATTGGTAGGCCGTAAAAGTTTTGCCAAATCGCATTTTAGCATTCCATAAAAAATGCGGGGCTTTATGCTCCCTTTCATAAGAAAAGTTTTTAAAATAAGCACTGGTTACTTCTACGGCCTTTTTTTGTTCAGGCCTCATAGCAAAATCAAAATGGCGCTCTGTAATGTTAGTTTTATGGTTTTTAACGGCAAAAATGGCAGTTTCTACCTCTTCCAAGGTACATTCAAACCATTCGGTATGTTTGCCCTGTGTGGTTCGTTCCATCACCCCATTTTTACGCAAAATACGGTGGACGTCTTTATCGGTAAAATATGTACCGTCTTGCCGAATGGCGACCTCTTCCAATAAGATTTCAAAGGGGTTGTCTATTGGCTTATGCGTCGGAAATTGCTGACGGATGCGTTCTGCTACGTTCCCCGTTGTAAAACCGATTTTTAAAAAACCCCTTCCATTACGGGCGCCTTCCCATTCAGCAGTTTTGTATTGGGGTTCTGTATAAACATAAATTTTAGGTACTTTATGACCATTCAATAATTCGGGCATCGCTCTCTCCTATTCCATAGGCTTAATCATGGATTCAATGAACTCAATTTCTTCTTTGGTAAGCCCGTATTTTTTGTATAACTTTTCATCGCTCCATTCTTGTGTAAAGTTCTGGATCGGAACAAATAAAAATTTTTCTTTTGATAAATTAATAGAAGATACTCCTTGGAGTAATAAAAATCGAGCAAATTTCGTCTTTAAATATTTCAATGCATTTTGAGCTTCTTCCAAAATTTTAAAATTGCCAATAGTTAAATAAGAATCGGTGCATATTTCATTAGGTTTTAAAATCTGTATTGTGGATATAATTTTAAATTTTCCCTCTTTATCTGGCTCCCCAGCGTGTTCAGAAGTAACTTTACTCAGCATTAATTTATAAGTAGACAATTCAACATTTTTGCCAGTTATCGCGTTAGATGATATATAACCAGTCCCTTTGCTCGAGAACAATTTCAACGCATGATGAAACGCTGTAAAATCCCCTCTCTCGTAAGATGGGATACCAAATGGATTACGCGAACTCACAATATTGGTTAAAACAGGTTCCTTGAACTGCTGAGTTTTTCTAATTATTTGAATAGCTTCATTAAACCGAATAAATATAGGGAATTCATTCAGCTTACGAGTCAAGGAACTCGTTTTTTTATCATGATGATTGATAAATAAGCATTCCCCCGAATGGTCCCTGTCCCATAAGAAATAATTTACACCGCCACTTAAACTAATCCCTGGGAAACAATCTTTGGCATTCACGAAGTCTACGATGACACGCAAATGTTCATCAGCTAAACAAGATTCTCTGAATTGGTCTAACCCCTTTCCTCCAGCGAACCAACGAGAAGGAGTAATCATAGTAATATAACGAGGATTAAGACGCTTCGCTTGTTCCACAAACAATTGATAAATTGGACGGGCACTTGCGCCATTTCCTCCATCACTTAATTGATAAGGCGGATTTCCAATAATGACATCAAATTTCATATCTTTTAACCTCTTCCACTGTGCTGTATTCTCTTCTTCGTTACAGTGAATAAAACTATATGCGTGAGTTTCTAAAATATCTCCTCGATCGTACTGGCTTTGACTTGCTCCGCACAAGATGCATTTTCCATTTTTCCATATATGTTCCGTGCGGGTGTACTCTATATTACCATCGGATGTAGCAAAGTGGCAGACAGAATATTTTCCATTGGCACTTTTTGAACAATAGACAGAACGACGTGCCAGTAACCCCGTTAATTCTGTAATGGCAATTCCATATAATTGTTTAGTAAAAATATGCTCAATGCGTTGCTGTAAATCTGGAATTCGTTCTTTTAATCCTTCGATTAACCGCTTGGCTATTTCTCTTAAAAAAACACCGGATTTACACCCCGGTTCTAAAAATTTGGTGTCTGGGCTGGTGAATAACTCTGGTGGGAGCAGATTCAACATTTCATTTACCAATTTAGGTGGCGTAAATACTTCATCTGAAGATAAATGCGCAATACAATCTAAAATATCTGGCTTATGAAGCTCTTTTAGAAAGGTCATTTATTTCCCTCCAATAATTTACGATAGTGTATGGGTGGATATCGTTTTAAGGCTTGTGGAATGTACACAGGTTTATGCTGAGCATCACACAAAGACGATTGGAATAGTTGGCCAGGCTCAGGAGTGTTGTTATTTAGAGATTTGAAATTGTATTCCTCGAGGATAAAACGATAGCCAACGAGAGTCCATTGAGTAAATACAATTTGGTCTATCCCATTTAAGGAATCCCCTTGTAAAATATTTTTACTCAATATCAAACGGATAATTTGCTGGAAGGTCTCATCTGGGGCCTTATGAATAGAATCTTTATATCCTTGAACCGCCAAATCAAAGAGGCGCTCTCGCGATTCCCGGACATTGTCTTCTAATAGATCAATTCCGTAAATACTTCCTATAGCGGAAAGAAGTTGGACTTCAAAATCAGCCTTTTTGGTGCGGTAGCGGGCCCGCAATGTTTTAAGCTTCCTTTCCAAAATAGCAGTAAGAAAATTGCCTGTTCCACACGCCGGTTCCAGAAAGCGACTATCTATTCGTTCGGCTTCATTTTTGACGAGGTCCAACATCGCCTCCACTTCACGGCGAGCGGTAAGAACTTCGCCAAACGTGGCTACACGATGTTCGCTTTTTATTTGTTGTTCCTTTCGTTCCATATAGAAAAAATTGGAATCCGAAAGGAGAGGAGGAAAATAAAAAACGGCTGTCTAATCCAAGTCTAAGCTCAGCCCTGGATATATAAACAGCCGTAACTTCTTGCCATCAAAAAGATGGCAAGAAGCATTGGACACAATAAGGTGAAAGGGATCAGCTTTCGGTTATTGTGTCTAAATAGGCTGTTTTTGGTGAGCTTAGATATTGGTTTCCCAATAGCTATCCTATCCTTCCGATAGGATCCCAAAAACAGAATAAATTTTATATAAGCCACGTTTAAGGCTTATTCCAATATAAAAATACTCCTTTAAGAATATAATTTATTATAAAATATTTTATCTCAAAAAGCCTTGAATCCCTGTATATTAATATCGTTATACTAGCATGCAAATTAACCACGAGTAGCAAATCTTTTCCTAGAGATGAAGCTCAATTTTTGTCAGCTACAAATATAAGTTTAAGAAATATAAGTTATCATCCCAAAGGGTGATATGTTGGAGATATAAAACTATGTCGTCTCAAGCAGAAATACAAAAATATACTTATGAAAAAAATATCTTGACGCTTTTTCTACGGTTAAATCCTATAGTACCATTAGCTTCTATGATTGAAGAAACGAATCGCGCCATTGATTTTAGATTCAATACAAAAACTGGTATTTTAGGCATTGAATTGACACGTTGCGTAGGGAAATCCGGTACTAAAAAGGCGGCAAAAGAAAGATTATTAAATTCCATCATAAGTAATGCCCAAAAAATATATCAGGAGCATTCCTCATTAAATTTTCTAGCATCAGTACATTTATGGCATACTGAAGACATCAATAAAAATAAGGCGGAGAGATTAACTAAGGAAATAGTGCGCCTTTTGCTTGCAAATGTTAAAAGAATCAAAAAAATAAAACCTTGCAAAAGCAGAACCTTTCTGTTGTATTTAGATCGCAATCGTGAAGGAAGAGTTTATGTATATAACACGGGTTGGGAACAACCCACACATTGGAAACGTATTAATCCGATTTGGATGAATCAACACCCTTATAAATTGCTTCAAAAAGTGATCATTAAAAAGCAAGATAAATTAAAACATTATAAAAAATATGCCGATCAAGTATATTTATTAGTTAGCGCAAATAGGATGTTATCTTCCGAGAATGTATTTTTTGATGAAAAGTTAACTCAGCAATTTTTTTATTCAAAGTTTGATAAAGTTTTCTTTTTAGATATTACTGGAAAAAGAGTTTTTCATTTACATACAGTTCCTTTCAAATATCAATCAAATATTTGGAAAGAATTAAAAAAAGAACAAAGGATGCTGAAAAAATTAAATATCTTGGAGCGCTTATAGATACATGAAAAGAAGAAGATTAATATTATATTTTGCTAGCGTTCCTCGTTTTCTTATAAACCCTTAAATTTAGTTCATCAATTAATACACCAGATGATGACTAATTCTCTGTTCGTCCGCTATTTTTCGCTTGCCAAAAATAAGGACGGCGGACGGAGACCACCAAGAGAGGAAGACAACATCACAAAAATAAATTTTGGACTTTTCAAATAAAAGTCCGGTCAAAAATTTTTTCTGAAAATTTTTAGAGAATTTCCTTTTGCCTGCAATTATATTGTTCCTTAGATCATGTGCTTAGTAGGCAGGGGAAATCAACAATCACAAGTCTTATCCCATATAATTTTCCCCATTAAAAAGTTACCAAACACCCGAATTTATGGAAGAATACCCTCGGGGATTTTGCCACCCTTTTCAGTACACGATACTGCCCCTCAAAACTAGGCCTTTAGGGACAGCTTTGATTAGGGCTTTTGTCCCTATCATCTGTAAATTATATTTCTCAAATAAGATGCTGGAAATAAGAAGGCTAGTGCAATCGTGTGCAAAGCGCGGGTAGCACTCTCCTAGACTGTTTACCTGATGCTATATTTCTAAGCAAAAGTTAAAAATGGTATACACTTACCCATTATATAGAACGGGCAAGAAGATTTTTGCCTAAAAGATCCCCAATATACAGGTTGAAAGCGCCATACCGTAAATAGGAATTGTACTTGGTATACACTTATACATTAAGTAGTAAGGGAGGATAAGAAATTATAACGGGATTGATGAGCTTTAATGGCAGTTTATAAGGCCACCCAGAAAGCCCATAACTTTTATTAAGAGAGATTAAAGAAGGTATACACTTATACATTTGTTGAACCCGAAAGAGTTCCCAGATTGAAAAATCTTGGATTTGAACTGAAGGAGTTTCAGCAAGTATGATAGATCGAATAAAAGGTGGTATTGAACCAGAAAATGTAAAAGAAATGTGGCCAGGGGCGATAGAGGCCTTGAAAGCCCAGCGAATTAAGAATCCCCACAATAAGCCGGTGGTATCTTATCACAGCAAAAAACAACAGGTTGTATTTGATGTAGCCGCACCAAGATGTTTATTTGGCAATAACCTGGCGGA